>NZ_JAUCMM010000003.1:0-424268 GCF_030362975.1 Curtobacterium subtropicum
GTGGCGGCACTCGGACGTGGTGGCGTCCGAGTGCCGCCGGGGGTGGGCGCGGTCCGACCGGACGGGGGGATGACGGTCGGGCTGCGCCGGGGGTGACGTCACCCGACCGGACGGGGGGCTGCCGGTCGGGGGCGTCGGTCTGGGAGGTCGGCCGGGGGGCCGGCCGCGGGGTGCGGGAGCGGTGCCGGCGGGGCGGGATCAGGGCGTCACGCCGGCTCGCTCCTCGGGGGTCAGGCGGTGAAGGTCCAGGTCATCGGGACCGAGGCGGCGAGACCCTGGTACGTGTTGCCGGCCGACGGGTCGAGGGTCACGGCGAAGTTGAAGGGGACGGTCGCGCCGGCTGCGGGGGCCTGCGGCATCGTGAAGGACGAGGCCGGCGCGCCCTTGAAGCTGGCGAGGGTACCGCTGAAGACGGTGGTCGAACCCGAGGTGATGACGAGGTTCATCTTGGCGCAGAGGTCGGTCGCGGTGCCGTTCTGGGTGCCGTTGGCCGACTGCGTGCAGGTCGCACCCGGGGTGAGCGTGAAGGTCGCGGCGTTCGCGGTACCGGTGTTCTTGATCGAGATCGCGGTGTTCACGGTGTTGCCCGGCGTCATCGTCGTGCTGCCGCCGAACTTGTTGATGGTCGAGCAGGTCGCCGCGTTCGTGGAGACGGAGCCGCCGTCGGTGCTGAGACAGGTGACGGTCGCGCCGGCGTTCTGCTCCTGCATGACCAGGGTGCCGGTGGCGGCGGTGTTGCTCGAGTTCGTGATGCTCGCGGCGAACCCGGACAGGGTGCCGGTCAGCGAGAGCGACAGCAGGACGGCCGCGAAGATGCCGGCCAGGAGCGCCACGGGGGCGAAACGGATCCGCTTCAGTGCGGAGGTGCGGAGCTTGGTGGACACGGTGGACCTCTTCGTTCGGTGTGGTGCGGGAAGTCTGGGAGCAAGGGGTTCGGGCCGACTTGCTTCAACCATCAAGATAGTTAGTTGTTCGCCAACTTGACCACTCGTATGATTACCCCAGACCGGGGGACGCCTCGTGTCCTCCCTTCGACGGAAGCAGGTCCCGTGGCCCCCACCAGCGACGACGACGCCGACCTCATGGCAGCCTTCGCCGCGGTCGTCCGCGCGCACACGAGCCTGATCGGGCAACTGAGCGCACGGGCCGGCATCCACGAGAACGCCCTGCGCGCGCTCGTGCTCGTCAGCGACACCGGGTACTCGACCCCCACCGAGGTCGCGGGGTACCTCGGGCTGACCTCGGGTGCGGTGACGAACATGATCGACCGCATGACGGCCGCCGGGCTGCTCGAGCGTGCGCCCAACCCCGCCGACCGACGCGGATCGCTGCTGCGCCTGCTGCCCGCGGGCGAGACCGTGGTCGACGACTACCGGGCCCGGTACGGCGCGATGCTGCGCGCCGTCGACGGCGCGCACGGCGGCGAGCTGCACGAGGTGCTCAACGCCCTGGCGACCAGCCTGTACGAGCAGGCGGCCGACGCGGTCGGCGACCGCGGGGACTGACCGAGGGACGCGACGGACGGGAGGCACGTGGCGGGCCCGCCGCGCGCCTCCCGTCCGCATGCCCCAGACTGGGACGATGCCCCAGCTCCCCGTCGTCTTCGAGGTCGGCTCCATCATCGCGCTCGTCGCGATCCTGCTCGTCGACCTGCTCATCGTCGCTCGGCGGCCGCACGTGCCGAGCCTGCGGGAGTCCGGGGCGTGGGTCGGCGTCTACGTCGGACTGGCGCTCGTCTTCGCGGTCCTCATGCTCGTCTTCGCCGGCGGGGACGCGGCGGGGCAGTTCGTCGCCGGCTGGCTGACCGAGTACAGCCTGAGCATCGACAACCTGTTCGTCTTCGTCATCATCATGGCGCGCTTCAGCGTGCCGAAGGCGATCCAGCAGGAGGTGCTGATGCTCGGCATCATCATCGCCCTGGTGCTCCGCGGGGTGTTCATCCTGGTCGGCGCGCAGCTCATCGAGGACTTCACCTGGATCTTCTACCTGTTCGGCGCCTGGCTGATCTGGACCGCGATCCAGCAGCTCCGCGAGGACGACGACGAGGAGCAGCAGGACAGCGCCCTCGTCCGACTGCTCCGTCGGCGCGTCCGGATCACGGACGAGTTCGACGGCATGAAGTTCCGCGTGTCCCAGGACGGGGCGAAGCACTTCACCCCGCTCCTCATCGTGCTCATCGCGATCGGCACCACCGACCTGCTGTTCGCGCTCGACTCGATCCCCGCGATCTTCGGCATCACCGAGAGTGCCTTCATCGTCTTCACCGCGAACGTCTTCGCCCTGATGGGCCTGCGGCAGCTGTACTTCCTGCTCGGTGGGCTGCTGGAGCGCCTGGTCTACCTGAAGTACGGGATCGCGCTCATCCTGGCGTTCATCGGCGTGAAGCTCGTGCTGCACGCCCTGCACGAGAACGAGCTGCCCTTCCTCAACGGCGGCGAGGGCTTCTCGTGGGCGCCGGAGATCCCGACGTGGGTGTCGCTCGTGGTGATCCTCGTCGCGATGGCGGGAGCGACCGGCGCGAGCCTGGTGCGGATGCGGCGGGACGCGGTGGTCAGCGGGCGCTGACCGTCCGGGCGGCCAGGTCCGACCCGAGCATCATCTCCATCGCGTCACCGACGAGACGGTCCCCGTCCGCGCGGGCGATCCGGTGCGCGGCGACGAGCGCGGCGATGCCCTGCATCGAGGCCGCGAACAGCATCTTGAACGTGTCGCGGGCGCCCTCGTCCGTGCGCCCGTCCCGCGGGCCCATCGCGCTGTCGAGCGCGTCGAACAGGTCCCGTGCGGCGCTCGAGACGGCCTCCGGGCGACCGCCTGCGCCGGTCTGGAACATCAGGTCCATGAGTGCGGAGTCGTCGATGGCGAAGTCGACGTAGGCGCGGGCGACGCGGAGGAACCGCTCCCGGACGTCGTGCTGCCCCGCCACCGCGCGACGGACATCGTTGGTCAGGCGGTGGAAGCCGGCCTCCGCCAGCGCGTCGAGCAGTGCCTGCCGGTCCACGAAGTGGCTCCGCGGTGCGCCGTGGCTCACGCCCACCCGTCGGGCGAGGTCACGGAGGGACAGCCCGTCGACGCCGGACTGGCGGATGACGACGATCGCCTCGTCGAGCAGCGCGGTGCGCAGGTTCCCGTGGTGGAAGGACCGGTCGCTCACGGGATCATCCTACCGCGGAACTAGTCATTGACTACTTTCTTGTCAGTGTCTAGATTTGCCGCATGACCTCGAACCAGACACTCCTCGTGCTCGGCGCGACCGGCCAGACCGGTCAGCACTTCACCCGACTCGCCCTCGACGCCGGCCACCGGGTCCGGGCGCTCGCCAGGAACCCCGCGAAGCTCTCGCTGCAGCACGACGGGCTCGAGGTCGTGCAGGGGTCGATCTCGGAACCGCTCGACCTCGACGCCCTGCTCGAGGGCGTGGACGCGGTGGTCCTCATGCTCGGTGACGTGGTGGCGCAGCGCGACCGCCTCGTGAACACCCCGTTCGTGCAGGCACTCGTCCCGGTCATGCGCCGGAAGGGGGTCCGTCGCCTGCTCTACCAGGCGGGTGGGCTGAGTGCGGCTCCGGGGAAGCGGCTGATGCCCGTGCTGCGGCTCGTCCGCGCGACCATCGCGCGCTCGTACGACGGGCAGCACCGCGACAACGAGGCCGTGATGCGCTGGCTCGACACCGAGGCCCGCGACCTGGCCTGGGTCGTGCACCGCGCGGGCATCGGTTCGGACGGTCCGTCGAAGGGCGAGCTGCGACGGTCCCGGACGTGGATCAGCATCGCGACCTTCGTGGACTGCGCGGCCTACTCGCTGCGCCTGCTCTTCGACGACGACGCCGCGCACACGTGCGACGGGAGCGCCTACCGCCGGGAACGGTGAACGGCGCTCCGCGGCGGCGGGCGGCACGACGGTGAGCGGTGCCGCGCGGACCCGGACCGGCCGGTTCGTCACCCGGCCGGTTCGGCGCTCTTCGGGATCGGCAGCGCGATCTCGACGTCGGGGTCGTCCTGCCGGGCGGCGCGGATCATCGAGTTCGCAGTCGCGGCGAGCGGCACGGCGAAGAACCCGCCAGCGATGCCGCCGATCGTCGTGCCCGCGATCACGGCGAGCAACACCGCGAGCGGGTGGACCGCGACGACCGAGCCCGTCAGGAACGGGTGCAGCACCTGCCCCTCGAGCTGCTGCACGAGCACGACGATCCCGAGCATGACGAGGGCCACCACCCACCCCTTGAACACCAGCGCGAGCAGCACCGCGACCGCCCCCGCGGCGAAGGCACCGACGACCGGGATGAACGCCCCGACGAAGACGACCACCCCGATGGGTCCGGCGAGCGGCGCCCCGAGCAGGAAGGCGCCGAGCGCGATGCCGATCGCGTCCGTCGCGGCGATGATCACCTGCACACGGATGAAGTGCGTCAGGGTCGTCCACCCGGCCTCGCCGGCGACGCCGATCCGGTGCTGCGCGGCCCGCGGGAAGAGCGAGACGACCCACTCCCACATGTGGCGACCGCCGGTGAGCGCGAAGATCGTCACGAAGGTCACGATGAAGAGCCCTTCGCCCAGGTGCACCAGGGTCGCCCCCGCGACGACGATCCCCTGCTGCAGTTCGGCGGCGTGCTGCTCGACGAAGGTCCTGGCGTCGGCGGACAGGGTGTCGAGGTCGACCGACGGCAGGCCGAACGGCGGGTGCCGCAGCAGGTCCTGCACGGTCCCGATGAGCGCGACCGTCCGGTCCTCGAGGCTGGGGAGCTGCTCGCTGACGCGCCAGACGACCAGGAACACGAGCAGCGCGATCCCGCCCACGAGCGACAGCAGCGCGATCACGATCGCGAGCCACTTCGGGACGCCGTGGCGCTGCAGCACAGCGCTGAACGGGACGAGGAGTGCCGCGACCACCAGACCGATGAGCAACGGCACCACGACGTTCGACAGGGTGAAGGCGATCCAGCCGACCAGACCGACCGCCGCGGCGATGACGAGGATCCGACCGGCGAAGACCGCGCCGGTGCGCAGGCCGGAGGCACGGGGCGTGGGGGTGTCGGTCACGGGACGTCCTTCGTTCGGGGTGCGGGGCGTGCGAGTTCGGGTGCGCGTCGGGACCACGTGCGCTGGACGTGGTCCATCCACGTGACGACCACGGTGTGCGGGGTGGTGAGTGCGGCGATGAGGGCGAGGTAGACCCCGAGGTCGACCCGCCGGACCACGACGGCGAGCACCACGAGCATCGCCACTGCGATCGCCGTGATCGGCCACGCCTGACGGGCGAACCGGAGGAACGGTGCGAGCAGTCGCCCGCGGTGCAGCTGCCGCGCGCTGGTCGGGTCCGTGAGCTCCAGCCGGAGGACGTGCCGGACCGCGTGCCACAGGGTGAAGTAGAGCCCGACCGCGAGCACCGGCGGGACGACGGTGAAGAAGGCGACGAGCACGAGGTCCTCGGAGACCTGCCGCCAGCGCGGCCCGCCCGATCGACCGACCGCCACGACGTGCAGCACGACGAGCACGAGGACGAGGGCGGCGCCCGCGATCCGGACCGCAGCGGGGACGACGAGGACGGCTCGGCCGATCCCGCCGTCGACCACGGCCGCGGACGCGACGACGACCTGCACGGCAGCACCCGGCTGCGCCACGAAGGGCACGAACATCGGCAGCGCACCGCGCACCAGCACGGTCAGGACGGAGCCGGCGCGTCCCGCTGCGCCGTCGCCGAGCAGTCGGTCCACGAAGAGGTCGCCCTGCCCCCAGTGGAACCACGTGATCGCGACGAACACGGCGAAGCCCAGCAGCGGCGCGGCGATCCAGAGCGCGGCGGTGGCCGACCCGACGACGAGGTACAGGGCGACGACCACCAGGACCGAGCGCGCCGTGCTCGTCCCCGGGCGCAGCCGGGCGGGGACGAGGTGGTCGAGCGCACCGTGCGGGAGCCCGAACACCAGGACGCTGACGGCGAAGGGGACGAGCTGGACGGCCATCGGCACCGGTGTGCCGCTGAGCCGGAAGACCGCGCAGACCAGGGCCGTGACGGCCAGGACCACGGTGACGGGCGCCAGCACGTGGTCGGCGACCCACGTGCGGAGCGCGGGGAGAGCGGTCTCCGGGAGCGCGAGCACGGGATCCGCGGCGGTCACGGCGGTCACCGAGTGCTCCCCGCCGCACGGCCGCGACGGGCGTCGACGTCGGCGTCGGCGTCGGCGTGCGCAACCGCTTCCGTCCGGCGTCGGGTGACCGCGTCGACCACGGTGCGGACGAGCGCCGCGAGGAACGGCGGCTTCTGCAGCGCCAGCACGATCCGTACGTCGTCCGCGGAGGTCGAGCGCTCCGTCAGGAACCGGACGACGAGCGGCCCGGGCAGCGCGAACAGGCGGCGGAACGCCTCCGGGGCCTGCTCCGGTCGGTCGCGTAGGAACCGGAGGAAGACCGCGTCGAGGAACCGCGTGCGCCAGCCGTCGACGAACGGCGGGACGGGCGTGCCGGCCGCCAGGTGCTGCGCGACGACGGCACTGTGCCGGTTGCTCCGGGCGAACCCGTAGCCGCTGCTCGGTCGGGTCGTCCCGACGACGGCCTCCGCATCCGACCACCGCGCACCGGTTCGGACCGGGGCGTCGGTCATCGGGATGCACCCCCGCTCCGAGTCGACGATCCGCCACTCGTCCGGCCGCAGGTCCCAGCGCCGCTCGACGTACTGCGTGACGTGGTCCTCGTGGTCGAACGGGTCCGCGGCGTCCGGCGTGAAGAGCGTGCTCTCGACGAGGGCCTCGGTGGGGGAGACCGGCAGGACGTACACGAACCGCACGGGTCCGGGGGCGGCCTGCCCGGTGAAGTCCATGAGCGTCGCGGTCGTCGTGTCGAAGACGGGCCGGTCCGCGGTGATCCAGTGTCCGACGAACCGTTGGTGGAGCAGGACCCGGCCGGCACCGACGTGCTCCGGGCAGCGCGGTCCCCGGGCATCGAGCACGCTCGCCGCCCGCACGGTGCCGAGGGCCGACTCGACCGAGACGCCCGGACCGTCCGTCACGGGCACCGCCGTCACCGCGGTCACGGGGGCACCGTCGACCACCCGGACGCCACCGAGCGCGGCCAGCCGCCGCTCGGCAGCTGCCCGTCGGTCCGCCGCGCGCACCAGGACGTAGGGGTGGTCGGGGTCCGTCCCGACGCTCGTGCCCCGGTCGGTCCGGACCTCCCACCGGGTCCACGAGGCCGAGCGGGCCTCGGGGAGGGGATCGCTGCCGTCGTCCCACGAGCACCACGAGCGCGGGTCCGGTGTGGAGCGGCCCTCGAGCACCAGGACGGACGGGTCTCCCGGCAGCGCGGCGAGGTGGACCGCCGTCGCGATGCCGGAGCAACCACCGCCCACCACGGCGACGTCGACGGAGGCGGGTAGCGGCCCCGCGACGGGGCCGGGGGCCGGAGCGACGTGCGCTCCGGCCCCCGTGGTGGTCGTGCCGGTGTCAGCGACGGACACGGTGCTCACCGCGACCTGCGACGGTGGCGGTGTCGGACTCGGTCGCGGTGTCGGGCAGGGTGCCGTCGGCGAGCTTCTCGGACGAGACCCACAGCGCCTCGGGCAGGGTGTCGACGCCGGCGCGGACGTCCTCGGCGGACCGGAACTTGGCGACCTTGTGGATCATCGCGCCGAAGCCGACCTTCGCGACGATGTCCGCGGCCGACAGGACGACCTGCATCCAGGTGATGACGGCGCCACCGTGGCCCCAGCCCTGCAGGCCGAAGATGATCGGGTAGGCCATCCAGGTGACGATGAGCAGGATCCCCGCGTTGCGGAGCGTGGTCGCCGCCTCCGAGCCCTTCAGGTCGCGGCCGCCCTTGACGACCACGTAGATCACGAGGAGGTACAGGACCACCATGAATACGCCGGAGATGATGCCCCAGGTCCAGAGGGCCGGCATGCTCGTGCCGGAGTCGATCGCGACGCCGCCGACGAAGCCGGTGCTGATCATCAGGAACGCGGCGGCCACGCCGACCGCGCGCAGGCGGCGGGCCGCGACGCCGGCCAGGGTGGCGACGGCCAGGAGCTCGATGACGAGCAGCGGGACGGTGACGGTCCAGTCGAAGTAGCGCGGTGCCCAGGACAGGATCGCGTTCGCGTTCGGGACCCACGAGTCACCCTTGCGGTCGTACCCGAGGGCGAAGGACGCGACGAGCACGACGTACGACAGGAAGGCGACGCCGGTGATCGCCGTCCCCGCGTAGACGCCGGTCCGGTAGCGACCGGTGACCTCGTTCGTGGACACGATCGACTTCACGAAGAACGCGAGGAGCGCGAGTCCGGCGACGGAGAGTGCGTAGACGATGATCGAGTGCTCCGCGAGCGTCAGCGTCGCGTTCCACGGAGCGAGTGCATCCGACATGAGGGGTCCTTCCGGGGGATCGAGGGGCGGCGCATCAGGGCCGACCAGGAAAACTTGCTCCCGGGCAACCATCGCGGTTCCCAGGCCCGGCTGCAGACGGGGTACAAGGCCGTCCGTAGCGTGGTGATCTCGACGGAACTCGCGTCGATCAGCACCCGTCTCACCCCCAGGGGTGGTCCTGAGAGGATCCAGATGCCCGGCCGCATCCGCGTCGCGCTCGTCAACGACTACGAGCTGGTCCTCCGCGGCCTCGCCGACCTGCTCGCGCCGTTCGCGGACCGGCTCGAGGTCGTGCAGCTCGACGCCCGACGGCGGGTCACCGTGGACGTCGACGTCGCGCTCTACGACACGTTCGCGCAGCCGGAGCCCGACGACCAGGACGTGACCCGGTTGACGTCGAACCCCCGCATCCGGACCGTCGCCGTGTTCACGTGGAAGATGGACCAGGACCTCATCGACGCGGCGGTCGCCCGAGGCGCCACGGGGTACTTCGCGAAGAGCTCGACCGGCGAGCAGCTCGCCGACGGGCTCCTGCGGGTCGCCGCCGGCGAACGGGTGCTCGACGCCCCTCGGCGCCGGGTCCCGAGCGGTCCCGGGGTCGACTGGCCGGGTCGGGAGCACGGGATCTCCGACCGGCAGTCCGAGATCCTCGCCCTGATCACCCAGGGGAAGCGGAACGACGAGATCGCCGAACTCACGCACCTGAGCCCGAACACGGTCAAGACCCACATCCGGACGCTCTACAGCAAGATCGGCGCGGTGAACCGGGTCGACGCGGTCCTCTGGGGCACCGACCACGGGTTCCGGCCCGACCACCACAGCGTCGACCGGGCGACCTCGCCGTAGGATTGCCGCGTGCGCGACGACGATGAGCAGCAGTCACGAACGGAGTCGTCCGTGGTGGACGCATCGGTCGTCGGACTCGGCATCGTGCTCCGGTCACTCGCCCCCGCGCTCGAGCAGGTGACGTTGCAGCAGTACCGGATCCTCGTCCTCCTCGTCACCCGCGGCGCACTGCGCGCCGGAGACCTGGCGGTCGAGCTCGGACTGCTGCCGTCGGGCATCACCCGGATGGTCGACCGCCTGGTCCGCGACGGCTGGGTGACCCGACGGACCTCCGGACGCGAGGTCCTGGTCACCGCCGGTGACGAGGCCGTCGCACTCGTCGAGCACGTGCTCGCCCGCCGGGCGGTCGAGATCCGGGCGGCACTGCGCCGGATGACCCCCGAGGAGCGGACCGCGGTCCGCGCCGCAGCAGACGCGCTGGTCCGGACCACGGGGGCGGAGCCGATGCTCGACGCTCAGATCCTCCTCGCCACCGCGCCGCCCGGGCGCTGATCCCGCCGGCCCGTAGCGTGGTCGCATGGCGATCGCGCTGACCAGGACCGAACCGCAGGGTGCCGACCGGGAGGCCCTGGTCACCTTCCACACGTCGGCCGACTTCCCCTTCCACGTCCGCGCACACCCCACTCGCGCCGACCTGGAGCGCGCGGTCGACCGCGGCGCGTTCCGCGACGACGAGCACGACTCCTGGTGGCTCGACGACGACCGGCTCGGCCGCGTCGGCCTGGTCGTGCTCGAGGACCTGCAGGACCCGGCCCCGCTGCTCGACCTGCGGCTCGCGCCGGCGTTCCGTGGGCGGGGACTCGGGCTCCCGGCCCTGCGCGCGGTCACCGACCACGTGTTCCGCACGATGTCGGAGGTCACGCGCTTCGAGGGGCAGACGCGCGAGGACAACACCGCCATGCGCCGGGTGTTCCTGCGCGCCGGGTGGGTGCAGGAGGCGTACTACCGGGAGTCGTGGCCGGTCGAGGGCGGGTCACCGAAGGCGTCGGTGGCGTACGGGGTGCTCCGCCGCGACTGGGAGACGGGCGCGGTGACACCGGTGCCCTGGAGCGACGTCACGCTCGACGACTGACCGGCTCGTCCGGGCCTCGTCCGGGCCTCGTCCGGCTCTCGACCGGCCGGTGCCGCTCAGGCGGGCTCGTCGACCAGCGCCGTGAACCGACTGCCGACCCCGTACACGAGGTGCCGCGTGGTCCCGGGCGCCGGCGGCGGCACCTCGTCGTGGTCGTGGCACACCAGCAGGGTCCACTCGGGCCACCACTTCTTCGGCCGCTCCTGCTCCGAGAACCCGCAGACGGCGCACTCCAGGTGCGCCCAGACCTTCTTCGCGCCCGTGCGGTTGCCCCGCGACTGCGCGAGCCACGCGGGCGGGTCCTGCTCGATCCGCTCGAGCTCGGACTCGCTGATGTGGGACGGGATGCCGTGGCGAGCGGCCATCTCGAGCGGGATGTCGAGCCGGATGGCGGCGTCGCGGCGGGAGAGCATCCGTCCAGGGTAGGTCGTCCCGGCCGGGAGGCGCCTCCCGCGGCCCCGCCACGTCCCACGCGGACGCAGCGGGGCCGTCGCGGTCGGCGGCCGGGTGGATCAGACGGCGATGCGTCCGCCGTCGACCGGCAGCACCGCGCCGTGCACGAAGGACGCCGTGTCGGCGGCGAGGAACGCGATCGCCTCGGCGACCTCCTGCGCGGACCCCGGGCGTCCCGCCGGACCGGCAGCTGCGAGCTGATCGAGCGCCTCACCCATGGCCGCGGTGCCCTCGGTGCGGGTCGGGCCGGGGCTCACGGCGTTCACGCGGACGCCGGACGGCCCGAACTCGGCCGCCCAGGACTTCGTGAGCAGGACCAGCGCCGCCTTGGTCGAGCCGTACAGGCCCATGCCCGCGGCACCGAACTCGGCGACCATCGTGGTCACGTTGACGATCGCGCCGGCACCGCGCTCCGCCATGCCCGGGGCCAGCGCCGCGACGAGGAAGTACGGCGCCTTGACGTTCAGGCCGTACACCTCGTCGAAGCCCTCGGGCGTCGTGTCCGCGGTCGGCCCGAACGGGAAGATGCCCGCACTGTTCACGAGTACGTCGATCCGGCCGTCACCGATGCGGAGTGCCTCGGCGGCGAGGGCCCGGGCGCTCTCCGCGTCGCCGAGCTCGGCGCGGACGAAGTCGGCGGTGCCGCCGGCAGCGCGGATGCCGCGGACGACCTCCTCGCCGCGCTCGGCGCTGCGGCCGGAGACGACGACGTGCATGCCACGCGAGGCGAGGAGTTCGGCGGTGGCGCGACCGATGCCGCTGGTGGACCCGGTGACGAGGGCGATGGGAGTCATGATGCCTTCCTGACTGAACAGATCTGTTCGGTTTGTGGTGCTGGTAACTGTACAGATCAGTGCAGTAAAGTCAAACCATGCCCGAGCCCACCAGGACACGTCGTCGCCCCGCGTACGAACGCGCCGTCGCCACCGCCGACCGGCTGTTCTACGAGCAGGGCATCCACGCCGTCGGCGTCGACCAGGTCGCGGCCGAGGCGGACATCTCGAAGGCCAGCCTCTACACGCACTTCCGCACGAAGGACGAGCTCGTGCTCGGCTACCTGCGCGGCCGCAGCACCGCGTGGCAGGACCACGTCGCCGCCGAGCTGCCGTATCGCGGGGCGACCCCGGAGGAGCGGATCGTCGCCGTGTTCGCGCTCCTCGGCGAGTGGTTCGAGGAGCCCGGGTACCGCGGGTGTCCCTTCATCAACGTCGAGGCGGAGTACGGCGCGGGACACCCGACGCACGAGGTGACGCTCGAACACCGCGACTGGGTGCGCGGGCTGTTCAGCGGCCTCCTCGCTGACGCGGGCGTCGAGGACGTCGACGGCACGGCGCTCCAGCTGTGCCTGCTCTACGACGGCGCGATGGCGAGTGCGCAGGCCGATCCGTCGCGGCCGTGGGCACAGGCCGCCGCGACGGCCGCGCGGGCACTGCTCGGACCGACGCGGTAGTCCGCGCGGCGGGGGTGGGTCGGCCCGGCGCCGGGGTCAGTCCTCGCCGTCGGACCCCGGCCGGCTGAACAGGTTGACGACGTTGCCGTCAGGATCGCGGAGCAGTGCGGACCGGTTGCCCCAGGGCATCGTGGTCGGTCCGAGGACGACGTGCTCGGGCTCGGGACGGAGCTGCGCGAAGCGGCCGTCGACGTCGTCGACCTCGAACTCGATGAACACGGACCGGTTCGTGGCGGGCGTCAGGGCGCCGCCGAGCATCGCGACGGTGGCGGTGCTGGCGATCGCGAGGGTCGCACCGGGGCCGGTGAACTGCGCGAAGACGGGCGCGGGGCGCTCGGCGCGCTGGCCGGTGAGCTGCTCGTAGAAGGCGACGAGGCCGTCGAGGTCGTCGGTGACGATGCGGATGGACGTGAACGACAAGGGGTTCCTCCGGTGGTGCTGGTGCTGACGCGGTCGTCGACCAGCTTCACGGGTGGTCGCGACACCGTCCTGTCGGTGTTCGCCGGATCCCGTCGTCGGAGATCGTCCTCGCGCGTCGCCGGACCGCCGTCGGTCCGCGGCTCGGTCGACGGTTCAGTCGCCGCCGACGGGACGGAGTCGTCCGTACTCGATGCCCAGGTCCTCGGTGCGCAGCACGCGCCGCGGTGGCCGCTCGTCGGTCACCTCGATCGACGCCATCCGGTCGCCGCGGAACGCCCGGACACCGTCGCGCAGCCGGCACCACGCGACCAGGTACCAGTGCCCGTCCTTCTCGATCGACCCGAGCGGTTCGACGTCCCGAGACGACTCACTGCCGTCCGCAGCCCGGTACCGCAGCCGCACCACGCGGTCCGAACGCAGGGCCTCGGCGAAGGTGACCGGCGTGACGGGGTCCCCGTCGGCCTCCAGGAAGTGGACTCGTGACGCAACGGCACCGGCTCGTGCCGCGTCGCGGTCCGGCATGACGGCGAGCACCTTGCGTGCCGCGGTGCGGGCAGCCTGCCGGAACGGGCTCGTGCCGAGCGCACCGAGGCCGATCAGCACGGCGAGCGCCTCGTCCGGCGTGAAGCCGGCGGGGCCGAGGGTCGCCGACGCGTCGATGACGTACCCACCCGTGCGGCCGGGCTCCGCCCAGATCGGCAGCCCTGACTGCTGCAGTGCCGCGAGGTCCCGCTCGACGGTCCGCACCGAGACCTCGAACCGCTCCGCGAGACGACGAGCGCTCCGCGGTCGCGGCGCGGCGGCCCGCAGTTCCTCGACGATGCCGTAGAGGCGGTCGGTGCGGTTCACCGACCCATCATCCGGCACACCGGATCGTCAGCGGAAGTCGCCCACCTGACGGTCACCGCTGCTCAGGTGGAGCGGTCAGTCGCGGTCACCGAAGAGTCCGGCGCCGTGCTCGGTGAGGACGTCGTAGGCGTCCCCGAACGTCGTGGGTACCGGGGCGTCGGGCTCGTACTTGGCCAGCAGCAGCCCGAGCAGCCCGATCCCCGGCGCGGTCAGGGGCCGGCGTCGGTCCCGTTCCGACGGCGGACCGCTCCTGCCCTCCGGGTTGGTCGGCACGTACTGCGGGGCGACGTCCGGCCAGAGTTGCGGTTGCCGGGGGACCTTCCGGTTCAGCACGTTGTGGATCCCCGTGGCCTCGGCGTCCCGGTGGGTGAGGGGTTCCAGGCCGTGTTGCTCCGTCAGCGTCCGGATGACTGCAGCGTGGTGCATCGGCTCGTTGATGATCGTCCCGGGTTCCGTGTAGGCGGACACCACGAAGGCCGGCACCCGCCCGCCGAGTCGGTCGAAGGTGAACCCCATCTCCCCCGGGGTCGGTGACCCCGACGGCGTCGCGACGTCTGCGGGTGGTGGGACGTGGTCGTAGATCCCGCCGTGCTCGTCGAAGGTCACCACGAGCGCGGTGTTGATCGCGTTCGATCCGCGCTCGCTCCGTCCGCCGCGGACGGCGTCGTAGACGCTCGCGAGGAGTGCTTCCGCTGCACGGACGTCCGACGTCGCCGACTCGTAGGCGCCGGCGTCCGGCGCACTGTGGTCACCGGGGCTGCCGACCGGCGGGTGCATGTCGTTGTGGTCGAACATCATCCGCGGCTCGACGAACGCGTAGTCGGGGAGGTTCCCGCTCGCCGCGTCGGCGTGGAACTGTTCCATGCTCCGGAAGTTGGTCTTCCAGTACCGCTCGATCGACGGGGCGTGCAGGAAGCCGGTCAGGGACACCACCTGCCGGGCGTCGAAGTACACGCGCCAGGTCTTCCCGGCGTCCTCGAGCCGGTTGAAGATCGTCGGGACGGCGTCCGCGTCGAGCCACTTCTGCGGGCCGCCCTCCCGGCCGTTCGTGACGAAGCCGTGCGAGGTGCTGGCGTGGAAGAACGAGCGGTTGCAGAACGTCTGCGACGGCACCGCGCAGTGCCAGTGGTCGTAGACGGCGAACGACCTGGCGAGCGTGGAGAACACGGGCAGCATCGCCGGCGAGAAGCCGCCCATCACCCGCGAGTACTCCTCGACGCTCGGCTCCCGGCCGCGCTCCAACCGGAAGTTCACCACGTAGTCGTGGACGAACCCGGACATCGTCGGCGTGCTCGTGTCCTCCGGGGCGTTGAACGGCGCCGCGTACCCGTTCCGTGCCGGGTCGGCGTTCTCCGCGGGCTCGACGAGACCGAACCACTGCGTGTTGACGTGCGGGTAGAACTCGCCCGGGTCCGGGTCGGGCTGGCTCATCACGTGGTCGGTCGTCCCCTCGTACACGTGCGCGGGGACGACGGTGCCGTCGGGGGCGGTGTTCTCGTGACGTCCGTCCTGCAGCCCGGCGAAGGACTGCCCGGTGCGGAGGTCGGCGCCGGTGTACAGCCGGCCGAGGACGTGGTCGAAGCTCCGGTTCTCGAACATGACGACGACGACGTGGTCGAAGCCCGGCTCGGGCCGTGCCGGGAGCGGCGTGAAGCCGTACCGGGCATCGTGCACCGACCGGTCGTACGCTGCCCCGGCCCCCACGAGCCCGGCGCCGACGGCAGCGCTGGCCGCGCCGACACCGGCTCGGCGCAGGAAGGTCCGCCGGCTCGGTGCCGGCGTCCCACGGTCCTCGCTCTGGTGGTCCATGCGGTCCATCATCACCCCGTCCTGCCCGCAACCGTCTACAACTGGTGCATCGACAGGAGCGCGCGCAGTCGCAGCGTCCGTCGGAGCGGAGGCCGCTCGAGCCCGTCGACCACGACGGCGGCACCGAGCCACGTCGCGCCGGCCATGTCGGTCAACATCCGCGCAGCTTCCGCCTGCGCTCCCGTCGCGATCCAGTCGTCGACGAAGAGCACTCGGTCGCCGGACCGCAGCAGGCTCCGGCGGACTCCGAGGTGCAGGGAGCGGTCCCGGTAGTCCGGGCCGGTGGACACCTCCCACCACGGATCGTCGTCCGCAGCACGGCTCGGGTCCTTCCGAGCCTCCGCGAGGCCGACCCCGAGGTGCGCTGCGACGAGTGCTCCGAGGAGTGTTCCGCGCGACTGGATCCCGAGCACCACCGTTGGCTGGGCATCGTCGAACAGGGCGGCGAGACCGGGACCGAGCGCGCGCAGGACGTGCGGATCGCGCCACCAGCCGGTCACGTCGGCGTAGGAGTACGGATCCGTCCGATCACTCCGCCACCGGAATGCGTCCTGCAGCCGTCGTCTGAGATCGGTGTCCACGGTCACGACGTGATCCTCCCAGTTCGCGCGGGTGGACGGCGTCGGGTCGTCAGGTCGAACAGGCGAGCGAGGGATCGGTCGAGGCGTCCGTCAGCCGGAGCTCCTGCGGTGCTACGAGCCGGCCTCGGGCGTCGAGCACCAGGCACCCGTACTCCGTCGAGCCGTCGTGCGCATCGACGAGGAGCGTCGTCCGGTCGCCGGGCACCAGTCCGTCGCGGTTGTCCCACAGGCACGCCAGGTCGACGGAGTGGCCGAGGTCGTTGACGACCGTGATCGGCACCTGGGCCCGGAAGGCGCCTGCTGCCCAGGCGACGACAGCGACGGCGGCCAGGAGTGCGACGCAGCCGACCGCTGTGCCGATGGTGGCGGTGTTCCCGAGCCGACCTGTCACGCGCTGTGACTGTTCACGAAAGATGTCGCAGCACCCCCAACGAGGACGCCGCTGTTCAGTGAAACCGTCGCGCATGCTGCTCGCGAAACGTGTCGCTCCCGCAAGACACGCCTCCTGCTGCCCGTAGCGCCACCAACGTCACCGGGGAGGTCAGATCCCCGGAACGTTGACCGCTGGAAGTCTGTCTCGTCCAGCTTGGCGAGGACCTGCTCAGACGCAACTCCGAGCTTGGCTGGTCAGCGAATGCCCGGGGCTAAACACGAACCATGGCATGACTTGGGTTGGACACCGTCGACTACTGACCGGTCGTAACATCACTTTCGAGGGCCCGCCCTACTCGTTGTTGTATTCCAAATCCCAACCCAAGTCATCGACGTCCCCCTCGGTATCGAAGCTCAGGTCGACGCCTGCCTCAACCAGCAGATCGTCTTCGTGAATCTCAAGATGACAACGAGGGCACACAAGAGCATTGGTGGCAATGGAGATGACGACAACCGGCTCCTGCCAGGATTCATCAGGAGACATAGCCTGGGATTCAACCCGAACGTCTGTCTTCTCATCTCCGCCTATCAGGGCATCACCTGCACATGCCGGACACTCGATGGGCGTGCTATGCAGGTAGCTGGGAAGCGCGAAGGTTGCCCATTCAGCACTCTCCTTTGCCGAGAGAGTCCCCGAATCGTGTTGAGCTAAGCGAGTTCGGGCGCTTTCAAGACGAGCTTCGAGTTGGCGCTTCAAATTGTCCCGCTTGGTCTGCAGGTGCCTTTGCGCCGTGTCGGCGGCCGCCCTCCCTATATAGTCCTCCACAGACCGACCAAGGTGCTGCAGCAGGATCACC
Organism: Curtobacterium subtropicum; assembly: GCF_030362975.1. NCBI lineage: Bacteria > Bacillati > Actinomycetota > Actinomycetes > Micrococcales > Microbacteriaceae > Curtobacterium > Curtobacterium subtropicum. The sequence continues at coordinate 17,063 of NZ_JAUCMM010000003.1, forward strand.
GCCTGCGCCCAGAAGCTTGGCCACCATGCAGATTCTGGGATGGCGTCGAAACCGATTGCCGCGGAATGAATGTAAGCATTCCGGCCGTTTGAAAGCTTCTTCGCTTCGCCGGCCTTGAACGGCTTGAAGGCCCGCTCGCAGCGCATCCACACAGCCTTGGCCTGCACGGACTGCGCCTCGGCAGATTCCCGAACTCCGCTCGCTACTAGGAGGCTGTTGCCGTCATCCATCGGGTTCGCCACCAAAAGCGGGCTCACTCGCGCCAGAGCTGCTTTGCCGAGTAGCTCCAACGCACAGCAGGCCCAAAAAGCGCGCTCCTCGAAATCGCGTCCGGCGCCGTCGAGAGCACGGTTCATGAAAAGCCGGGACTTCATCCAAAGTCCGTCAGAATCAAACTGATTCATTGAAGCCGCTCGACCTTCAGCGCGAGGCGCTCAATGCGTCGCCCTTCATCACCGGACGCTATCGCATCGCGCGCGTGCAAAGCAGATCGATTGTCGATGAATAGCAGCATGTCACTCTCGCTCCAATCGTGACTGTAAACCGTCTCCGGAGCTCGCATGCGCTCAAAGTAGACAATTGCTTCTCGAGCATGATGGTCACCAGGGGTCATCACGACAGGGTCAAACCTGAATCTTCTTGCGGTGCGAGCGGGCGTAAGGAAGGTGTTGTGGTTTCCGTGCACCGTGAAAATCCCGGTCGTCAGGCACTCAGGCAAGCCCCACCCCGGCTTGTGGACGACGGTGGGGGTAGTGCTAGGCGCTTTCGAATGAAGAACAATGACGTCTGGCGGATCGACGATGTGAGCACCGTCTGTGTGCAATGGTTGCCGACCCATCCCGTACACGGCACTCAAGGAGTGGGGAGGCGCGTCCGCGGTTGCAAAAGGTCGGAGAGTTGTGCTTTGACGACTGGCACCGGGCCTGTTCTGGAGCGGACTCCAGCCGTTGCTCAACGCGAGTGCAGTACGGAGCTGCTGCAAATTCCCACGCTGGCAACTCCAGCCGTCCCGCGCCAGGTCGTCACGCACTTTGGCGAGGTCCCTCGACTGCATGGGTCGATCCTTGCACGTGTTCTAGCCGTACGTCCGCTCGGCTGAGCTCACAACGTTGACCGGCGTCCTCGTGCGGAAGGCGAACGGCGACGACAGACTCGTGGATTACGAGTGGAGGCCTGCCGTCGACGCAGCACCTTGAGGTGAGGAGGTCCTTCAGCGAGCCGAAGGAACTGGGCCGCGGACGAATCTCCCGCCCGCGATGGGTTCCGCGAGCTCAAGGCGAGTCGGACTTTAGTCAGCACTCCGGACGGTCGCCCTTAAGAAACCACGGGCGGCGGCCAGGCGTCGATCGCGAGCTTGACGTGCGCGACGGTCCGCCCGAGCTCAGTCGAAAGTTCGGTCAGCGTGCGATCACCGTCGGCCAGCAGCGCGTGAAGCCGACCCGTGTCGATATCGCCGAGTTCGCACCCCACCGCGAGACTCCTAGCGTGGGCCGAGCGCTCCGGCGTCCAGACGAGCGGCTCGGTGGTGAGTCTCGTCGGCGAGTACGGGTAGGTCCACAGCAACTCACACTCTTCGTTCACGAAGAAGGCCCGCGCGTACGCGTCCATCGCCTTCTGCAGGCCTTCGGTGAGTCGCAGTAGGAACGCGGTCTCCTGCGCTGCGTCGTCGCGTCGTGACCGCTTGAATGACGTGGACATTGCCATCGAGTACGGCATGCCTGACTCTGCACACCACCCGAGCGAGAACTGGGTCGAGGAGTGGTCGGCCTTTCCTGACGACAAGATCAGGGGCGAATACGCGGATGTCTTCTACCGCGGCTCTCTTGCGGATCGCGTGCACCTCGCGTCAGTCGACGGCGGGCGCGCGGTCTTACCGCTACCAGGCCAGCGCGGAAGCCAGTGGGTCGTGCTTGACTGGCCCTACCAAGTTGCGCGTATTGTGCACGAGCTCAGCTGCCCGAGCGAAAGCTTCGAGGACTACTTCCGCAGGAGCGGGATCACGAAGTGGCCTGCGTAGATTTGCCAGCGCGGCTCGAACAGGGCTAACAGCCATGCGGTGCCTGTGCAGATGATTGATGGCCCCCAACGAGACGCCCGCGCCGCCAAGAGCAACGTGCTCGGGGCGCGACCGCCCGAGCATGTTCGTGGCTACGGCTAATCAAGACTTCGATGACTTTGAAGCACGCACCGTGGCATCGAATAGTTGATAGGCGTAGCGGAATCCAGCAGACCGGACTCGATCCGCCGACGGGAAGATGAACCACCACAAGCCGACGACGACAATCGCGATGTTGCCGCCGACAAGCGCGACCGCAGAGATCGGCAGCACCTCCTGTCCGAACAATGCTGTCACCCAAAGCGCCACCAGACTCACGACGGCGATTCCTCGCCCGAAACGTCTCGCGCCCCAGATGTTTCGCTGCGCACCGTACTCGGCGTTCGCATCGGCCAGCGCCGAGTTTTCGCCTGCTCGAGACAGGTACCGCAGTTGGTCGGTCGCGGTCTCGATGACTTCGTCTGCGTCCGACGGGTTCAACGATTCTCGACGGGACGAGAACAGGTCGATGCCAGTGACCTTGGAGACCGCGGCACGCCAACCTTCCCGTTGCGCCGCGTTCGGAGCCTGATCACGTAGACGCAGGAGCTGTGTTGTCGGTCTCCCACCCCAGGATGCCCAAAGCGCCGGTTCGCAACTGCGCCCCGCGTCGCCGACGGCTATTGCCAGCAAGAAACCGCCGACGGCGAGCAGCACGGCGCTCGATGCCAACGAGGTGACAACGTGCGTCTCGACGCCTATCGAGACGACAACCGTCACCGCGGGCAGGACGGCGGCGATACCGGGCACCAATCTCGCCCGCCAGTCGTAGCGGTCGAAGCCGACACCTATCACTTCGGCAGCTCGAACCACGGCAGCGGTGTCAGCTCGTGCCACCCATCACGTTGCGTGGCACCATTGAACCACCGGATGGTCTGCCCGCGGGTTGCGGAGACACGGCAGCCGCGACGCTTCAACGCGTTCGCAACTTCCGGTCGAGGAAAGTCGTCCGCCTTCTTGCCGACGCTGACAAATGCACTCCGAACGTTCTCATCGCCACCCCTTGGGCCGATGAGTCGGTCAAGCAGAGCGCCGGTGAGGTTGTGTCGGGAGCCGTGGTGCGGCACATCGAAGAAGTCCGGGAGTTGTGTTGCTCGACCAACGCGATCGAGGTGGTCAGCTACTGCGGTCAACGCCGGCACACCTGCATCGCCGGTCATCAACGCTCGTCGGCCATCGACCTGGATGTCTAGGACAATGCTGCTGTTGTTTCGTGCGGTCGTGCCACCATTGTCGGTAAGAACTGGGCCGCCCGGATCCGCCGGAACCTCACGGAGCGACCCGCTGTTGAAGCTTCCATGGCCACCTCCGGCCTCGGCTTCCTGCTCCGACAGGAGCGAGACATACAGCTCTCGGGACGGGCCAGCAACGTGGATCACGTCCCCGAAGATGGTGGTGCCAGCGAAAGCATCGGTGATGACCTTGACGCCATGGCTGCGTGCGGTGCGGATGAGGTCATCAACTTTGTCAGCGGCGACCGCGTCCGAGCTGAACCCAAAGTCGCGAGGCCGATGAATGAGCAGGTTGCGAACCGTCATCTTGTCAAGCACGCCGAACAGGCCGTTGATGTGATCGTTGTCCGGATGCGTGCAAACCATCAGATCAATGACGGACGTTGGATAGTAAGCGTCGATATGAGCGATGATGGGGCCGCTCGAGTCGGCGAATCCCCCATCAATAAGCACAACCCGGTCGGTGGTCGTACCTGGCTCGGTGAAGTGACAGAGGATCGCGTCGCCCGTATTCGTTTCTTCCCCGATGGGGATGAACTCGATCTCAATCATGGTCGTAGCGCTCCTCTTAGTCTATTTAGGTCAGTTGAGACCAGGGTATGGCTCACCACCGACAAGCTTCGCGGCCTCGCCGCTCAGAACTGCGGCAGGCTAATCTGGGCGTCCTCGTTCTGCACCAGGGCGGTCAGGTCCTGTCGGGCGAGCATGGAGAGGTGCGTCTCCAAAGCGGATTCAAGCAGCGCCCGAAGTGCGGGGATAGCTCCCTCGTCGACGGGCGGCTTGAAACTCGTGGTCAGGAGCGCTTACAGGGTCCCTAAGCCCTGGCTATCCGCCGCGGTAGCGGAGCCCGCGGTTGCGTTCTGTGTGGCAGCCCTGCGCTCTTGGAAGTACGTCCAGAGGGCGTACCAGAAGCTCTTCCTCTTCAGGAGTGCGGATCCTACGAAGCAACCGACAGCCGCGAAGATGAACAACCAGGGTGCGGCACCGCCGGTGAGTTGAAGCAAGGCATTCGAAACGGCGGCGACCACGAGGGCGGTGCCGGCTCCGGTGAAGCCGGCGCCCAGGAGCCTGTAGAGCCACTTGTTCTCGTTCCACCCCTGCGGACCCTTCGTGGAGAAGAACAAGAATCCCGCCATAACGACGGCGAGAGCAACACAGATGAGCCAACCGACGAGGCTTACGGGCACCCAGGCATAGGTAGCCTCGGCCGCCTCCCGACTCATTTTTTCGATGAGCGCGCCTCCATCCCGGTCGCCGAGCTCAGCCCGAATCGTCTCCTCGGCGACTTGATCGGAAGACTGCTGCAGTAGGAGTGCTGCGCCGAATGCAAGGAAACCACCGGCGACGGCTGACAACTGGTTGCCGATCACCCACCGAATCACGTCAATCGTGAGTCTGGCTTCTGGCGCGGCGGACGGAGTGAGCTGAGACATGTTCCCCCTAGGTCAGTCTGCATCTTGACACATCGTCGCTATCTGTTGGTGTCATCGCGCTGTGCCTCTCTCGCCAGCGCGTCGACCGATCATCATCATCGTCCCCACGGTGCCACGGGGGAGTGGAACGACTCGGTCAGATTCAGCTCGCGGTGGGTCCGCGCTCCGTCGAACGGCGGACAGCAGGAAGCGTGCGGGGTCAGTACGTGGGGCCGGACAACCAGGCAGCGATCGCCTCGCTGGTGGACCTGCAGCAGACGGTTCCGGGAACCAGATTCGAATCATTCGTCGCGGTCACGGCGGGCTCGGGTCGAGGGCCGCGTAATGAATTGGCACACTGGTATCCGATCGGAGCGATTGCGCCACAGATGTGGAGGGACAGCGAATGACGGACGTGTCGAAGGAAGCAGAGTCGGACGACAGCGAGAACCAGGCAGCAGCCGAGACCGGGTCCGTGGCGGGAGCTGAAGCCCTCGATGCTGTGCAGGAGAGCACCGCTGCGCTGACGGCAGCGGTAACTGCAGCGACGGTGCCGAACCTGCAGCAGGTGTCGATCACACAGACGATGCGGTCTATCCAGTCAGCCATCACTGCCGTGCAGCCCTACGCAGCGCAGGCAGCGGCGTGACGTGAGCAGATGGTTGAGCAGCTCGCACCGACGTTGCAGATCATCCGAGACCTCGCCCCCGCAGCGCAGGCCATCGCGCAAATGAATCGTTCGGCTGCGCAGGCGATCGCTCCGGCGCTGCAGAGCGTGCGACAGTTCGACCTGATCTACGGACAGGAGCTGCAGCGCATGATCCAGCTCATGCAGCCGGCCATCTCCGCGTACGCGGTGCGGCAGCAGACTCTTCGGCAGGTCCGGTTTGACAGCATCGTGAAGCCCTCGCTAGATGTCGCTGTTGCCGGATACCGGGGCAGGAGCGCAACACGCCTCGATGGTCTTGGCACCATGTACGCACCGGTCGCGAAATCACCCAGCCTGCTGCAGGCGACCGAGAACCTCGCGGACGCGTTGGCGACAACAGGCCCTCTGGGCGTGGACTACGCCCGTGTCCGGGCAGCCGCTGATGACTTCAAGTTGGCATACGACGCCGCACCCGAGCCGGTCCGCAGTGAACTCGAGGCTAGCCTCCCGACCGCGCAGGATCAGCTCGGCGTTTCAGATGAGCTGGTCGATCGGACCCTCAGTTTCGCTGGCTTGCGCAGCTACCTCGAGCTATGGGCTGGCGCTGCGCGGACACCGTTGGCGGTAGGAGCCGGAGTCGCAGCCGACGCCGGCTGGGTACTGACCACCCTCGGTTCACCGGGCGAGGGCATTCTCGTCGGCGTCGATACGTTCCGCTCCGTCCGGACATACCTCAGCCGCTTCGACCGCGACGACGAACCCGAGTAGGCGGGCGCACCAACGTCCCGCCCGAAGTGGCGCTGCGAGCTGCCGCAGCAAAGGCGCAAGCCGCCTCACCCTACCGACCTCCTCGATTCTGACCATTCGGTTGGGCGGAGCATCGCGGCTCTGCGACAGTGCTGCGCCGACGCTTCAAGACCTCAGTGTTGGCCAGAAGAGTCGAGAACACCGCCAGCCGCGAGCCGTGCGCTGTCCCGCGGGTTCATCAACAGCACGGTACCGGGCTTTGGCACGAACTTCGCCGACCCGGGTTGAAAGCCATCGAAAGTAGACGGATCCGCCTGGTCCCACTGCTCACTGACGGGCACGCGGATATCCAGCGCGATTCGGCGCTTCGCCCACTCTGTTTCGATGACTGCATTCACGCCGCTTACCACGAGGCCTGTTGACCGGACGCACTCTCGCATCGTCACCATCGCATCTTCCTCAAGCAGCATCGCTGCAGGCGAATCCGCTAATCGCACGGACTGCAGGTTGCTCATCTGCGGGTGGCGCTGCAAGTTCCTATAGACGGTCAAGCCTGTCTTCTTGTCACCCTCGAAGAAGACGTAATTTGCCGACTGTTCGCGATGTACGGCGGTGTTCCGAGCATCGAGCATCCAGCGCAGCCAGCCGGGAGGCCCGGCGGACATGTATGAGCCGCGGATCCCGCGCAGAATCTGATGCTGGAGCTCGGCCACACGCTCCGGCGCCGCCCGCATCGCCCTTTTCAGGCTCTGACTCCGACCTTCGGTCGGGAAGTCCGCATCGTCAGACGTAGGCAAGAGCGCCGGCATCTGAGCCCGCCGAACGTTCATCCTCAACCCACTGACGGCGACGCAAACGGCAGCGGTGCAGTCAAGTGCAGCACCCAGCGCGGTGAAGAGCGCTTGCTGATGAGCGTTGAGCCGCGCACCGAGCTCGTCGATGTGAGGTCCTCGCGGGACCGAGCCCGTGCGTGCGAGCGAGAGGATGAGAGCGTTGTCGAGCTTGTATCGTGCCTCGCGGTACGAAGCGAGCTGCACGAGCGCGCTATGCAGGTTCGACCGCACACTCCGAGCAGCGCCGAGAACGTAGTCGCGGAGGTCCGCACCATCTGAATCGTGTGGGGCGTGACGCCAGATGATTGCGTGCAAGTCGCCGGCGAGCATGGATTCCATCTGTTCGGAGGCGTCGATGCCCGGTTGGATGAGCGCTGTCTCGAGCACCAGGTAACCTCTCTTCGTCTTGAAGCTCCGCCGGGTCTCCGCCGCGACACTCACCTAGGGTCGCCTGCGACGGGCTGTCCTGACTGACGTGCGACGCGAGCCGGCCGGTGCTTGTCGAACCCAGAGGGTTCGTTGTATGTCCGGGGAGCCTCCGGGCATTGTACGGCCGAGGTTCCGGGCCGCAAGAGGACATTGCCGCTGGCATGTGAGCACTTACGACCGGTCCCGTGAGCAAAATCGCCCGCCTCGGCATAACGGCTTCGGTCGAACTCCTTGTGATGCAGCGTCATACCGTTCGAAGCTAGAGGCCCGACCGTTCGTACTGAGGTCGACAATGTGAATGGTTCGTTTCAGATCCGTGACGGAGGTCGGGTGAAGAAGGGGTCTGGATTGATACGTCGAGAACTGATCTAGATGTAGTTCCCCGTGAGGTTGTGAACGCGAGCTGATGGTGTCGCGCCGCCGAGGCCGGTGTGTGGTCGGTGGTGATTGTAGTGATGCAGCCAGGTCGCGTAGGTCGCGGTTCTGGCTGCATCACTGTCGTACGAGCGTGCGTAAGCCCACTCGGCGGCCAAGGTCCGGTTGAACCGCTCGACCTTCCCGTTGGTTTGTGGCCGGTATGGCCGGGTGAAGCGGTGCCTGATGTCACCGAGCGCAGCAGCAAAGGCCCGGGAGCGGTAGCAGGAGCCGTTGTCGGTCATCACCGCCTCGACGTGGATCCCGGCGGCGATGAAGAACGCGTTGGTGCGGACCCAGAACCCAGCCGCGGTGTCTTTACGCTCGTCATCGTGGATCTCTGAATACGCCAACCGGGAGTGGTCATCGACGGCGTGGTGCAGGCAGCGGAACCCGCGAGATGCCCGGGCGCCGCGGCGGGCAGCGCGATCCCGGACCACGCCAGCGGCACGGTCTTGTGCAGAGCCGCGGCCGTGGGCTCGCCAGCCGCCACCGTCCGGGATGCGGCCCTGCTTCTTGATGTCGACGTGGACCAGCTCGCCTGGCCGGGACTTCTCGTACCGGACCGGCGCCGGCCGGCGCACCGGGAGCCCGGTGGCCTGATCGATGTTGCGCAGCAGCGGCATCCGGAACCGGGCAAGGACCCGCCCCACCGTTGATCGGGCGAGGTGGAGGTGAAACGCAATCCGGTGCGGGCCCCACCGTTTCGTGACCCGCAACGCGATGATGCGCCGCTCGAGCCGGCTCGGGAGCCGATTCGGACTCCGGAGCGGACGAGAGGAACGGTCCTGCAACGACAGGCCAGCCCGATACCTTGCGGCCCACTTCGCTGCCGTCGCGGGCGAGCACTGGAACCGCTCCACGGCCCGGCGGACGGGCCAGCCGTCCACGACGATCAAGCGAGCAAGGCGCTCCCTGCCGGTTGGCGTGAACGGGGCATTAGCGTGGGTCACGAAGACCTCCGGTTCGACGTGTTGGTGTGGTAACCCACATCGTCCCGGAGGTCTTCTTCTCACGTCACCCGTTCACAACGTCCCGGGGAACTACACCTAGACCAGGAAGACCTCGACGATGATCAGTACGCGCAACACGCGGGCTGGTCGACAGGAGCTTGCACCGAGAGAGCTCGGACTTCTGCTCGCCCCTTGTCTTCGGCCGATCGATCGCCGGCGAGGACACGTCAGACCGTCGCGACGGATACACCTGCCAGTTCCGCCACATCCTGCAGGGTGGACATGTCGATCCGCGTCCCTTCGACGATTTGTGCAGCTATGAGCGTATGGGGCGGGGGAGGAGGCCGTTTACCGGAAGCGAGAACGATCGTGTGGACGGCGTACCGGCGTGTCGGTGGCTCGTAGTTCTTGTCCCGGATACGAGCACGATCATGCGGGTCTTGAGCAGTTCTGTCCGCTCGCTCCGCCACTCCACATGCCCAGACCTCCTGACCCCTCCCCGACGCCTCGGCATTGTTGGACTGCTGACCCCAGGATGACGTTGAGTGAGCACGACACCTCACTCCACGTCAGAACCCAGACTGCGAAGCGTCGGCAACCGCTTCCTGGAGTTGGGTCCGCCGCGCTTCGCTGATGACTCCGAGGAGGCGGCGCTCAAGGAGAGCGCTCGAGACGCTTCGGACCGCGTCGATCTGGTTGCTGGAAACTGATCTGGTCTTGCCATGAACGAGCCGACTGCGGAGCCCCTTAAGCCTGCCCACAGCAGCGGCGCACTGCTCGCGCGGGCCGCCGACGAGTGCATGCACTGCGTTCTTCAGCGACGCGATGTTCGTGCCGTCCATCTCGAGCGTTTCAATGGTGAGCCAGTGCGCGATGAAGGCTTGAACGGGGTCGGTCTCCGCGTCGGCGCGCCAGTACCACTGAGACGCGATCTGCAGTCGCGCGCGCTCCTCCTCGGAACGGCCAGCATTGGCGTCGAACACCGCGCCGATCTGTGCCACCGCGGCGTCCGCGTCGATGTACTTGAGTTCGGCTTGCGCTTCGAGTGCCACTGTCGGTCCGTCTAGTCGTTGATTCCAGTGCCAGTCGTCAAACACCTCGCCGATCTCTTCAGTGATTTGGAGCCCAAGTAGTCGAGGTCCGAAGACCAGGTCGAGAGATGCCAGCAGAGTCGAGATTGCTGCACGCGCGCCCGCGAGGCGGTCGCTGTGGCCTCCCTCCGCGTCAGTCTCGTTAAGCAGGTAGAGCACCTCGACGTAGTTCATCGGAGGGGTGGTCTCCTGATGCGCCTCCATAGGGATGGCGTCGTCGGCCTCGCGGACGTATCTGACCGGGTTGTAGAAGACGCGCCCCCAGTCCGGGACGAGGAACCGGTCCGGCCGTCTCCACGGGAGCGCCCGTCCATATCGCGGCTCACCCCAAGTGACACGATCGTTCGCGAACATCACCCTGCAGTTCGCAGCGACGACCACTGCAGGTTGTGTGGGAACTGTGCGCAGGGTCTTGTAGACGACTCGGTAGGCCGGTCGACCAGATTCCGGTGCGTGGTCCTCGTCACTGCCCTGCCACCCCTGGAACCGCATCTCAGGAGGCATGTCGAAGGTTCGCTGAAGCGAGTTGATGAACTCGTCAACTCCCGTCAGTTGATCTCGGCGCACCGATCGACGGCGGCCCGTTGTGCGATCCTCGATGTGCACCCGCGGGTCGAATTCGTCAGACACTTCGGCTCCTCGTCACACTGCTGGGGTTCCTCGAGACTGTTGCACAGTCAGGAGTATCACGCGCACGGGTGGCGCTTGATACCGCGCATGACTGCCATCGTCTGAGACCAAGAAGCCCGCTCCGTCCGGTTCCTCTCCTGGTGTCTGACCGCTTGCGAGGCTTTGGGCCACGGGGCCTAGACAGAGAGACTCGAGTCCGATGCGCCTCAGACTGCGTGACACACACACAGATCAGCTGCGCCAGCCCGAGTTGACGAGCAGGGGAGCGCAACGGCTGATTGAATGCCCTCAGATCCACTCGTCGGACCGTCTGGAGCTTCGGTTCGGCTGTGCCCGCCCGCCGCCTCGCCGCGACGTCCTTCCGCTGTCCGCCGCGACAGCATCGCAACTCGGGGCCTCCAGCCTCATCGCAACGGAAGCAGGGACGCGATGTCCCTTCGATTCACCTCCGTCCCAATGCAGAATGGGCAGTACGTCTGGCGCCTGCACTCGCCCCAGAATGAACTGGTTGCTCGCGCCGCGACCGCGTTCGACACGCTCGACGGTGCTCAGCGAGCAGCGGCTACCTTCAAAGCCGTCTCCTCGAATGTTCGGTTCGTGGTCTACGTGAATGCAGTCGGGGAGTGGCGTTGGCGGGCATGCCGTCATCACCTCAACCTGGCGCGTTCCGGCGGCACGTTCCCGACGAGGGCGAGTGCCGAGCAAGCCGTTGCATTCGTGCAGTCGCGCGCCGGCTCGGCTTCCGGCGTCTGAGAGTAAGGCCTCCGCCGCATCGATGCGCGTCAACGCCCCAGCGCAGGCGTGCTGCCCTGCGCCTAACTGGTGATGGCGTGTGGCCGACGAAGCGGAATATGCGCGACTTCCTTCAGCCGTCATGCCCCCGCCACTCCTCGCCGAACAGCGTCGCTCAGTGAAGCTGTCGCCAACCGGCTCCCGCGACAGTTTCCGAGAGCAGGCGACGCTTTACGTGAGCAGTCACACGCGCGTGGCCCTACTGCGGCATGTCGACGAACCGCGAGAACATCCCGTGGAACGCCACTGTAATGGTGTCCGTCGGCCCGTTGCGGTGCTTCGCCACGATGAGGTCCGCCTCACCCTGGCGCGGGTTGTCCTTCTCGTACGCCGACTCACGGTGCAGCAGGATCACCATGTCGGCGTCCTGCTCGATGGAGCCCGACTCGCGCAGGTCCGAGATCATCGGCTTCTTGTCGGCACGCTGCTCCGGACCACGGTTCAGCTGCGACAGCGCGATGACCGGCACGCCGAGCTCCTTCGCCATGAGCTTCAGCGCACGCGAGAACTCCGAGACCTCCTGCTGACGGCTCTCGACCTTCTTGCCCGAGGTCATGAGCTGCAGGTAGTCGATGACCACGAGCTTGAGGTTGTGCTGCTGCTTGAGGCGGCGGCACTTCGCGCGGATCTCGACGAGCGTCATGTTGGGGGAGTCGTCGATGAAGAACGGGGCGTCGTTGATGCGGCCGCGGGTCTGCGCGATGGTGGTCCAGTCGCGGGAGTCGACGGTGCCCTTGCGCATGTTCTGCAGCGGCACGCTCGACTCGGCGGACAGCAGGCGCATCGCGATCTCGGCACGACCCATCTCCAGCGAGAAGAAGGCGGCCGTCTGGTCGTGCTTGAGCGCTGCGGCACGGCACAGGTCGAGCGCCAGGGTCGACTTGCCGAGCGCGGGGCGCGCGGCGACGATGATGAGCTGCCCGGGGTGGAAGCCGTTCGTCAGGGCGTCGAGCCCGCTGAACCCGGTCGGCACGCCGGTCATCTGCCCGTCGCGGCCCTTCGCAGCCTCGATCTCGTCGATCGCGGCACCGATGGCGTCGGTCAGGGGCACGTAGTCCTCGGTCTGCACGCCACCGGCGACGTTGTAGACCTCGGCCTGTGCGCTGTTGACGAGGTCGGTGACCTCACCCTCGGACGCGTAGCCCATCTGCACGATGCGGGTGCCGGCGTCGACCAGGCGCCGGAGCACGGCCTTCTCGGCGACGATGGCTGCGTAGTACCCGGCGTTCGCCGCGGTCGGCACCATGCTCGTGACGCTGTGCAGGTACTCGGCACCGCCGGCGCGTGAGAGCAGACCGGTCTTGGTCAGCTCGTCAGTGACGGCGATGACGTCCGTGGGTTCGCCGTGCGAGTAGAGCGACAGGATCGCGTCGAAGATGACCTCGTGCTTGGGGATGTAGAAGTCCACGCCACGGGCGGTCTCGATGACGTCGGCGACGGCGTCCTTCGACAGCAGCATGCCGCCGATCGTCGACTGCTCGGCGAGCAGGTCGTGCGGCGGCGTCCGTTCCGAACCCCGCTCGGACAGGTCCTGCGGGGACGGATCGAGATGCGCGATCGACACACGGACTCCCTCTTGTCGTGACGGTGCGGACCTCGGCCCACAACTGCTTCCTACCCCGAGCGACCGACATCCCCTGCCTCCGCCGAGTCGCTGGGCCAAGCTACGGGGACAGAGTTATCCCCAGCAAACAGCCCTGTGGATAACTCTGTGGAGAGCATGCGGAACACGCCGGGTCCCCATGTGCACAACTGTGGACGAGTATGTGGACAACTGCACGGTAGAACACGTGTTCGACGGATTGATCTGGGGTTTTCCGTTCCACACCGTGTGTGGAGAACCGGGCTTCAACTACACCTTGAAGGTTGGCCCGGGCGGCGTTTCCACTGTGTAAAACGACTTGACAAACGGGTGCCCTGTGGGGAGCGTTCTCGGGTCGCTCTCAGCATCGGCAGACTGCCGCGAGCAGTAACCGGCCAGCACCAGCCTCAGCGGACCGGGCTCCCGGCCGACCGGCCGACCGGGCGACCGGCCGACCGACCAACAGGCCGCCAGCACCAGCCTCAGCTGACCAGCGCCCCGGCCCCGGTCCCGGTCAGCGTCCCGCGCGGGACCATCGGCACCTGCAGCGTCGACGCCAGCCCGGTCCCCAGGTGCACGAGCGCCGACCCGGGCTCGATCCGCGTCGAGATCGACGACCGCGCGATGCGCACCCCGATCAGGTCCCCGGCCAGGGTGTCCTGCGGCGACAGCAGCGCCCCGCGCCGGTTCTTCTTGGCGTCGACCTGCCACCCGCCGAACCCGGCCGCGAGCCCCGTGGTGTTCCCGCCGAGCAGCATCCCCTGCCCGTTGTCCACCGCCGCTCGCCCCCAGTCGCGCAGCCAACGCGCCGCCGAGCAGTCGATGAGCAGCTCACCGTCGTCCACGACGAGCACGAGGGGAGCACCGTCCGGCGCGAGCACCGGTTCGAGCTGCTCCTGCGTGACGTCGTCCCCGCTGAACACCGCACGCACGCCGGGCAGCCCCTCGAGGTCCCGCACGGGCCCCGGCCGCGGCGCGAGCACGACGAGCGACGTGCCGCCGGCCAGCAGCGACCGCGCCATGGCCGCGAGCATGGTGGACCGACCGGACCGCGACGGTCCGGCGACCACGAAGGTGCCGCCCCCCGTGCGCAGGTCGACGGTCTGCAGCTCCATGTCGTCCCCGCCGACACCCGTGACCGCCACCATCGGGAGCGGTTCGGGAGCGGACTCGAGCGCGAGTGCGGTGTCGAGGTCGAGGTCCTTCGGCATCGCGTCCACCCGGAACGGGCGCGGCGACGGCGGGACCGGCGAGGCCGCTCGGAGCTCCGCGGCGAGGTCACGCACCGCGGTGGTCTGCCCCTGCCCGGACACGTCGGTGCCGAGCGTCGCGAAGTGCACCTCGGTGCCCGAGTCGGCGCGGAACCCCCGCCCCGGCGGGATGGACGCGGGCAGCTTCCGGTGGTTGATGCCGCCGAGCGAGTAGTCGAGCCGGTCGGTCAGCCGCAGCACGACCTTGTCGTCGGTGAGCGTCGACATGCGCGACGACAGCAACGACCGGTCACCGGACACCACGACGTGGATCCCGGCTGCCGCGCCGTCGCGCAGCAGCGACTGCACGGCGTCGGTCAGCGCCCCGCCGTCGACCTCGCCGAGCGACGTGGTGAAGTTCTCCCAGCGGTCGATGAGCACGAGCACGTGCGGCAGTCGCTGGCCCGGCGCGGCGAGCAGGCGCTGCTCGGTGACGTCCGCCGCCGACGCCGCAGCGATCACGTCGTGCCGACGCGCGGTCTCCCGCGTCAACCGGTCGATCAGGCGCGTCGCGCGTTCCACCTGCGTCCGCTGCACCACGGCGCCGCAGTGCGGCAGCTGCTGGAGGGACGCGAGGGCGCCGTTGCCGCAGTCGATCGCGTACACGTGCAGGTCGGCGGACGACAGGGAGCGCGCCGCCGAGGCGGCCAGGGTACGGAGCGCCGTCGACCGCCCGGACCCGGGTGCACCGACGACGAACTGGTGCGTGAACCGGGCGAGGTCGACCTCGGCAGCGCGCTGCTCCTGGGCGTCGGGCAGGTCCTCGAGCCCGACGGCGAAGCGCAGCGACTCGACCGGCGACGACCCGGAAGGTGCAGAGGGAGCGGACGACCCGACCGCGGCCGATGCGACCTGCGCGAGCGGCAGCAGCTCCGGCAGCGGCGGCAGCCACGGGCTGTGCACCCGTCCGATGCCGAGCCGGTCGCGCGCGTCCCCCATCGCCTGCACCAGGACCGACAGGTCCGTGGCGGCGGTCGCCTGGTCGCTGCGCGACGGTCGCGTGGGCGGTGCGGTGGCGAAGTCGCGCCAGTCGAGCACCCGGACGAACGGGAGGCCCGTGGCCGGGTCCTCCTCGCCGGCCCACCGACCGCCGACCCGCGCCGACTGGAACGGCACGACCGACGAGTGACCGAGGCGCGCGAACGCGCGCCCCGGCACGCTCTTCGGGATCCGTGCGGCATCGGCCACGTCGATGACGTCGGTGCTCTCCCCGGAGTCGGTCATCCGCAGCGCGACACGCAGGTTCGTGTTCGCCCGGATGTCCGGCCCGACGACGCCGCCGGGACGCTGGGTGGCCAGGATGAGGTGCACCCCGAGCGAGCGACCGCGCTGCGCGATGCCGATCAGGCCGGTGACGAAGTCGGGCAGCTCGGTGACCATCGCCGCGAACTCGTCGATGACGAGCACGAGCCGTGGCATCGCCTCCCCGGCACCGCCGCGGGCGAGGTGCGCCTCGTGGTCCTCGATGTCCTTCGCACCCGAGGCAGCGAGGATGTGCTCACGCCGGGTGAGCTCCGCGCGCAGCGACCGGAGCGCCCGCTCGACCAGGTGCTGGTCGAGGTCGGTGACGAGCCCGACGGTGTGCGGCAGGTCCGACGCCACGCTGAAGGCCGCGCCGCCCTTGTAGTCGACGAGCACGAACGTCATCCGGTCCGGGCGGTTCCGCAGCGCGAGCGACGCGACGAGGGTCTGCAGGAACTCGGACTTGCCGGACCCGGTGGTGCCGGCGACCAGGCCGTGCGGGCCGTCCTTGACCAGGTCGAGCTCGAAGGCGCCGTCGATCCCGACGCCCACGACCGCGGACGTGCTCGTGCCCGACGTCGCCCAGCGTTCGGCGACGGTCCGGCCGTCGGGCTGTGGCAGGTCGACGACGTCGAGCAGTCGGGCGGCGTCCGGCACCAGGCCGTCCCCGTCGGACCCGCTCGTGTCGCGGAGCGGCGAGGTCCCGCGGGCGACGTCGTCGTACCAGTCGTCCGCGACCCGGTCCGCGAGCACGAGCTCGACGGGCGCGGACAGCTGCCGACGCAGTACGAGCTCGGTGGGGCTGCGGTGCGTGACGGTGGCGACGCACTCCTCGGGGAGCTGCCACTCCTCCTCGTCGATGCAGACGAGGCGGATCCCGCAGGCGGGCCCGTCCCGGAGGAGTCCCACGACGCCGGGCATCGCGCGGAGTCGTCTGGCACCGTCGAGCACCACGACGATCTCGGGGGAGAACCGGCTCCGGTGCGTCCCGTTCTTCTGCCGCTCCGCGCGGCGCTCCGCGAGCACCTGGGTGAGCTCGGCCAGGCGTCGGCCGATCGTCTCGCCGTCGGCCCCGATGAGCGCCAGGGCCTCCTGCCCGCCCGTCGGTCGCACGTGCGGCAACCACAAAGTCCACGCCCACGCCGGGACGTGCTGCTGGGCCGTGAGCACGACGAACTGCACCTCGCGCGGGCTCTGCGTGACGGCGAGCTGCCCGAGCACCCAGCGTCCGAGGTCGCGCGGGGCGGCACCGGCGCCGGCGATGCCGAGCACCCCGACCTCGGCGAGCGGGACCGTCACGGGCACGCCGCGGGTGACCCGGGGCGTGTGGGCGAGGCCGTCGAGGTCGCGGTCGTCCACCACGGTGACGGTCGACGGCAGGTCGCCCGTGCCGATCCGCACGTGCAGGTGGTCGCCGTCGGAGGGCCGGCGCTCCCAGAGCCGCCGCCCGGGGGTGGTCGCGACCACCCGCAGCGAGGCGGCGTCGAGCGCGGACGTCCGCCGCTGGTCGCGCTGGTCGAGAACCGCCTGGTCGATCGCCGTCTCGAGCGCGGCGACCCGTTCGCGGTGCTCCGCGAGTTGCTTCCGGTGGCTCTTCCTGCCGGTGCGCCGGGCACTGATCGTCTGCCCGATCACCATCATCGGCGTCATCGCCGCGAAGAGCAGGTAGAACGGCGAGCGGAACACGGTCGCCATCACGATGCCGAACATCGCCGGGACGAACACCATGATCCACGGGATCGCGGACCGCTGCGGTGGCACCGGCGGCTTCGGGATCCGGAAGTCCGTCTGCAGGAACGGCGGGAGCAGCCGCGGCGGCCGGTTGAAGTCGAGCTGCCCGGAGTCCGGCGGACGGAGCAGCATGCGGTCGACGACCTCGACCGGCGCGACGCTCAGCACCGTGTCGCCGAGGTGCACGAGGGCGTGTGCCGGCCAGTCCGACCACTCAGCCGCGATCGGCTCGCCCTCGAGGGTGGGCGCGGGACGATCCGTGGGACGCTCGCCGTCGTCCTCGGGCGGGGTGAGCCGGACCGTCACCGACCCGTCGAACGCGGTGCGGGCCTCCAGACCGGGACCGTCGGCGGCCGCACCGACCGCGGCCGCACCGTCCTCGGTGAGGGCGATGCGGACCGTACCCGGCGACAGCCGTCGGACGCGACCCGCGTCGACCCCGCCCACGACGAGCAGGTGCACGGTGCCGTGCTCGGGCTGCGGCCGCTCGGCACCGCCGACGTGCAGGACGGCGCCGTCGACGAGCCCGCTGCGCGCGAACGGCACGTCGCCGTCGGGGGCGCCGTCCGGGACGGGCCGGCCGCCGGTCCGCTCGACCAGGGCGTCGACGACCGTCCGCATCGGCGTCTGTCCGGCGGCGTCGACGAGGACGTCGGAGTGCTCACCGGTCGCGTCGTCGACGACCGTGACGACGACGCGCATCAGGCCTGTTCCCGCGCGTCGGCCGGGACCTGACCGTCCACCGGCGCAGCCGGGTCCACCGGGACCGAGCGACCGAGGGCCGCCCACTGCAGCGTGCCGAGCTCGTCGGACACGTGGGTGCCGTCCCGCCGCACCGCGATCGTCCAGCGTGCGAGCGGGTCCGGAGCGGCCGCGATGCACGCCCAGCGGCCACCCGGCCGCTCGAGCAGACGGGCCAGCTCGCGTCCGTCTGCACCGGCCGGTACCCGGGACACGACCAGGAGGCCCGGAGTCGCGTCCGCCGTGACCGCCGCGATCGCCTCGTGCACCGTCACGGCCGTGCCCACCCCGACCGGCGACCCGACCTCGAGCACGGTGGTGCCGGCCGCCCACGGGGCAGTCGTGAACTGTTCGACGACGCGGACGAGCAGCGCCGCACGGGCGGCACCCTCCCCGCGCAGGGCGACGATCCCGCGCACCCGACGCAGGTCGACCACGACCGTCTCGTCCTCTCGGGTGCCGACCGGTACGGCCGTCGCGAACTCGACCGGAGCCCCGCCGACGAGCGGGACCGCCTGCAGCGCCCACATCGGCGCCGACCACGTCCGACCGTCCGGCGTGGCCGTCCACGGCGCCGGCGGCGCGATCGTCGGCGACGCGACGTCGATCCGCACGGTGTGGCCGATCGAGATCCGCACCGCTCCGGGGAACAGCACACCAGCCCCGGCGCACGAGGCCTCGATCCCCCGGAGCACCCGGTCGACCGCCCAGGCCGCGGCGGGGTCCCGACGCACCTGGTCGGCCCAGACCAGTGCATCGGTCGAGGTGCGGCGGCGGAGCGCGACGATCGTGGGCACGACGACGGCGAGTGCTCCCAGGAGCACGACGACCGACATGGTCAGCAGCAGGTGCGACTCCGGCGTCAGGAACGACCAGGTCACGAGCGGGCCTCGGCGATCTCGGCGATCCGACGCTCGAGCGGGGTCGGCTCGGTGCCGGGCACGTCGGTCCAGCGGAAGGTGGTCATCACGGCGTCGAAGAGCATCACGAGCGCGTCCGTCAGCTGCTCGGCGGCCTCCGGGTCCTCCGGGTCGCTGGGGCTGATCGCCGAGAACGACATGATCACCCACCGACCCGGCCGGTGCGGGACGGGGATCGAGTACGTCACCTGGCGGTCGTCCACCACGGGCAGGTCTGCACCGACCTCCGGGAGCTCGGCGGCGACGTCCGCACGCCGGACCGTCTGCTCGGTGCGCGCTGCGATGCCGCCGTCGACCTCGCGCAGCCCCGTGTCCTCGGGGTCGCGCCGGGTCGGCAGCGCCTCGGCGAGCAGCTGCGCGACCACCTGCTCCGGTGCCTCCTCGGACTCGTCGTCCACCTCGGACTCGATGATCGACACCGGCGGGGTGTACCCGTCGACGGGCTGGACCGGCATGAGGACGGCGGTGGCGCCGTTGTCCCCGGCCTCGACCACCGCACGCAGCAGGCGCTTCCGCATCTCCTGCCGCAGCGGCTCGGCACGGTCACGTGGCAGGTCGTCCGGCAGCGCGCGGGCGATCACGGCACGGACGGTCTCCCCGAGCTCCTCGCGCTGGTCCTCGCCGGCGGGCAGGCGAGCCCAGCCGGGCGGGACGACGACCAGGAAGGACGCAGTCGGAGCGGTCATGCGTGCACCTCGTTCTCGACGGTGGCCAGCAGGTCGACGACGAGCGGCGCGAACACCGGGACGAGCCCCAGGTCCGTCGTCCGCCACAGCACGTGCGTGTCCACGCCGTCGGACCGACGGACGGCGCAGACGGTCGCCCAGATCGCCCCGTCGTCGTCGAGGTCGTAGCGGGTGACGACGGGCCCCTCGCCGCCGACGTGCTCGGGGAGCTCGTCCACCGACGGCGGTTCGACCGGCAGGCCGCCGGTCGCCCCGGCCAGGTCGAGCAGTTCCGCGGTACCGCCCTCGGCCAGCCCGACGGTGACCACCACGGGCAGCGGCCAGTTCCCCGGCACCGCGAGCGACGCGACCAGGCGCTGCCCTGGTCCGAGACCTGCGCGGAACGCCAGCAGCGTGTCGAGGGCCGCGACGGTGTCGAGCCGCTCGGCCGTCCGGTGCTCAGGACGCTCGTCGTCGAGCCGGACGACCGCGTCGAACAGCTCGAGCGTCTCGGCCCGCCACGCTGTGTCCTCCTCGTCCGGGTGCGGCACGAGGAGCCAGGTGGCGCCGTCGGTGGTGATGCTCGACGAGACGGTGGCGGTGGTCACGGTGGTCCTCTCGGGGGTGCAAGGGGGGGGTTCAGCGCTGGGCTGCGGGCACGGTCGGCAGGTCGGTCACGGGGTGCTTGTGCTCCGAGACCCACTCGGTCCACGGTCGCTCCTGGTCGGCACCGATGCCGATCGGACCGATGACCAGGCCCGCGATCGCGTTGCCCTTGCCCCACGCGCTCATGAACCCGTTCGCACCGGCGTGGTACCACGGCGCCGCGGTCACGCCCGACCGCAGGCGGTTCAGCTTCTCGAAGTCACTCAAGCGGTCCCGGGTGAACTGGAAGTCGACGCCACCCAAACGCTCACCCCAGTCCTTGAGCCCGCCGCGGGTGCCGGCCTCGGTCCAGAACTGCTTCTTCACGAGCTTCGCGTCGTTCGCGATGACCTTGTGGATCTTCGCGACGTTCCACCAGTTCGGGTTGTCGGCGAACTTCGCCGCGAACGACGCCTCGGTTCCGATCCACTCCACGTCGACGGCGTCGCGACGACCTCGAGCCCGTTCCAGTGCCCTCGTCGCCTTGCTGATCTGTGCCTGCAGCCCGTCGAGCTGCTTCGTGATCGTCTGCGCCTGCGCCGACGACATGGGCCGGTCGAGGCGCTTGTCGAGCTTCGAGAAGTCCCGCTTCAGCGCCTGCAGCTCGTCCTTCCGCACGCCGACCGCCTTGTGCGCGGCCTTGCTCGCGGACGAGAACTTCGTGGTCATCGCGCCCTTGGTCGCCTTGATGCCGTTGCTCACGGCGGTCGAGGTGACCTTCGTGATCGCGGTTCCGAGTCCGAGCGTCAGCACGCCGACGACGGCCATGACGAGGTCGAAGACGTTGCCCTCGCCCATCGCGAAGGTCGCCGCCTGCGCGATCAAGGTCATCCCCGCCGAGATCGCGCCGAGGATGGCACCGATGCCGAGGCCCGGGATCAGGAAGGCGAACACGGCCAGGACGATCCCGATGATGGTCAGGATCTTGATGAGCATGTGGATGAACTTGTACCAGCCGGAGTCGTGCAGGCCGTCGTGCCAGCCGTCCCGCATGGTGCTCGCGGCCGTCCGCCCCGCGGCGTTCAGCTGTTCGCGGGCGTCCTGCAGCTTCCGCTTGGCAGCCGCGACCGCCGCCTCGGCGCCGGAGATCCGGTCGTCGCGCTTCTGGCTGTCGGCGGTGTCCTCCGGCGTCGGTTCCTTCCCGCCGGCCTTCGCATCGGCGACGGGGTCGGCGAGTCCCTGGGCCGACCCGAGGTCGCCCTTCGCGGCGATCGCGTCCTGCAGCGCCTGCCACGAGGTCCCCATCACGGTGCCGGCCGCACGGTCGCTCTCGTCGCCGACCGCGGCGGCGAAGCCGGTCAGGGCCTCGCCCGCCGATCGGTAGCGCCCGGTCATCTGCTTCAGGGACCCGGCGACGTCCTTCGCCCGCTTGCGGACGGCGTCGACGGCCTCGCCCTTGCCGACGGACTCGTCGCCGCTGCCGACCTTCTCGAGGGTCGCGGCGGTGGTCTCCATCGACTCCGCCATGTCGCGGTAGTACGCCGCGAGCTCGAGCACCTTCGCCGGCTGCGTCGTGATCGGGTCACCCGGCTCGTCGAGGGCGGCCCAGTCACCTGCGCGCCCGGCCATCAGGCGGACTCCTCGTGCGACTGCAGGCCGTCGGTCAGCTGCTGCTGCAGATCACGCCACGTGTCGACCGAGTTCTGCAGGTTCTTGTCGAGCTTGTCGACGTTCTTGCGGATCTTCTCGCGGTGGAGCTTCCAGTCCTTGCTGAAGTGCGAGAAGGCGTCCTGCAGGTGCGACTCGCCGAAGACACCGTGGTACTGGTCGTCGTCGGACTTCTGGTGTTCGAGCTCGTCGTTGATGGCGTGCACCTTCGCGGCGCTGTCGCTGAGCTCCTGGCTGATCACGAGATCGGACACGGGTACCTCCGAGGGGACGGGACGGGAACGGGACGCGCCCCGACCGACGTCGCTGACGGCAGCGTCGACCGGGGCGCGGGGAGCGCGCTACTTGATGGCGTTCGCGAGTTCCTGGTCGGTCTGCTGCAGCGCCTCGGCCGCCTTGTTCAGGTACATCGACATGCCCTCGAGACCCTCGATGGTCTTCGTGGCACCGTCGTTGAACTCCTGGTACGAGCTCCCGAACGCGACCGAGGACTGGTCCGTCACGTAGCCGCCGCTGATCAGCGAGTCCACGAGCGCCTTCAGCTCCCGCAGCTTCGAGGTGATGTCCTGCTCACCGTTCACGAGTCGGGTCGCGGCGTCCTGCATCTCGCCGTAGGTCACGTTCAAGTTGGGCATGGCCTGCTCCTGTCGTTCGTCGCGCCCCCCGGTCGAGGGACACCGGGAACGTTATTCCAGGGCGGAACGATCTCGGGGGGTACATTTCTCGACGCGGTCCACCCGGAGGCCTGCACAGTGATGTGCACATTCCAGTACATCGGCGCCCCGTCGGGCTCGGTACCGAGCGGTATTCACATGCCAGCGGGTGCGAGGTCG
Organism: Curtobacterium subtropicum; assembly: GCF_030362975.1. Taxonomy (NCBI): domain Bacteria; kingdom Bacillati; phylum Actinomycetota; class Actinomycetes; order Micrococcales; family Microbacteriaceae; genus Curtobacterium; species Curtobacterium subtropicum. The sequence continues at coordinate 39,557 of NZ_JAUCMM010000003.1, forward strand.
TGCCGGGTACCGGCGTGTCGCGGTGCGCCGATCGGACCGGTGTCCCCCGGAGTGCGGACCGATCGGCGCGGCTCACGGCGTGGTGAGGGCGCCCGAGACCTCCTTGTAGCCGGGCACGCGTTCCTGGTCGGCGCCCCAGCCCGTCGGCTTGATCCCCTGGCCGTACACGAACGTGTTGACCCAGCTCGTGACCACACGCCCGCCGGCCGCCCAGGTGTGCCACGTCGGCGACGCCGCGATCTGCACGCCGTACTTCGACCACATCTCCTTCTGCATCTTCGTCATCTCGAACTGCCGGTCGACGCTGAACAGGCGCTCCCACTGCCAGCCCTTGCCGTCCTTGCCGAAGACGTCGAGGACCTTCGCCTTGTCCTCGTTCCAGAGCGCCCGGTTCGGCCGCCACCAGTTCGGCTTCTCCTTGAAGCCGTCGAGGACGTTCTTGGTCCTCGCGGCCGCGAAGGTCTCCTTCACCGTCGCGATCTGCTTGCTGAGGTCCTGCACCTCGGTCCGCGCCGCGGAGTACTCGCTCGCGCTCCGGGCGCCGAGTGCCTTCGTGATCTGCGCGGAACGCAGGTCCTGCAGGTTCCTGATCTTGTCCAGCGACGTCTTCTGGAACCCGGCGAACCCCTTCGCCAGCCCCGCCGTCTTGAGCGTCGAGACCGCCTTCGTCAGCGCCCCGCCGACACCGACGAGCACCAGGCCGACCGCCGACGTGATCACGTCGAGCCACGAGCCCTCGCCCATGCTCGCGAGCGTGATGTTCGCGACGAGGGTCACCGACGCCGCCACGGCAGCCATGAAGGTCAGGATGCCCACACCGGGGATCAGGATCGCGAGCGCGGCCAGGGCGATGCCGATGTAGGTGAAGATCTTCACCAGGATCTTGAGCAGCTTCGAGAAGAACGCCTTGATCTTGTCGCCGAGGGTGTCGTGCAGGCCGTCGTCCCAGGCGGCGCGGATCGTCGACGCAGCCTGACGGCCGGCACCGTTCAGGGTGTCGACGGCCCGTCGGAGCTTCGCGGTCGCCGCGTCCGCTCCCGCCCGCGCGTCCTCTGTCGCCCGGTGCTTCGCGTCGACGGCCCCCTGCTCGTCCGCGGTCAGGGGCGGGGCGTCCTGCGCCCGACCCTGCGACGGGTCCACCATGCTCGCGGCCCGCGACCCCGCTGCCGACGCGTCCTCGGCCTCACGCAACGCTGCGGCGGACTCGTCGAGTGCGGTCTCGAGCGACGGCAGGTACCCGGTCAGCGCGTCCCGGATCGCGTCGTAGCGGCCGGACATCTTCTGCAGCGAGGCGGCGACCTCGCCGCTCTTCTTCCGCACGGCATCGGCGGACTCGCCCTTGAACTGCGACTCGTCGCCCTCGCCGATGCGCTTCAGCACGTCCGCCTCGGTGCGGATCTCGTCGGCGATCGACCGGTAGTAGTCGACCAGCTCGTGGACCACCTGCGTGTCGGCGACGATCGGGTCCGAGGCCTCGCCGACGAGCGACCAGTTCCCTCCGCGGGCGGGCATCAGGCGGCCGTCCCGTCGGTGTGACCCGTGTCCGTGCGCTCGGTCGTGAGCTTCTCCGCCAGGTCGTGCTCGAGCGCCGACCAGTTCTCGACGGACTTCTGCATCTTGTCGTGCAGGTCCTTCACGGCACCCTTCATCTTGTTGCGGTGGATCTTCCAGTCGCCGGAGAAGTCGTGCATCGCCCGCTGCACGTCGTGCTGGCCGTAGACCTCGGTCAGGGCACGGTCGTCGGACTTCTGGTGCTCCAGCTCGTCCGAGATGTGCTGGAGCTTCGTGGCCGAGTCCTCGAGGACGGCCTTGGTGATGATGAGGTCTGCCATGGGTGCTCCCGATCGCTGCCCGTGCCGATGCGCCGATGCGCTGGTGTGCCGGTGGAAGGTGGGACGGGCGGCCCGCAGTGGGCCGCCCGTCGTCCGGAGCGGTCGTGGACCGGCCGTCCGGTGTCGCGCGCTACTTGATGGCGTTCGCGAGTTCCTGGTCGGTTTGCTGCAGCGCCTCGGCCGCCTTGTTCAGGTACATCGACATGCCCTCGAGACCCTCGATGGTCTTCGTGGCACCGTCGTTGAACTCCTGGTACGAGCTCCCGAACGCGACCGAGGACTGGTCCGTCACGTAGCCGCCGCTGATCAGCGAGTCCACGAGCGCCTTCAGCTCCCGCAGCTTCGAGGTGATGTCCTGCTCACCGTTCACGAGTCGGGTCGCGGCGTCCTGCATCTCGCCGTAGGTGACGTTCAAGTTGGGCATGTCGTGCTCCTGGTGTCGAGGTGGTACGCCTCCGGTACCGGAAGCCGGGACGACCGTACCGACCCGTTGCCCCCCGGACGGGGGTGTTCGGGCGTTGTTCACCGGGAGTTCGCGCCGTCGCGACGGACGTGAACGTCCGTCGCACACCCGCACCGACGTGTGTCGCGGCCCCCTGCGGGACGCGATCGGCGCGCACGACGAAGGGCGGGCCTCCCGGAGGAGACCCGCCCTTCGACGGTGGTGACGCTGCTTACTTGGCGGCGACGACCTGGAGCGAGATCACCGCGGTGATGTCCTCGCGCAGACGCACGGTGGCCTCGTGGTCACCGACGGTCTTGATGGTCGCGGGGACCTCGACCTTGCGCTTGTCCAGCGAACCGACGCCCTGCGCCTGGACCGCGTCGGCGACGTCCGCCGGGCGGACCGAGCCGAACAGGCGGCCGTCCTTGCCGGCCTTGACGGTCAGCTTGATGGTCGCGTTCTCGAGCTTCATCTTGAGGTCCTGGGCCTCTTCGATGGTGGCGAGCTCGCGAGCGGCACGGGCCGCACGGATCGACTCGACCTGCTTCTCGCCGCCCTTGGACCACGCGACGGCGAAGCCCTGGGGGATGAGGTAGTTGCGGGCGTAGCCGTTCTTGACGTCGACGACGTCACCGGCGGAACCGAGGCCGGAGACCTCGTGGGTGAGGATGAGCTTCGACATGGGAAGTCCTCCGATCAGCGGCCGGAGCCGGCGTAGGGGAGGAGCGCCATCTCACGGGCGTTCTTCACGGCACGGGCGATGAGGCGCTGCTCCTGGACGGAGACGCCGGTGATGCGACGGGCGCGGATCTTGCCACGCTCCGAGATGAACTTGCGAAGGGTCGCGACGTCCTTGTAGTCGATGACGCCGACCTTGATCGACTTCGCGGGAGCGGCGTTCTTGCCGCCCTTACCGCGAGGCTTCCGGCGGTCGCCGGTGCTCTTTCCAGCCATTGTGATTCCTTAGAGAAGAAGAAGTTGTGTGTCCGTCAGACCGCTGAGGATCAGAACGGGGTCTCGTCGTCGTACGAACCGCCGGGCTGGCTCCACACGTCGTTCGACTGTGCGTTGCCGCCCTGCTGGCCGCCCTGGGGCGACCACGGTGCGTCCGACTGACCGCCGTTGTTGTTCCAGCCGCCGCCGTTGCCGCCCTGGCCACCACCGGAAGCGTTGCCGCCCCCGACCTGGCCACGACCGCCGCCGGAGCCACCCGCAGCACGGGTGACCTGCGCGGTCGCGTAGCGGAGCGACGGGCCGATCTCGTCGACCTCGAGCTCGATGCTCGTGCGCTGCTGGCCCTCACGGTCCTGGTAGGAGCGCTGACGCAGACGACCCTGCGCGATGACGCGCGAGCCCTTCGTCAGCGAGCCCGCCACGTGCTCGGCGAACTCGCGCCACACGCTCGCGCGGAGGAACAGCGCGTCGCCGTCCTTCCACTCGTTCGCCTGACGGTCGAACGTGCGAGGGGTGGATGCGATGGTGAAGTTCGCCACCGCGAGCCCGTTCTGCGTGTAGCGCAGCTCGGGGTCCGCGGTGAGGTTGCCCACCACCGTGATGACGGTTTCGCCGGCCATGACCTACTCGGCGCTCGCGGTCGCGTTGGCGGCCTTGCGGGCCGCACGGGCCTCGTCGCGCTGCTTCTGCGCGGCGACCTGGGCGATCGCCTCTTCGGCGCGGAGGACCTTCGTGCGGAGCACGGCCTCGGAGAGACCGAGCTGACGGTCGAGCTCCTTGGCGGCCTCGGGGGTCGAGGTGAAGTCGACGACGGCGTAGATGCCCTCGGACTTCTTCGCGATCTCGTAGGCCAGGCGACGACGGCCCCAGACGTCCACGTTGTCGACGGTGCCACCGTCGTTGCGGATGACCGCGAGGAACTTGTCCAGGCTGGGAGCGACGGTGCGCTCGTCGATCTCGGGGTCGAGGATCGCCATCAGTTCGTACTGGTGCATGCGGAACCCACCTCCTTTGGTCTCGGCGGCTCCGGGCGGTTCCCGGAGCAGGAGGGTTGATGCATGTGTCCGGCCGCGCAGATGCGCGAGGACAACCCGAACAGCTTAGCCCACGGCCTGGAGGCGCGCCACCGGCTGTGGAGAGCGGCTCCGGCACGGCAGGCGGTCGCGTCGGCCCCAGTCCGCGGAACCAGGTTCCGGACAGAGCATCGTGGTTCCTCCCGGTTCCGTGTCCGGAACCAGGTTCCGGCACGCTCAGGCGGTCTCGTCGCGCTCGGCCCACCAGGAGCGCAGGCGCTGCTCGGCCTCGTCGGCACCGAGGGGACCCTCGTCCATGCGGACCTCGAGCAGGTGCCGGTAGGCCTCGCCCACGGCACGCCCCGGCGGGATGTCGAGGATGCGCATGATGTCGTCGCCCGTCAGGTCCGGACGGATCGCCTCCAGCTCCTCCTGCTCAGCGAGGGCCGTGATGCGGTCCTCGAGGTCGTCGTAGGCGAAGCCGAGGCGGTCGGCCTTGCGACGGTTCCGCGTCGTGACGTCCGAGCGGGTGAGCTCGTGCAGGCGCTCGAGCAGCGGTCCGGCGTCGCGGACGTAGCGGCGGACGGCCGAGTCGGTCCAGGCGCCCTCGGTGTAGCCGAAGAACCGCAGGTGCAGCTCGATGAGGCGGGCGACCGCGGCGATGGTGTCGTTGTCGAACCGGAGCGCCCGCAGCCGCTTCTTCGCCAGCTTCGCGCCGACCAGGTCGTGGTGGTGGAAGCTCACGGCACCGCCGGGCTCGAGCTTCCGGGTCGCCGGCTTGCCGATGTCGTGCAGGAGCGCCGCGAGCCGGAGCACCGTGTCCGGGACCTCGCCCGGGTGCCGCTCGGCCTCGTACCCGATCGCCTGGGACAGCACCGTCAGCGAGTGCTCGTACACGTCCTTGTGGTGGTGGTGCTCGTCGATCTCCAGGCGCATCGCGGGGAGCTCGGGCAGGAAGCGCTCGGCGAGCCCGGTGTCGACGAGCAGGCGGACACCGGGGACCGGCTCGGAGGTGTCCAGGAGCTTGACGAGCTCGTCGCGCACCCGCTCGGCGGACACGATGTCGATCGAGTCCGCGAGCTCCGTCATCGCGGCCCGGACCTCGTCGGACACCGTGAAGCCGAGCTGGGCGGTGAAGCGTGCGGCACGCATCATGCGGAGTGGGTCGTCGCGGAACGACACGGGTGCCGCCTGCGGGGTGTGCAGTCGGCCGGCGAGCAGGTCCTCGACGCCGCCGTGCACGTCGACGAGCTCGCGCTGGGGGAGCCGGAGCGCCATGGCGTTCACGGTGAAGTCCCGGCGGAGCAGGTCGTCCTCGATCGTGTCGCCGAACGCCACCTCGGGCTTGCGGGTCTCGCCGTCGTACACGTCGCTGCGGTAGGTCGTGATCTCGACCTGCTCCCCGGCGACCCGGGCGGCGATGGTGCCGAACTGCCGACCGACGTCCCACGTCGCGCTCGCGATCGGCTCGACGATGCGCAGGACGTCGTCCGGGCGGGCGTCGGTCGTGAAGTCGAGGTCGGTGACGGGTCGGCCGAGGAACGCGTCACGGACGGGGCCGCCGACCAGGGCCAGCTCGTGTCCGGCATCGGCGAACGCCCGAGCGAGGACGGCGACGGGCTCGGTGGCTGCGAGTGCGTCGAGTCGTTCGACGGCCTGGGCAACGGACTGCATGACGGACCTCATCCTCCCAGATCGGGGCACCGAGTTCTCCACACGTCCCGCGCGCACGGGATCGTCCCCGTCCGCCCCTCGTACACTCGTGCTCGGCCGGAACCGACCCTCGGGCCCTCCTGTATGCACATCCTCCGCTCCACGCTCGCCGCCGCTGCCACGGCCCTCGTCGCCATCGGCCTCGTCGTCACGCCCGCAGGTCCGGACCCGGCGCACGCCGCGACGATCGACCGCACCACGACCCGCACCGCTGCTCCGGCCGCTGCCGACCAGGGGAGGACCACGGTCTCGATCGCGCCGGCCGGCCGCGGGATCGTCCGGCGCGACGAGGACCTGCAGGTCACGGTCACGGTGACGAACGACACGGACACCGAGGTCCCCGCCGGCTCGGTCGAGCTCGACATCTTCCGCTCCGAGAGTACGCGGGACGTCCTCTCCGACTGGCTGGCCGACACCAGCACGACCGGTTACCTCGGTGCCCCGATGGACACAGCGGACGTCCCGGCGGTCCCGGCGCACCGTTCGGTCACGCAGACGGTGACCATCGTCCCGGGCAACGTCGGTCTCGGCGGGTACTCGTCGTTCGGTGCCCGACGCATCGCCGCCGAGTACACCGCCGGCGACACCTCCGCCGTCGCCCGGTCCGCGATCACCTGGTACCCGGACTTCCAGCAGACCCCGGTCGGTGTCTCGGTCGCGATGCCGATCACCCTCCCCGCCACCGCCGACGGCGTCATCGGCGCCTCCGACCTCGCGGCGGCCACCTCGGTGGACGGCACCCTCACACAGCAGCTCGACGCCGCTGTGGACCACAACGTCGCCGTCGGGGTGGACCCACGGATCATCGCCTCGATCCGGCTGCTCGGCGAGAACGCCCCCTCGAGCGCGCGCACCTGGCTCGACCGGCTCGAGGGGCTCCGCAACGAGACCTTCGCGCTGTCGTACGCCGACGCCGACGTGACCGGGCTCCGTCAGGCGGGTGCGGACGGCATCCCCGGCGTGATCTCGCTCGACCAGGCGGTCGAGGAGCAGAACTTCCCCGGTGCCGGCACCCCGACCGCGACCCCGACGGCCACCGGCACCGCCACCGCGACGCCGACGGCCTCCGCCGGCGCCACCCCCGACGAGACACCGGGTACGACCCCGACCCCCACGGACGACACGACCGTCGGCGCACCGGACGACGGAGCACAGGACGGCACCGGCCAGGACGGCACGGGCCAGGACCAGGCGACGGGCACGACCCCGACACTGCCGACGACGGCCAGCCTGCTCGACTTCCCCTACGCGCTCGACGGGGTCGCCTGGCCCGTCGAGGACACCCTGACCACGGACGACCTGCCCGCCCTCGCGAAGGCCGGCGTCGACACGACCATCGTCGCGAGCGGCAACACCTCGGCCGGCGCGGACACCACCGTCGCGGCCTCGGAGCGCATCGGCGACCAGAAGGTGCTCGTCGCCGACCAGGGCACGTCGGCGCTGCTCCGCGAGGCGGCGACCGCCACCGACCAGCGCGACCACGACACGGCGATGGCCGAGCTGACCGCGACCCTCGCGGCCGCAGCCCGCTCCGGCAGTGCGCAGAGCCCCGTGCTCCTGACCCTCGGTCGTGAGTGGCCCACCGACTCGACGATGCTGAGCAGCGCCCTCGACGCGCTCGAGGACACCCCGTGGGTCGCTCCTTCGGACCTGTCGACCGCGGCGAAGGCCACCGCCGGGTCCCTCACGCTGGCCTCCGCGGACGACGGGTCGGAGCGCCTCGACCGGCTGCGCCGACTGGTCGAGAGCGAGCGGGGACTCACCGCCTTCGCATCCGCCGTCGACGACCCCGCAACCGTCACCGCGCCGGCACGACTGCGCCTGCTCGCCCTGGCATCGAACGCCTGGCGCGACGACCCCGAGGCGCTGACCACCGCCGTCGACAAGCAGGTCCGGACCTGGACGCAGACCACCGACCAGGTCAGCATCCCCGACTCGAGCTCGCTCACGCTCCTCGGGGACCGTACGTCGTTGCCCGTCTCGGTGCGCAACCGCACGGACTACCCGATCACCGTCCTGCTCAACGTCCGGCCGTCGAGCTCGGCGCTGCAGGTCGTGCGGAACGACGTCGAGGTGAAGCTCCAGCCACAGTCCTCGGCCCGCACGACGATCCCGGTCCGGTCGGTCGCGAACGGCAAGGTCAGCCTGACGATGTCCCTGACCACGCCGACCGGGGTCACCGTGTCGCAGCCCACCACCGTCGAGCTCAACGTGCAGGCGCAGTGGGAGACGGTGATCACCGCGGTGGCCGCGATCGGACTCGTCGCGCTCTTCGGCTTCGGCATCGTCCGCAGCATCCGGAAGCGCAACCGACGCCGCAACGGCGACCTCGACGACGACGAGGACGACGACCCGAACCGTCCGCTCGCGGTCCAGCCCGCTGCGCCCGGTGCTCCCGCCGCCTGGCCTGGAGGCTCGTCCGGCGTCGCGCAGGCGGCCCCCGCCGCCGCGATGGTCGGCGCAGCGGCGGCCGACACCGCCGCCGTGTCCGGTCCCGCGCACGTCGCACCGGACGAGTCCGGGGCACCACAGCAGGACGGCGCGCGCCCTGCGGGCGCGACCGTCCGTGACGGGGGCGAGCTGCGCCTCCCGGCCGGCCGTCCAGACCAGGACGAGACCGTGCCCGATGCAGAGGAGCCGACCATCAGCACGCAGCAGCAGCCCGCCGTCGACGCGGAGCCCGCGGCCGAGCGGAACCTCGGACGAGCGAGCGCGATGCTCGCGGCGGGCACGATGCTCTCGCGGGTCCTCGGCTTCGGCAAGACCTTCGTGCTGGCGTACGCGATCGGCCAGGCGCACTCGCCGGGCGCCGACGCCTTCGCCCTGGCGAACCAGCTGCCGAACAACATCTACGCGCTCATCGCAGGTGGCCTGCTCTCCGCGGTGCTCATCCCGCAGATCGTGCGGTCGATGCAGCAGAGCCGCGACGGCGGGACGGCGTACGTCAACAAGATCGTGACGCTCGGCGCCACCGTGTTCGTCGTCATCACGATCGTCGCCACGGTCCTGGCACCGTTCCTCGTCTGGCTGTACAGCCAGCAGGCCACGGGCGACGGCAAGGGCTTCTCGCCGGCGCAGACCGACCTCGCGGTCGCGTTCGCGTTCTGGTGCCTCCCCCAGATCCTCTTCTACGCGCTGTACTCGCTGCTCGGCGAGGTCTTGAACGCCAAGCAGGTCTTCGGTCCGTTCACCTGGGCACCGCTCATCAACAACGTCATCGCGATCGCCGGCCTCGTCGTGTTCATCGCGATGTTCGGCGACCAGGCGGTCAACTCCTCGGTCGACTCCTGGACCCCCCTGAAGATCGCCGTCCTCGCCGGCAGTGCCTCCCTCGGTGTGCTGGCCCAGGCCGCGTTCCTGCCGTTCTTCTGGCAGCGTGCGGGACTGACGTTCCGTCCGGACTTCCGGTGGCGCGGCGTGGGGCTGAAGGCGACCGGCACGGCCGCCGGCTGGCTCTTCGCGATGATCCTCGTGACGCAGCTCGCGGGCATCGTGCAGTCGCGCGTCGCATCGCTCGGCACGGGCGCCGCGGGCAACGCGGTCCTGCAGAACGCGTGGCTGCTCTTCATGCTGCCGCACTCGATCTTCGCGGTGTCGATCGCGACGGCGTACTTCACGCGGATGAGCCACGACGCCGAGCGGGGCGACCTGGACGCCGTCCGGCGCAACCTGTCGCTGTCCCTGCGGATCGTCGGACTGTTCACGGTGTTCGCGTCGGTGGCGCTGATCGTGGTGTCCGTGCCGTTCGGGCGCATGTTCGCCGGCACCTTCGAGCAGGCGCTCTCCATCGGCGCGGTGCTGCTCGCCTACATGCCCGGTCTGGTGCTGTTCAGCATGCTCTTCATCATCCAGCGGGTGTTCTGGGCGATGCACGACCACCGGACCCCGTTCCTCATGCAGTGCGTGCAGTCGGTGCTGTTCGTCATCGGGGCCCTCGCCGTCGCGACGTTCCCGCAGAGCATCGTCGGTGTCTCGATCGCAGCGTGCACGACGCTGGCGGGGACCGCGCAGACGATCGTGGCGCTCGTCCTCGTCCGTCGTCGCCTGAACGGCATCGAGGGAGCCAACGTCACTCGCTCCCACGTGCAGTTCGTCATCGCCGCGCTCATCGCCGGGGTCGCCGGGGCGGTGGTGGTGTCCGCGCTCGGCGCCTTCGGCCAGGACGGCTTCGCCATGTCCGACCGGACGGGCGCGTTCATCACCATCGTGCTGAGCGGTGCGGTGATGGCGCTCGTGTACTTCGGCGCCCTGGTCGTCGCGAAGAACGGCGAGATCGCGAACGCCGTGAAGCTCCTGCGCGCGCGACTGGGACGCTGACCACCGACGGTCCGCTCACGGCTCGGCCGCTCGCGGTCGGTCCGCTCACGGAGCGTCAGCGCACCGGCTGTCCGCTCCCCGGTGGCGCGGAATGTCCCGCCGGTACCATGTGTTGACCCGGTCAGCACTCAACGGAAGGGCAGCGAGGCACATGCGCCAGCTCATCATCATCGGTTCCGGTCCCGCCGGGTTCACCGCCGGCATCTACGCCGCGCGCGCGGAGCTCAAGCCCCTGATCGTCGCGTCGAGCGTCGAGACCGGCGGCGAGCTCACCAAGACCACCGAGGTCGAGAACTTCCCGGGCTTCCCCGAGGGGATCCAGGGTCCGGACCTCATGATCAAGATGCAGGAGCAGGCCGAGAAGTTCGGTGCCGAGGTCCTGTACGACGACGCCGTCTCGGTCGACCTGACCGGCGAGGTCAAGAAGGTCACCGTCGGCTCCGGTGAGACGTACGAGGCCCTCGCGGTCATCTACGCGACCGGGTCGGCGTACCGGCACCTCGGCCTCGCCGACGAGGAGCGCCTCTCCGGCCACGGTGTCAGCTGGTGCGCGACCTGCGACGGCTTCTTCTTCCGCCAGAAGAACATCGCCGTCGTCGGCGGTGGCGACTCCGCGATGGAGGAGGCCACGTTCCTCACCCGCTTCGCCGACAAGGTGACGGTCATCCACCGCAAGGACACCCTGCGGGCGTCGAAGATCATGCAGGACCGTGCGATGAACGACCCGAAGATCGAGTTCGCATGGAACAAGGAGGTCACCGGGATCACGGGGGACTCCGCGGTCGAGGGCGTCACCCTGCGCGACACCATCACCGGTGAGGAATCCTCGCTCCAGCTCGACGGGCTCTTCATCGCGATCGGCAACGACCCGCGCACGCACCTGATCCACGGTCAGATCGACCTCTCGCCCGAGGGCACCATCGCGGTCCAGGGTCGCTCGTCGCGCACCAACCTGCCGGGTGTCTTCGCCGCGGGTGACGTCATCGACCCGACCTACCGCCAGGCGATCACGGCGGCCGGTTCCGGCACCGTCGCCGCCCTGGACGCGGAGAAGTACCTCGCCGACCTCGACGACGCGCTCGTCGACCAGGCCGAGGGCGTCACGCCCGAGGGTCCGGCGATCATCGACGTCGAGGCCGCACGGGCCTGACCCGGACCGGAATACCGCAGCGGCCCAGCCGTTGCACCAACTGAACTTCTCGAAGGAGTACACATGTCCAACGCAAAGGCCGTCACCGACGCCACCTTCTCGGACGAGGTCCTCAAGTCCGACAAGACCATCCTCGTCGACTTCTGGGCCGAGTGGTGCGGCCCGTGCCGTGCCGTCTCCCCGATCCTCGACCAGATCGCCGCGGAGCACGCCGACAAGATCGAGATCGTCAAGCTCAACGTCGACGACAACCCGCAGTCGGCCATGAACTACCAGATCACGTCGATCCCGGCGATGAAGGTGTTCAAGGGCGGCGAGGTCGTCAAGACCGTCATCGGCGCGAAGCCGAAGCCGGCCCTGGAGGCCGACCTCGCCGAGTTCCTGGCGTAGGCATCCCGTACGACCCAGGCGGCCCCGCTCTCCCCGGAGAGCGGGGCCGTCGTCGTGCAGGGGGAGTGCCAGCTGGACGCCGGCGGGCCACAGCTTCAGGATCGGCCCCGTCTCCCACCGGAGATCCGGCAGGCGATGTCGTAGTGTGGCGGGAATGTCCCACTGAACGGAGCACACGATGACGAACGGCAACAGCCTCGACCCCTGGTACGACTCCTACGCCCAGCGCACCGCCGGGCTGAGCGCCTCCGAGGTCCGAGCCCTGTTCGCCGTGGCCTCGCGGCCCGAGGTGGTCTCGCTCGCCGGTGGCATGCCCTACGTCTCGGCGCTGCCGCGCGAGCTCGTCACCGGGTCGATCGACCGGGTGATGACCGAGGACGCCGCCATGGCGCTGCAGTACGGTGGCGGCCAGGGTCTCCGGTCCCTGCGCGAGCACATCGTCGACGTGATGAGCCTCGAGGGCATCCGTGCCAGTGCCGAGGACGTCGTCGTCACCACCGGGTCGCAGCACGCGCTGGACCTCGTCACGCGACTGTTCATCGACCCGGGCGACGTCGTGCTCGCCGAGTCGCCCTCGTACGTCGGCGCCATCGGCGTCTTCCGCTCGTACCAGGCGGAGACCGTCCACGTGACCACCGACGAGCACGGCCTGGTCCCCGAGGCACTCCGCGAGGCGATCGCGAACCTGCGGACACAGGGCAAGCGGATCAAGTTCCTCTACACGATCCCGAACTTCCACAACCCGGCCGGCGTCACGATGAGCCGTGAGCGCCGCATCGAGGTCCTCGACATCTGCCGGTCGAACGGCATCCTCGTGCTCGAGGACAACCCCTACGGTCTGCTCTGGTTCGACGAACCGGCTCCGCAGGCGATCCGTTCGATCGACGACGAGGGCGTCGTCTACCTCGGGTCCTTCTCGAAGACCCTCGCCCCGGGTTTCCGGGTCGGATGGGCGCTCGCTCCGCACGCCATCCGCGAGAAGCTCGTCCTGGCGAACGAGTCGGCCGTCCTCGCGCCCAACTCGTTCGGCCAGTACGTCGTGAACGCCTACCTGGACGCCGCAGACTGGAAGGGCCAGGTCGACACCTTCCGAGGCCTCTACGCGGAGCGCAGGGACGCCATGATGGCCGCGTTGGGGGAGTTCCTGCCCGACCTGACGTGGACGAAGCCGAACGGCGGCTTCTTCGTCTGGCTCACGCTGCCGGACTCGCTCGACTCGAAGGGCATGCTGCCGCGTGCCGTGAAGGAGCTGGTCGCCTACACGCCGGGAACCGCGTTCTACGCGGACGGCCGAGGCGGGGGCAACATCCGCCTGTCGTTCTGCTACCCGACACCGGACCAGATCCGGGTCGGGGTCAAGCGCCTCGCGACGGTCATCAACGACGAACTCGAGCTGCTCGAGACCTTCGGGCACTCGACGCGGCCGAGCGCGGTGACCGAGCCGCGGTCCACCGTGGTGGCACCGCCGCCGAACATCTCCTGACCAGCACTTTCACCGCCCGTTCCACCCGGAGGACCCTCGCATGGCCGAGCTCACCCGTCGTCATGTCGTCGTCGTCGCGGGAGGGATCTCCCACGAGCGCGACGTCTCGCTCCGATCGGGTCGACGTGTCGCCGACTCCCTGACGGGCTACGGCTGGCAGGTCGACCTCCGGGACGCCGACGCCTCCCTCCTGCCCGCACTCCGCGAATCCCGGCCCGACGTCGTCTGGCCGGCACTGCACGGTGCGTCGGGTGAGGACGGCGCACTCCGGGGCGTTCTGGAGGCTCTCGACATCCCGTTCGTCGGCTCACGTTCCACGTCGGCTCGGCTCGCCTGGGACAAGCCCACCTCGTCCGCGCTGGTCGCGCGCGCCGGTGTGCGGACCCCGCGATCGGTCACGCTGTCGCACGACGTCTTCCGCGAGCTCGGTGCTGTCGGGGTACTCGACGCGATCGCCACTGAGCACCCGGTCCCGCTCGCCGTGAAGCCTGCGCGAGGCGGGAGCGCCCAGGGCGTGACGCTCGTCGAGGACCCACACGAGCTGCCCCGCGCGATGGTGTCGGCGTACACCTACTGCGATGACGTCATCGTCGAGCAGCTCATCCGCGGGACCGAGGTGGCCGTCGGCATCATCGACACCGGTGACGGCCCCGTCGCACTCGCCGCGGTCGAGATCGTCCCGAAGAGCGGGACGTACGGCTTCGAGGCGCGCTACAACGCGGGGGAGACGACCTTCTTCACCCCCGCTCGGCTCTCCGACGAGTTCGGTCGTGCAGCAGCGAACGCCGCAGTCGCAGCCCACACCGCACTCGGTCTCCGCCATCTCTCGCGCGTCGACCTGATCGTGGACGGCGCTGGCACGCCCTGGTTCCTCGAGGCGAACGTCCTGCCCGGGCTGACCGAGACCTCACTCGTGCCGCAGGCCCTCAGCGCATCCGGATTCGACCTCGGATGGACCTACGCCGAGCTGGCGGAGCAGGCGATCCGCGACCACCGCGCCTGATCATGACCGCGAAGGGCAGTGTTCCACGTGGAACACTGCCCTTCGTTGTTGCTCTGGTGGGTTTGGCCGCGCTCGCCACACTCACCTTCGGTGAGGCGGTGCATGCACGGGCATCAGCGCAGGCACGAGCAGAGCTCGGTGGGAAACCGCAGCACTGGGGGGACGCAGATGCTCCGCATCGGAGCCCGACCGCAAGCGTCATCGTCCTCGGCTTCGCCAATCGGGGGGATCGCCCCAACGCCGTGAACCGCTGGAGGGCTCGGATCGGGGCCCGGACAGCGCTGCGCCTGGCGTCGACCGGAACGACTGTCACCGTCGTCTGCTGCGGAGGGGCTGTCCGGGGCGTGCGTCCCGAATCCGACTTGCTCGCTGCAGCACTGCGTGCGAACGGGTGGCTCGGTGAGATCCGCTACGACCGCGAGAGCGTCTCGACGTGGGAGAACATCGTGAATGCACGGAAGCTCCTCGGTGACCAGGCAATGATCGCCCTCTGCTCCAACGGTCTCCACGCCGCGAAGGCCCGTGCCTACCTCCGGCGCCAGGATCCGCAACTCGCGCGCCGGCTCGTGCCCGCCGACGACTACCGGCTCGGAGAGATGATCTTGCTCAAGCCCGTGTTCGCCTCGGTCGGGCTTTGGAAGCTCGCCGCCGCACGACGCGTTTCACGTGGAACACGTCCCTCCGGCGCCTGATGCTTCCATGCGCGAGCGTGATGCGCCCGGGATCGCCCGTGTTCGGGCCCCGAGCAGTCGCGATGGCCGGACCATCGCGTTGCGCCCGCTCGGCCCGTAGCCTCGGGCGGGAGCCCAGCGACAGCACCGCTCGGATGGTGGACCGGAAGAATACAACGACCGTTGTCGCCCGATCAGCGCGCAATACACCCCAGCCGAGGACTCGCGACTGGCCGGGCGCAGCGACCGCCTCGCCCAGACACCCGTCACGGTTAGTTCTGCGATCGGTGTCACTCGTCGCCGAGCCTCGTCACGAAGCGGGAGTCGTACCCGGTCGATTGCATGCGCGCTCGTCCGGGAAAGCCGTCCGCTCGCAGCTCCGAGCTCCCCGCTCAGCACGCTGGCGCCGCAGACGACGGGAGCGCCGACCATCAGGGCCTGATGAGCCGTGGCGACAAGGCCGAGCGCGCCGCTGAGGCCGGTCAGGGGCCGCCGTCATCGTGGCGACCAGACCAGAGAGTCGGATGTTCCACGTGGAACGACGCCGCGAGTGCCACACACCCAGTTCCCAAGTGGCCCTCTGAGACCACAACGGGCATCAGAGCCCACCAGAGCCCTCGTGTCGCCTCAGGAGACACCCTGCCGGAGATCGGGCTCAGCAGACGCGGACAGGCCGTCAGAACGCCACACAGGGCTCGGAGCGCCTCTCTGCGGTTCTACCCGAGCCGTCGGGTCAGCTCAGCGCTTGCGCTGGTGGCAGCGCGAGGCTCAGTCGGTGACGTCGCTGATGCCGAGCTCGCCGAGGATCCGGTTCAGGTCGTCGCCGTTCGCGAAGTCGATCGTCACAGAACTCTTGCGGGTACCGACGGCGATCTTCACGCGCGTGTTGAGTCGGTCACCGATGCGCTCGGCGAGGTCGTTGAAGTGCGCCTGTCGCTTCGACGGCTCCGCCTTCGGCTTCACCGGAGTCTTCGCCGCGAGCTGCTGCGCGATGGCCTCGGCAGCGCGCACCGATAGGTCCTCGTTGACGATCTTCTCGGCCAGGTACTCCATCGCCTCAGCATCGGGCGCCGCGAGGATCGCCCGCGCATGTCCAGCCGACAGCACACCGGCGGCAACACGGCGCTGCACGGGGGAGGGCAGGCGGAGCAGCCGGATCGTGTTCGTGATCTGCGGGCGCGAGCGACCAATGCGCTGCGCGAGCTGCTCCTGCGTGATCCCGAAGTCGGCGAGGAGCTGCTGGTACGCCGATGCCTCTTCCAGCGGGTTCAACTGGGCGCGGTGCAGGTTCTCGAGCAGTGCGTCCCGCAGCATCGCGTCATCGGGGGTGTCCTTGACGATCGCCGGGATCGTCGCGAGACCGAGTTCCTTCGTGGCACGGAGTCGTCGCTCACCCATGATGAGCTCGTACTGCGGTGCAGAACCGGAGGCACCCACGATCGGGCGCACGACGATCGGCTGCAGGACGCCGATCTCGCGGATCGAGTGGACGAGTTCCTGCAGCTCCTCCTCGCGGAACTCTTTCCGCGGCTGCTGCGCGTTCGGCACCACGTCGAGCGGGTTGAGGTTCGCGAGTCGAGCACCCGGCACCGCGACCAGCTCCTCGGCGGTCGCCCCGCCAGCCGACGGTGCCGATGCCGGGGATCCACCGGTCGGAAAGAACACATCGACCGGGCGGTCCTGCTGGTCCGATGCGGTGGGAATCAGGGCGCCGATGCCTCGCCCGAGGCCGGTTCGCTTGGGTGCCATCAGTCCTGCGCTCCTCGTGCTGCGATCTCGGCGGCCGCCTCCAGGTAGGAGAGCGACCCTGACGAGTTGACGTCGTACGACACGACGCTCTGGCCGTAACTCGGTGCTTCACTGACGCGCACCGATCGGGGGATCACGGCCTTCAGTACCTGGTCCCCGAAGTGCTCGCGGACATCCGCTGCGACCTGGTTCGACAGGTTGGTTCGTCCGTCGAACATCGTGAGCAGGATCGTTGACACGCGGAGGTTCGGGTTCAGGTGCCGCTCGATCAACTCGATGTTCCGGAGGAGCTGGCTGAGGCCCTCGAGTGCGTAGTACTCGGTCTGGATCGGGATCAAGACCTCTTGCGCAGCGACGAACGCGTTGATCGTCAGGAGGCCGAGCGATGGCGGGCAGTCGATGAAGACGTAGTGGTACGGCTCGTCGAGTGACGACAGGTACTGGTCGAGCGCCGTCCGCAGCCGCTGCTCGCGGGCGACCAGGGAGACGAGCTCGATCTCCGCGCCGGCGAGGTGGATGGTTGCTGGTACGCACCAGAGCGTCTCCGACTCGGGGGAGCGCTGCACGGCATCGGCGATCGGCGCCTCGTCGACGATCACGTCGTAGACGCTCGTCACCTCGGCCTGATGCTCGACCCCGAGTGCCGTCGAGGCATTGCCCTGCGGGTCGAGGTCGATGACCAGCACCCGGGCACCGCCGTGCGCGAGCGCGGCCGCGAGGTTCACCGTGGTGGTCGTCTTGCCGACCCCACCCTTCTGGTTGGACACCGTGAAGACGCGAGTCGTCTCCGGAAGCGGGAACTGCTGCGTGGCGATCGCGCGACGTCGTCGGTTGAGATCCGCGATCTCGCGGGCCAGGGGCGTCGACGCGTCGTAGTCGGTCGATGAACTCAACGAAGACCTCTTCCCCGGGTCAGTGTTCCACGTGGAACTTCGGGCGTTCAGCGTCCGGCGGAGCCGGACCCAGCCGCGGCGTCAGTCAACTGTAGCCCGGAAGACTCGCGTGGTCTCCTCGACCACACCGACTCCGAGCTCGAGCACCTCGACGTCCGTCAGGCGCTTCCGCAGGATCACCTTCCGAGCCTTCTCGATCTCCTCGTCAACCCGCGCACCCTTCATCAGGATGAGCTGGCCGCCCGATCGCACCAGTGGAACGGTGAGCGGGATGAGCTTCGAGAGCGCGCTCACGGCACGTGCGGTGACCTGGTCGACCACGACTGCATCAGCGACGTCCTCCGCTCGTCCACGCAGGACCGTGACGTTCTCGAGTCCGAGTCGCTCGGACTCGGCATTCAGCCAGTCACAGCGCCGCTCCATGGGCTCGATGAGCGTGAAGGCGACGTCCGGACGGGCGATCGCGAGCACGAGACCGGGCAGCCCGGCACCGGACCCGACGTCGGCAACGCGACCCTCAGCCTCCAGGAGGGGAGCCAGCAGTGCAGAGTTGAGGATGTGTCGTGTCCAAAGCCGCGGTAGCTCGAGCGGGCCGATCAGGCCGAGTTCCTCGCCCCGGCGGGCGAGCTCCCCGGTGAAGGACCGCGCGAGCTCGATCCGGTCCCCGAAGAGGTCCGCGGCGGCCGCCGGCTCCTGTTCCAGGACCGGCGCGACGTCGTCCGTCATCGCGTGACGACCGTGTGGCGGTCTCGTCCCTCGCCCTCGGACTCCGAGTGGAAGCCCTTCTCAGCGACCAGGTCGTGCACGAGCTTGCGCTCGTACGACGACATCGGGGGCAGCGCAGCAGAGGACGATCCGGCCTCGATGCGCTCGACAGCGGTGTCGACGAGACGCTGGAGCTCGGTGGCCCTGGCGTCGCGCGAACCGCCGATGTCCAGGATGAGCCGGCTGAACTCGCCCGTCTCCGCCTGGACGGCGATCCGGGTGAGCTCCTGCAGGGCCGACACCGTCTCCGGCTTCGACAGCACCCGCAGCGCACCGCCCTCGTCGCTCACGGACAGGTACACCCGCCCGGCACGTTCCTCGATCTCGATGTCCCCGTCGAGGTCGCAGATGTCGAGGAGCTCCTCGATGTAGTCCGCAGCGATGTCCGCTTCGTCGCGGGCGTCGTCCGTCTCCACGGGGGCATCGACGGTGGGGGCGGTGTCCTGCTCGGTCACTTACTTCTTCCCGTTCTTCTTGGAGCGGTTCTTGCCGACGGGCTGCTGGCGCTGCGTGGTCACGCGGACGGGCTCGACCTCGACCGCGGCCGAGCCGGCACCGGCCTCGGCGAGCACCGGGGTGCCGCGGCGCTGGGCCTTCTTGGCGAGGCGTGCCTCACGGGCGAGCGCAGCCTCGGAACCCGGGGTCGGCATGCTGCGGATCACGAAGTACTGCTGCGCCATCGTCCAGATGTTCGAGGCGAGCCAGTAGAACATGACGCCGAGGGGGAAGCTGAGGCCCGAGATCACGAAGACGAGCGGGAGGATGTACAGCATCATCTTCTGCTGGCGGTACATCGGCGACGCCTTGGTCTCCGGCGACATGTTCTTCGCCACGAGCTGCAGCTGGGTGACGAACTGCGACGCGGTCATCACGACGATCATGAAGCCGGCGATGACGCGGACCTCCCACCCGGAGGCGTTCGTGAAGGTCTCGTGCAGGGGGGCGCCGAACAGGGCGGCGTTGCCGAAGTCCTGCGCGAGGGTGTTCGTGAGCAGGCCGATGCCCGTCTTGTTGATCTGTGCCTCGTGCAGCACCGAGTACAGCGAGAAGAAGATCGGCATCTGGATGAGCAGCGGCAGGCAGGAGCTCAGCGGGTTCGTCCCGGTTTCCTTGTAGAGCGCCATGGTCTCGCGGCTCATGGCCTCACGCGAGAACTGGTCCTTCTTGCCCTTGTACTTGTCCTGGATCTTCTTCAGCTGCGGCGCGACCTCGAGCATCCGGCGCTGCGACTTGATCTGCCGGACGAAGATCGGGATGAGCGCGGCCCGGACCACGAAGGTCAGGAAGATGATCGACAGCACCCACGTGATGCCGGCCGACGGGTCCATACCGAGGGACTCGAAGATCCAGTGGAAGGCCACGAGGATCGCCGAGACCACCCACTTCAGTGGCCAGAGGATCGTTCCGATGAAGTCCATGAGGACGGTCACGCCTTTCGAGTGCGCTGGGGGAGCAGGACCGGACGACGGACATCGCCGGACGACTGGGGGTGCAGCTGGGACGGAGGGAGCACGAACCCGAACCGGGTCAGGCGGTAGGGACGATCACGCTCGCGCACGTCGTCGATCCCGCCTGCGGCCCACGGGTTGCACCGCGCGATCCGCCAGGCCCCCATCGCCGACCCGCGCACGACGCCGTACTGCTGGATGGCCTCGAGCGCGTACCGTGAGCACGACGGGTGGTAGCGGCAGACGTTCCCGTACAGGGGAGAGATGACCGCGCGGTAGGCGCGCAGCACGACGACGCACACGTTGCGTGGGAGCAACGCGACGACCCAGGCCAGTCGGTTCAACGCCAGCCGGGTCCACTGGATGCGGTTCATGCTGCCTTCTCCACCCCGCGCGCGAAGGAGCGCGAGACGTCTCCGAGCAGGGTAGGCCATCCGGCCTGCGCCGCGGCTGGCAAGGCCCTGATGACCACGTCGTGGCCGGTCGGCACCTCGGTCAGCAGCTCGTGGGCGATGGCCTTGAGACGACGACGGATCGTGTTGCGAACGACGGCGTTCCCGACCGTCTTCGCGACGATGAACCCGAAGCGGGTCGGATCGTCCGGACCGGGCGCGACGACGTCCGGGCCGCCCGTGCCCCGGGGCGTGCCGCCAGCGGGGCGTCGGACCACGGATACGACGACGTGCGCCGTGGCGCTCCTGCGACCACGACGCACGACGGACCGGTAGTCGTCACCGCGGACGATGCGGTTGGCGCGGGCCAACACGATCGCTACCGGGTTCCGATTCGGGACCGGATCAGACGCTGCCCCGAGGGGCGCAGCCCGATCAGGCGCTGAGCTCGGTGCGGCCCTTGCTGCGGCGCGCGGCGAGGATGGCGCGGCCGGCACGGGTGCGCATGCGGGCGCGGAAGCCGTGCTTCTTGGCGCGACGACGGTTGTTCGGCTGGAAGGTGCGCTTGCTCATGATGATCTCCACACGGCTGCGCTCGAGGACGGGCTCAGCGCGAGCCGACACGTATGTCTGGACAGCCGCTCGACGAGGCCGAACGACACGATGGGCGCGACCGAATGGCCGCAGTCAACTGGTTAACGGTACGTGACAGGGGCGGCGAGGTCAAACGGTGCCGAGGACCGGGGTCGGCCGGAGCATCCGCACGATCATCATCCACATTGGGGAAAACGTGCGTTCGGTACGACTCGGTCGGACCCTTTACAGTGGTGGGATCGATCGGCCCGTCCCGCGGAGCGACGGGGGAGTCACCTCAGCGTCCGCAGCCGGACCGCCGTGGACAGGACTGTGGACAACTCTGTGGATCACCACCCCGGGGAACAGCGGTCCGGCCCCGTGGAACCGTCCGCGCCGACACGGCTCGGCGCGCACCGACCGCCCACCAGGTGGACCGGTGTCCGGCCACGCCCGACACCAGCACACCGACACCAGACCAGGAGACCAGCGCGAATGACGATGCCGGCCGACCCCGTCGAGGACCTCTGGTCCTCCGTCCTGGGCCTCCTCTCCGAGGACGACCGCATCACCCCGCAGCTGCACGGCTTCCTCAACCTGGTCGAGCCGAAGGGCGTGCTCGCCGGCACCCTCTACCTCGAGGTGCCGAACGACCTGACGCGCGGCATGCTCGAGCAGCGGATCCGGGTCCCCATCACCGAGGCCGTCTCGCGAGTGGGTGACGACTCGGTCGCGAACTTCGCCATCACGGTCAACCCCGACATGGCGTCCGAGCCGCGGGTCGACCCGGTCGTCGCCAGCCACGTCCCCGAGTACGCCGAGCCCGTGCAGGCACCGGTGGAGCAGAGCGCAGCACCCCGGCAGTACATCGAGGCGCCGTTCGTGCCGAGCCAGATCGACTCCCCGGGCACCGGAGGTCGCCCGGAATCGCGGCTCAACCCGAAGTACAACTTCGACAACTTCGTCATCGGCTCGTCGAACCGCTTCGCCCACGCCGCCGCGGTCGCCGTGGCCGAGGCGCCGGCGAAGGCGTACAACCCGCTCTTCATCTACGGCGACTCGGGCCTCGGCAAGACGCACCTGCTGCACGCGATCGGCCACTACGCCGAGAGCCTGTACCCGGGCATCCGCGTCCGCTACGTGTCGAGCGAGGAGTTCACCAACGACTTCATCAACTCGATCGCCAACAACCGGTCGAACCAGTTCCAGCAGCGCTACCGCGACATCGACATCCTGCTGATCGACGACATCCAGTTCCTCCAGGGGAAGGACTCCACGCAGGAGGCCTTCTTCCACACGTTCAACACGCTGCACGACCACAACAAGCAGGTCGTGATCACGTCGGACGTCGCACCGAAGCACCTGACCGGCTTCGAGGACCGGATGCGCTCGCGGTTCGAGTGGGGCCTGATCACGGACGTGCAGGCACCGGACCTCGAGACGCGCATCGCGATCCTGCGGAAGAAGGCGCAGTCCGACCACCTGCAGGTGCCCGACGACATCCTCGAGTTCATGGCGTCGAAGGTGTCGAGCAACATCCGCGAGCTCGAGGGGACGCTCATCCGCGTCACGGCGTTCGCCAGCCTGAACCGGACGGCCGTGGACATGGCCCTGGTACAGACGGTCCTCAAGGACCTGATCACCCTCGACGACGACAACGTGATCGCGCCGACGGACATCATCAACCACACCGCGGAGTACTTCAAGCTCTCGGTCGACGACCTCTACGGGTCCTCCCGGTCACAGGCGATCGCGACAGCCAGGCAGATCGCCATGTACCTGTGCCGCGAGATGACGAGCCTGTCGCTGCCGAAGATCGGGCAACTGTTCGGCAACCGCGACCACACGACGGTCATGTACGCGAACAAGAAGATCACCGAGCTGATGAAGGAGCGTCGGTCGATCTACAACCAGGTCACCGAGCTGACCAGCCGCATCAAGCAGGACCGCCGCTACCGCTGACACCGGAGCGAGCAGCTGACGAGGACGCCACCAGCTGACGGACGGGAGGCGCGGTGCGGGACGGCACCGTGCCTCCCGTCCGTCGTCGTGCACCGGAACAGACCGTCAGCCGACCGCGGATCGGCCCGCTCCGGGACGCATCCACCATCTGAGACGGTTCCACGCGCCGAGTTTCCCCCAGTGTGGAAAGCCTGTGGATAACTGTGGATGACACGCGGTCCTGTTGTTCACAGTTCTGACCCCACCTGTGGAGACTGGGGATGGAAGCGGATAGATGAGATTTGTTCATCCAGACGCCGTCAACACGCGACTCACAACTCACACGTGTGTAGTTCCCTGTGGAGAAGCGGGATGCACAGAGTTATCCACACTGTGCACAGGCGTTAACACCATTGATCCTGGTTAACGATGAAGTTCCGCGGGCCAACCCTGTGGACGGCGGGATGACAAGAAATCCGGGCCCTGCTCCGCTGTGCCACAATGGGGCGGCCGGACAGTCCAACCGATCGACAGGGGTCCCAGCTGTGAAGTTCGAGGTCAACCGGGACGTCTTCTCCGAAGCCGTCTCCTTCGCGGTGAAGCTCCTCCCACAGCGCACGACCCTCCCGATCCTGTCCGGCGTCCTCATCCACGCCGAGGGCGACCGACTCACGCTGTCGTCGTTCGACTACGAGGTCTCGGCGCAGACCTCGATCACGGCGCAGATCGACGAACCGGGCACCGTGCTCGTCTCCGGCCGCCTGCTCAACGACATCTCGAGCCGACTCCCGAACGCCCCGGTGACCTTCACCACCGAGGACACGAAGATCTCGGTCACCTGCGGTTCGGCGCACTTCACGCTGCTGTCCATGCCGGTCGAGGAGTACCCGACCCTGCCCGAGATCGGCGAGCAGACCGGGGTCGTGCCCGGCGATGCGTTCTCCGAGGCGGTGTCCCAGGTCGCCGTCGCCGCGAGCCGCGACGACGTGACCCCGGTCATCACGGGTGTGCAGCTCGAGGTCGGCGACAACGACCTGTCGCTCATCGCCACCGACCGCTACCGCGTCGCGGTCCGGACGATCGCGTGGGACTCCGGCCGCGTCGGGTCGGACCCGCTGCACGCGCTCGTCCCTGCCCGCACCCTGCAGGAGGTCGGCCGGACCTTCGGCTCGGCCTCGACCGTGTCGGTGTCGATCAGCGGCTCGTCGGACCGTGAGCTCATCGCGTTCCACGCCGACGACAAGACCGTGACGTCGCTGCTCATCAAGGGCAACTACCCGCCGGTCCGCCGGCTCTTCCCCGAGACGGTGGACGACCACGCGGTGATCAACACCGCCGAGCTGGTCGAGGCCGTCCGACGGGTCTCCCTCGTCCTGGAGCGCGAAGCGGCGCTCCGGTTCTCCTTCTCGGTCGACGGGCTCACGCTCGAGGCGATCGGATCCGAACAAGCGCAGGCGTCAGAGTCGATCAGTGCGTTGCTGACCGGGGAGGAAACGGTGGTCTCGCTGAAGCCCGCCTTCCTCCTGGACGGGTTGAACGCGGTGCACTCCGAGTTCGTCCGCATCTCCTTCACCAAGACGGAGAACCCCAACAAGCCGGGTCCGGTGCTCATCACCGGCCAGACCTCGCAGGAGGCCCCGGCGACGGACGGATACCGGTACCTGCTGCAGCCCAATCTCCTGCTGCGATAGCGCAACAGCCGTACCACTGCGCTGACGCGCCACTGGCAACCAGCGCGACGACGAACAGAAGAGGAAATCATGCACATCGGTCTTGTCGGCCTCGGTCGCATGGGCAACAACATGCGTGCCCGTCTCCGCAACGCAGGCATCGAGGTCACCGGGTACGACGCGAACCCCGCCGTCTCCGACGTCGCCGACCTCGGCGCACTCGCCGCCGCTCTGCCCGAGGGCAAGAAGCTCGTGTGGGTCATGGTCCCGCACGGCAAGATCACCGACGACGTGATCACCGACCTCGCCGGCGTCCTGTCCGAGGGTGACCTCGTGATCGACGGCGGCAACTCGAAGTGGCTGGACGACACCGTCCACGCCGAGCAGCTCGGCGCCAAGGGCATCCGCTACATGGACGCCGGTGTGTCCGGTGGTGTCTGGGGCAAGGACAACGGCTACGGCCTGATGGTCGGTGGCGCCCCCGAGGACGTCGAGTTCGCGATGCCGGTCTTCGACGCGCTCCGCCCCGAGGGCCCGCGCGAGGAGGGCTTCTCGCACGCCGGCCCCGTCGGCGCCGGCCACTACGCCAAGATGGTCCACAACGGCATCGAGTACGCGATCATGCAGGCCTACGGCGAGGGCTACGAGCTCCTCGAGGCCAAGGACATCATCAAGGACGTCCCCGCGGTCTTCGCCGGGTGGCAGCGCGGCACCGTCGTGCGCTCCTGGCTGCTCGACCTCATGGTCCTCGCGCTGAACGAGGACCCGAAGCTCGACGCGATCGAGGGCTACGTCGAGGACTCGGGCGAGGGTCGCTGGACCGTGGAGGAAGCCATCGAGCACGCCGTGCCGATGCCGACCATCTCCGCCTCGATCTTCGCGCGCTTCGTGTCGCGTCAGGGCAGCGCGTCCCCGACGATGAAGGCCGTCGCCGCCCTGCGCAACCAGTTCGGCGGCCACGCCGTCAAGAAGGCGTAGTTCAGGTCACCACCTGAGCTCGTCCCGGCCCGCGTGCACGTCGACCACCTGCAACTCTCCGACTTCCGGAACTACCGGGAGGCGGACGTCGACCTCGCACGCGGGCCGAACCTGTTCGTCGGGCGGAACGGCCAGGGCAAGACCAACCTGGTCGAGGCGATCGGGTACCTGTCGACGCTCGGGTCGCACCGGGTGCCGACCGACGCGGCCCTCGTCCGCCAGGGCTGCGACGCCGCGATCGTGCGCGCTCGTCTGGCCCACGAGGACCGCAGCATCCTGGCCGAGGTGCAGATCAACCGGACCGGCTCGAACCGCGCCCAGGTCAACCGCGCGGCGATCAAGCCCCGCGAACTGCCGCGGTACTGCGCCAGCGTGCTCTTCGCCCCCGAGGACCTGGCACTCGTCCGCGGTGAACCGTCCGGCCGCCGACGGATGCTCGACGAGCTCCTCGGGCAGATCGCTCCGCGGATGCAGGGCGTGCTCGCCGACTACGACCGGACCCTGAAGCAGCGGAACACCCTGCTCAAGTCGGCCCGCGCGACCGGTGCACGCTCGGGGTCGCTCGCCACGCTCGACGTCTGGGACGACCGGCTCGTCGCGTTCGGCGCGGAGATCATCGCCGCACGCGACCACCTGACCCGCCGACTCGCACCGTTCGTCACCGAGGCCTACGCCACGGTCGCCGGCGAACGGCACGAGGCGACGATCTCGGGTGCGCTCAGCGTCCGGGGCGGGGACCCCGAGGACGCCGCAGCGACCGACCCGGTGCTCGGGACACCGGACGAGCCGGTGTCCGTGGCGGCAGCGGCCGACGCCTTCCGGGGCGCCCTGGAGCGTCGCCGGAAGGACGAACTCGACCGCGGACTGACGCTCGTCGGGCCCCACCGCGACGATGTGCTCTTCCAGCTGAACGGGTTACCCGCCCGCGGCTACGCCAGTCACGGCGAGTCCTGGTCGTTCGCACTCGCGATCAAGCTCGCCGGCGCCGCCGTGCTCCGGGCCGAGTCGACGCTCGGCGACCCGATCATCATCCTCGACGACGTGTTCGCCGAGCTCGACGAGTCGCGGCGCGAACGACTCGCGGGTGCGGTCGCCGACTACGAGCAGGTCCTCATCACCGCCGCGGTGTTCGGCGACGTGCCGGAGCAGCTCGCGGCGCACACGGTCCGGATCGAGGCGGGCACGATCGTCACGGACGACCCGGGCGCAGGGAACCAGGTCCCGGACACAGCACCGCGGAAGAGCACGGTTCCGAGTCCGGAACCTGGTTCCGCCGGTTTCGCCGGAGTCGACGCCGCCGGAGTCGACGCCGCCGGGGTCGACGCCGCCGAGCCGGATGCGACCGCCTGATGCCGAAGCCGTGGAAGCCGACCGAACCCGCGCGGGTGTACCGCCACCTACGGGCCGTCTTCGGCGACCCCTCGCTCCGCACCGTCGACGCCCGACGCCGGCGGTCCCGCGAACTCGACGCGGACACCGTCCCGTACGGCAAGGGTCGTGAGCCCCGAGGCCTCGGCGACGTGGTCGGTGCGCTCGCGCAGGAGCTCGGCTGGTCGGAGCCCCTGGCACGCTCGGAGCTCTTCGTGGACTGGCCGGCGGTGGTCGGTGACGAGCTCGCGAAGCACTCCCGCCCGATGACCATCGACGACGGAACGCTCGTGATCCGCTGCGACTCGACGGCCTGGGCGACCCAGCTCCGACTGATGCGCGCGACCGTCACCACCACGATCGCCGAGCGGCACCCCGGCGCGGGTGTGCAGTCGATCAGGGTTTCCGGGCCGGACGCCCCCACGTGGAAACGCGGCCCCAGGACCGTCCAGGGGCGCGGCCCCCGCGACACCTACGGCTAGCCAGACGAAATCGTCCTCGGGAACGAAAAAAGCCCGTCTGGAGGCCGGACAAGCCCTCGGGACGGGGGTCCTGCGGTAGACTGATGAGTGCAGTGTGCGGGTGTTCCGCGCGCAGGCAGGAGCACCTTCGACATGGCAGCAGAATCTGACGACGACCGGACGATCCCGCAGGGCGAGACCGAACAGGCTCCGCAATCGGAACCATCGTACGGCGCAGATCAGATCCAGGTGCTCGAAGGGCTCGAGGCGGTCCGCAAGCGCCCCGGCATGTACATCGGTTCGACGGGTCCGCGCGGTCTCCACCACCTGGTGCAGGAGATCGTCGACAACTCCGTCGACGAGGCCCTGGCCGGCTACTGCGACCACATCGACGTCACGATCCGCGAGGACGGCGGCGTCCGGGTCGTCGACAACGGCCGTGGCATCCCGGTGGACACCCACGCGGCCGAGGGCGTCTCGACGCTCCAGGTCGTGCTGACCGTCCTGCACGCGGGCGGCAAGTTCGGCGGCGGCGGGTACGCGGTCTCCGGCGGTCTGCACGGCGTCGGCTCCTCCGTCGTGAACGCCCTGAGCTCCGAGCTCGACGTCGAGGTCCGTCGCCAGGGCCACGTCTGGCGCCAGAGCTACACCGACGGCGTCCCGGTCGCCCCGGTCTCCCAGGACGAGGCCACCGACACCACCGGCACCACGATCACGTTCTGGCCGAACGCCGACATCTTCGAGACCGTCGAGTTCGACTACGAGACGCTGCGCACGCGCTTCCAGCAGATGGCCTTCCTCAACAAGGGCCTGCGCATCACGCTCACCGACGAGCGCACCCCGGACGAGGGCGAGGAGTCGCGGAAGGACTCCTTCCGGTACGAGCGCGGGCTGCCCGACTACGTCGAGTACCTCAACGCCCAGAAGAAGGCGGACCTGGTCCACCCCGACGTCATCGCGATCGAGGCCGAGGACACCGAGCGCAAGATCGCGCTCGAGATCGCCATGCAGTGGAACACCTCGTACCAGGAGAGCGTCCACACCTTCGCGAACACGATCAACACGCACGAGGGCGGGACCCACGAAGAGGGCTTCCGCGCCGCCCTGACGAGCCTGGTGAACCGGTACGCCCGCGAGACCAAGATCATCAAGGAGAAGGACGACAACCTCACGGGTGACGACATCCGTGAAGGGCTGACCGCCGTCATCTCGGTGAAGCTCGGCGAGCCGCAGTTCGAGGGCCAGACGAAGACCAAGCTCGGCAACACCGAGGCGAAGTCGTTCGTCCAGCGCGTCGTCGGCACCGAGCTCACCCACTGGTTTGAGAGCAACCCGGCACAGGCGCGAGACGTCGTGCGCAAGGCGATCCAGGCCTCGCAGGCCCGTCTCGCCGCCCGCAAGGCCCGCGAGACCACGCGCCGCAAGGGCCTGCTCGAGTCGGGCGGCATGCCCGGCAAGCTCAAGGACTGCCAGTCGAAGGACCCGACGCTGTCGGAGATCTTCATGGTCGAGGGTGACTCCGCCGGCGGTTCCGCCGTCCAGGGCCGCAACCCGATGACCCAGGCCATCCTGCCGCTGCGCGGGAAGATCCTGAACGTCGAGAAGGCGCGCCTCGATCGTGCACTGGCGAACCAGGAGATCCAGTCGATGATCACGGCGTTCGGCGCCGGCATCGGCGAAGACTTCGACCCGGACAAGGCCCGGTACCACAAGATCGTGCTGATGGCCGATGCCGACGTCGACGGCCAGCACATCACGACCCTGCTGCTCACGCTGCTGTTCCGCTACATGCGCCCGCTCATCGAGCGCGGCTACGTGTACCTCGCGCAGCCGCCGCTGTACCGCCTGAAGTGGTCGAACGCCGCCGACGAGTACGTCTTCAGCGACCGTGAACGCGATGCCCTCCTGCAGGCGGGCATCGCCGCCGGCAAGCGCATCCCGAAGGACAACGGGATCCAGCGCTACAAGGGTCTCGGCGAGATGGACTACAAGGAGCTCTGGGACACCACCATGAACCCGGACACCCGCACGCTCCTGCAGGTCACGCTCGAGGACGCCGCCGCGGTCGACAGCGTCTTCGCGACGCTGATGGGCGAGGACGTCGAGTCGCGTCGCCAGTTCATCCAGCAGAACGCCAAGGACGTCCGCTTCCTCGACATCTAGTCCCGGCCTGGAGGCGCGGTGCCAGCCGCGTCGACCAGTCCCGACCCCCTGTGGTCGCGCCCGGCGCGACCGACGGAACCAGTGCCTCCCGGCCGACACCCGGTGGGCCACCAGAAAGGTGACCAAGCCACATGGCTGACGACAACGAGAACGGCGCCGACGAGCAGCCGGAGATCGTGCACGGCGAGGTAGGCGACATCGTGGTCTCCGGTGACCGCATCTCGCAGGTCGACCTGCAGCTCGAGATGCAGCGGTCGTACCTCGACTACGCGATGTCCGTCATCGTCGGACGCGCGCTGCCGGAGGTCCGGGACGGCCTGAAGCCGGTGCACCGCCGCGTCATCTACGCGATGTTCGACGGGGGCTACCGTCCGGACCGCGCGTTCTCGAAGTGCTCGCGCGTCGTCGGTGACGTGATGGGCCAGTTCCACCCGCACGGTGACACGGCGATCTACGACACGCTCGTCCGCCTGGTGCAGCCGTGGTCGCTCCGCTACCCGCTGGCCCTCGGCCAGGGCAATTTCGGGTCGCCCGGCAACGACGGCGCGGCCGCCCCGCGGTACACCGAGACCAAGATGGCGCCGCTCGCCATGGAGATGGTCCGGGACATCGACGAGGACACCGTCGACTTCCAGGACAACTACGACGGCCGCACCCAGGAGCCGTCGATCCTGCCCGCGCGCTTCCCGAACCTGCTCGTCAACGGCTCGGTCGGCATCGCGGTCGGCATGGCGACGAACATCCCGCCGCACAACCTGCGCGAGGTCGCCGAGGGTGCGAAGTGGGCGCTCGAGCACCCCGACGCGACGCGCGAGGAACTCCTCGCGGCGCTGATGCAGCGGATCAAGGGCCCGGACTTCCCGACCGGTGCGCAGATCCTCGGCACCAAGGGCATCCAGGACGCCTACCGCACGGGTCGTGGCTCGATCACGATGCGCGCGGTCGTGAACGTCGAGGAGATCCAGGGCCGCACGTGCCTGGTCGTCACCGAGCTGCCGTACCAGGTCAACCCGGACAACCTGGCGATCCGCATCGCCGAGGGCGTGAAGGACGGCAAGCTCGCCGGCATCGCCGACATCCGCGACGAGACCTCCGGTCGGACCGGTCAGCGCCTGGTCATCGTGCTGAAGCGCGACGCCGTGGCGAAGGTCGTGCTCAACAACCTGTACAAGCACACGCAGCTGCAGGAGAACTTCGGCGCGAACATGCTCGCGATCGTCGACGGTGTGCCCCGCACCCTGGCGCTCGACGGGTTCATCTCGGCCTGGGTCGACCACCAGGTCGACGTCATCGTCCGCCGCACCCGGTTCCGCCTGCGCGAGGCCGAGAAGCGTGCGCACATCCTGCGCGGCTACCTGGCCGCACTCGACGCGCTCGACGAGGTCATCGCCCTCATCCGCCGCTCGCCCGACGTCGAAGAGGCGCGCACCGGTCTGATGGACCTGCTGTCCGTCGACGAGATCCAGGCGCGCGCGATCCTCGAGCTGCAGCTCCGTCGCCTGGCCGCCCTCGAGCGCCAGAAGATCCACGACGAGGCCGAGGAGCTCGAGCGCAAGATCGCCGACTTCCAGGACATCCTGGCCTCGGAGACGCGTCAGCGCACGATCATCGGCGACGAGCTCACCGAGATCGTCGACCGCTTCGGCGACGACCGCCGCACCGAGGTCATGCTCGGGTACGACGGCGACATGTCGATCGAGGACCTCATCCCGGAAGAGGAGATGGTCGTCACCATCACCCGCGGTGGGTACGTCAAGCGCACGCGGAGCGACAACTACCGCTCGCAGCACCGCGGCGGTCGTGGTGTGAAGGGCGCGCAGCTCCGTGCGGACGACATCGTCGAGCACTTCTTCGTCACGACGACGCACCACTGGCTGCTCTTCCTCACCGACCAGGGTCGCGTGTACCGGGCCAAGGCGTACGAGCTGCAGGAGGCGAGCCGCGACGCCAAGGGCCAGCACGTCGCCAACCTGCTCGCCATGCAGCCGGACGAGCAGATCCAGCAGGTGCTCGACATCCGCGACTACGAGGCAGCGCAGTACCTCGTGCTCGCGACCGAGCAGGGCCTCGTCAAGAAGACCGCGTTGACCGAGTACGACACGAACCGCACCGGCGGCATCATCGCGATCAACCTGCGCGAGGGCGACAAGCTCGTCCAGGCGCTGCTCGTCGACGAGACCGACGACCTGCTCCTCGTCTCGAAGCACGGCATGTCGCTCCGCTTCACCGCGACGAACGACACCCTGCGCCCGATGGGTCGGTCGACCTCCGGCGTGAAGGGCATGTCCTTCCGCGACGACGACGCCCTGCTCGCGGCCCGGGTCGTCTCGGACGACGGCTACGTGTGGGTGATGACCGAGGGGGGCTA
Organism: Curtobacterium subtropicum; assembly: GCF_030362975.1. NCBI lineage: Bacteria > Bacillati > Actinomycetota > Actinomycetes > Micrococcales > Microbacteriaceae > Curtobacterium > Curtobacterium subtropicum. The sequence goes on from NZ_JAUCMM010000003.1 coordinate 71,297, forward strand.
CGCCAAGCGCACCTCGGTCGACCAGTACCGGGTGCAGGGCCGCGGCGGTCTGGGCATCAAGGTGGCCAAGCTGGCCGCCGACCGGGGCGACCTGGTGGGTGCGCTCATCGTCGGCGAGGACGACGAGGTGCTCGTCGTGCTGCAGTCGGGCAAGGTGGTAAGGTCTGCCGTGTCCGAGGTGCCCGCCAAGGGTCGCGACACGATGGGTGTGGTCTTCGCGAGGTTCGCGGAGAACGACCGGATCATCGCGGTGGCCCGGAACAGCGAGCGGAACCTGGACGACCAGGACGACGCCGACCCCGAGATCGAGCCTGCGGGCCCGGTGGAGACGGTGAGCCCTGCGGAAGCTGCGCCGGAACCCGCTGATCCCGCCGACAACGCGCCCACCAACCCCGAGCCTGTCGAGGACGAGGCCGGAGAGGACCAGTCGAACAATGAGTAGTGTCGCCGAGAAGCTCCAGAAGAAGGCGAAACGTCCCACCGGTACCCGGCAGGTCCGCCTGCGCCTGGTGTACCTCGACTTCTGGTCGATGGTGAAGCTGAGCTTCCTCATCGCCCTCGCCGGCTCGATCGTGATCATCGTCGCGACGGCGCTCGTCTGGATCATCCTGAACCAGACCGGTGTCTTCACGCAGATCGACGCCCTGCTCAAGGACGTCACCGGGCAGAACAGCTACTCGATCATGGACCAGTTCTCGCTGGGACAGGTCCTCGGGTTCTCCGTCGTGGTGGGCATCCTCAACGTGGTCGTCGGCACCGTGCTCGGCGCGATCGTGAGCGTCCTCTACAACCTCAGTGTGCGGATCACGGGCGGTCTGCTCGTGGGCTTCACGAACAACTGACACACCCGGGTCGGACGGCAGTCGCCCCTCGATTTCGTTCTGCGAGATCGGTACGGTAGGCTTTCATCTGGTCTGAGGGGCTATAGCTCAGGCGGTTAGAGCGCTTCGCTGATAACGAAGAGGTCCAAGGTTCAAGTCCTTGTAGCCCCACCACTTCCCTCCGGGGCCGGTACGCTGGTCCTCACGGGGCCTTAGCTCAGTTGGTAGAGCGCCTGCTTTGCAAGCAGGATGTCGGGAGTTCGATTCTCCCAGGCTCCACTCGCAGAAGCCCCTGCTCGCGACTTCGTCGCTTCGCAGGGGCTTCGTTCTGTGCTCGTCGGCGCCTTCGGCGCGCCGCTCCGCGTTGGTTGTCTCCGCCGCGGGTGTCGCCCTCGTCGCGGCCGTTCCCTTCGCGCGAGCCCTCCTGGGCGCACGACTTGCCGTTCGGTGCGCGGTCGAGCGGCGTGTTGTGCGACCGGGACGGCTGCGTGCGGCGTGTTGTGCGACGGGGACACGGCCACGGGCGGTGATCCGTGCGTCCCCGCCGTCGGTGCTGCGGCCTCCCGAGCGGGTAGGACCTGCCGCGCGTGTGCCGCCGAGCGGGTGCTTCTCGTCGCTCGACAGCGCCGAGTGGGACGGAACGTGCCCGCTCGGTGACCGGCAGGCATCGACGCAGCCCCGCCGGGCGGCAGCGGGGACGACGAAGGGCCCCGGCGGAGTGCCGGGGCCCTTCGTACGAACCGGGAGGTCAGGCGGCGGGCTTGCCCGCGGTGTCGGCGTCGTCAGCGACCCACAGGTCGTCGTCGGCGCGGAGCGTCTGGTACGCGGCGTAGGCGGCACCGGCGACGGCGACGACACCGACGACGATGAGGGCGACCCCACCGAAGCCCAGGCCCTTCTTCTGGTGGCCCGGCGTGTACTTGGCGGCAGCCTTCTTCGCCTTCTTGCCCTTCTTCTGGGCGTCCTTCACGATCTTCTTGACGCGCGGGTCCTTCGCGAGGTCCTTGACGCTCATGACCGAACCGGCGGTCGCGACGAGACCGGGCACCACCTCGGTCTGGAAGCGGTGCGACGCGCTGTGGGCGGCCGAGGTCGCTGCGTGCACGCCCGTCGCGACTGCGGGACGGATCCCGTTGTCGATCGCGTTCTGCACGCGCGGGGCGATGTCCTTGCGGGCTGCGTCGGCAGCGTGCGAGCGGGCCTCGGCGAGGATCGCATTCGCGTGCTCGAGGACCTTGCGCTGCTCGCCGAGGAGCGAGGCGGTCTTGCCCTTGAGCTTCTTGATCTGCTTCCGACGCTTGCGCGGGATCTCGATCGTCGTCATCTGGTACCTCCATCGGATCGGCGTGACCCCATCCTGCCACCGAGCACCCTGACAGGTCACGGATCGTCGGCTGTGTGATCCGTCCCACCGTCAGGTGTACATGCGAGAATCGGAACATGTCTCTGCACACCGCTGTCGCAACGATCCACACGAACAAGGGCGACATCCGCGTCAACCTGTTCGGCAACCACGCTCCGAAGACCGTCAAGAACTTCGTCGACCTCGCGACCGGCAAGCAGGAGTGGACCCACCCCGGCACGGGCAAGGTCTCGACCGACAAGCTCTACGACGGTGTCGTCTTCCACCGCATCATCAAGGACTTCATGATCCAGGGCGGCGACCCGCTCGGTCAGGGCATCGGTGGCCCGGGCTACCGGTTCGACGACGAGATCCACCCGGAGCTCACCTTCCAGAAGCCGTACATCTTCGCGATGGCGAACGCCGGCATCCAGGGCGGCCGCGGCACCAACGGGTCCCAGTTCTTCATCACCACGGTGGCGACCCCCTGGCTGCAGGGCAAGCACACCATCTTCGGTGAGGTCGCCGACGACGAGTCGCGCGCCGTGGTCGACGCGATCGAGGGCGTGCCGACGGACGGCCGTGACAAGCCGCTCGACGACGTCGTCATCGAGAGCATCGACGTCGAGGACGTCTGAACCCGGTGACCGACCAGGCCCCGGGGCGGGACAACTACTGCTACCGGCACCCGGATCGGCAGAGCTTCATCCTGTGCCAACGGTGCGGGCGGACGATCTGCACCGAGTGCCAGACGCCGGCGCCCGTCGGCGTGCACTGTCCGGAGTGCGTGCGTGAGCAGCGTGCGCAGTTCCAGGCGAACCGTCGTGCCTCGGGGGCGCCGGGCGGCCTGACCGTCGCACGGCGTCGGTTCGCGATGATGGACCAGAAGGCGACCACGGTGATCATCGCCGTGTCGGTCGTCGTCTGGCTGCTGAACCTGCTGTCCGGTGGGATCGTCAACCAGTGGCTGAGCTACTGGACGCCGCTGGTCGGGACGCAGCCGTGGCGCCTCGTCACCGGGCTCTTCGTGCACTCGTCGATCTTCCACATCGGGTTCAACATGCTCGCGGTGTTCATCTTCGGGCGGATCCTCGAGAACCTGCTCGGCACGTGGCGCTTCGTCGCGCTGTACCTCCTGGCGGGACTCGGCGGTGACCTCGCGGTCTCCCTGCTGACACCCGGTACTCCGGTGGTCGGTGCCTCCGGAGCGATCTTCGGCCTCTTCGCGGCGTTCTTCGTGATCCAGCGCAGCCTCGGTTACAACGCCGTGCAGCTGCTCGTGATCATGGGCCTCAACCTGGTTGTCGGGTTCCTGCCCGGTACGAACATCTCGTGGCAGGCCCACGTCGGCGGCATCGTCCTGGGGTTCGTCACCGGGTTCGTCTTCTCGAAGACCCGGAACGTCCGGCAGCGCGGGCTGCAGATCGGCTTGCTGATCGCCGAGGCCGTGCTGCTCGTGGCCGGTATCGGCGCCGCGTACATCAGCATCGGTGGCTACGCCATCGGCTGATCGACGCTCGAACCGACATGAACGCCCCGTTGCTCCCCTGCGAGCGGCGGGGCGTTCTGCATGACCGGACGGCGCTCTCCACAGGGGAAGCGGAAGTTCTCCACAGCTGGGGACAACTCGGTGAGTTACACGCGTGTGATTATCCCCACTGTGGACGGGCCTGTGGACAACTCCGGGACGCGGGTGTGGATGACTGTGTGGAAAGTGTGGACAACTGTGGAGAACCAGCGTCGGGGTGTGGAGGAACGATGGCGGTCGCCACCGAGCTTGTGGAGAGCCCGCAGAACGGTGCGCTCGGACGAACGACGACGCCCGCCGTACCTGCTGGTACGACGGGCGTCGGAAGTGCGGTGCGGCGGCTACCGCCACCGGGTGGTCATGAGGAACCCGATGAACATGATCCCGAAACCGATCAGGATGTTCCAGGAGCCGAGCGACGGCACCGGCAGGGTCGTGTTCGAGATGTAGAAGACGATCACCCAGGCGAGCCCGACGAGCATGAAGCCGAACATGACCGGCTTGAACCACACGGGATTGGGCTGGTCGCCCGCCGTGTCGACCGAGTCGGCTCGGGTCCTCCGGGCGGGCTTGGTGCGGTCCTTGTCCTTGGCCATGGCCGGTATCCTACCGTGACCACGTCTGTGGGAAGACCCTCAGCAGCCCGCGCACATCCCCCACGAGTACGGTGATCCGACCATGACCAAGATCCTCGTCGTCGACAACTACGACAGCTTCGTCTACACCCTCAACGGGTACCTGCAGCAGCTCGGCGCGGACACCGACGTCGTGCGCAACGACGCGTTCCCCGAGGCCGAGATCGCCGACCGCATCGCGGACTACGACGGCGTGCTGCTCTCGCCGGGCCCGGGCACGCCGGCGGATGCCGGTGTCTCGATCCCCACCGTCAGAGCCGCGATCGACGCCGAGACCCCACTGCTCGGGGTGTGCCTGGGGCACCAGGCCATCGCCGAGGCGCTCGGCGCGACGGTGACCCACGCCGAGGAGCTCATGCACGGCAAGACGTCGCAGGTCGACCACGACGACAGCGTGCTCTTCACGGGCGTCCCCCACCCGTTCACGGCCACGCGGTACCACTCCCTCGCGATCGTCGACGGCACGGTGCCGGACGAGCTGACCGTGACGGCGCGGACCGGTGGCGGCGTGATCATGGGTGTCGAGCACCGCGACCACCCCGTCTACGGCGTGCAGTTCCACCCCGAGTCGGTTCTGACGGAGGGCGGGTACCGGATGGTCGGCAACTGGCTCGAGACCACCGGGCTCGTCGGTGCTGCCGAGCGAGCGGCGGCGCTCAACCCGCTGATCGCCGAACACCGCTCCTGACGGTGTCGGGCGGGGACGTGCACCGCCCTGCACCCAGCGCTGACCAGCGCTGACCAGCGCCGACCAGCGCTGGACCGGCGGTGCCGGCACTGCCGGCTCTGACCGGCGCCCTGCCGCCAGCGCGGTCCGGTCGACGCTGCGTGCCGCCGGACGCCGCCCGTCGCCGGGCGCCGCCCGTCGCCGGACGCCGCCCGTCGCCGGATGCCACCCGTCTCGCGATGCCGCCGGTCCCGCGGTGCTGTCCGTCGCTCAGGGCGTCCCGTGATCCGACGTGACCGGCATGGCGGGTCCTGCGCGGTGCCTCCAGACCGGTGGACGGAGCCAGGCCGGTGGACGGAGACGAGCCGGTGGACGGAGGCAGGCCAGCGGACGTGGGCCCCGCGGCAGACGACGCAGCGGAACGGGCTACTGCCCGCTGTCCCCGTTCCCGACGTTCCCGGTGCCGCCGCCCTGGGCCGGAGCAGCCGGCGCGGACGGCGCCTGCGACGGACGCTGGGCCGAGGCGGCGCAGTAGGTCAGCGTGATCGTGCTCCCCTGTGCGATGTCGCCCTTGGGTGCGCTCTGCTGCACCACGATGCTGCCGGTGCACGTGTACGTGGGCGACGCGACCACGTTGAGCCCGAGGTTCGCCAGTGCCTCGTTGGCGGCGCTGATCGGCTGCTGCGTGACGTCCGGCAGCTGCACCTTGCCGTTGGAGACCGTCAGGTTCACGACGGAACCCTTCGTCAACTGCGTCGCGCTCCCGGGGTCGGTGCTGATGACCGTGCCCTCGGGCACGTCGTTCGAGTAGCCGCTGTTGATCGCGCCCACTGCGAAGCCGGCGTTCTCCAGTGCCTGTTCGGCCGCGTCCTGCGTCTGGTTCGCGACGTCCGGCACGGCGACCTGCTCCGGCCCGAGGGACACGACGACCCGGATGCTCTGCTTGCGTGCGACGTTCGTGCCGGACCCCGGTTCGGTCCGGATCACGGTGTCCTTCGCCACGTCGTCGGAGTTCTCACCGACCTCGACCGCGCTGAGCTCACGCTTCTCGAGCTCGGCGCGCGCCGAGTCCCACGTGGCTCCGACGACGTTCGGCACGGACACCGACGACGACACCGGAGCCTTGCCCGGCTGCAGGTTCGCGACGAAGAACACGACGCCCGCGATCACGGCGGCGGTCAGGATGATGCCGAGCCAGATCCACGCGACCGGCGGGCGGTTCTGCGTGCGCTGGGGGCGGTGGTCGGCAGCGTCGTCGTCGAGCTCGCGGAACGCGACCGCGGGGTTCGAGGTCGTGCGGGGGTTGACCCCGAAGAGCATCGTCGACGCGTCGTGCGCGGCGTCCTGCTGCAGCCTCCGCGTGGACACCGGGACCTTGCCGGCAGCGGCCTGCTGCAGGTCGGTCCGGAACTCCGCCGCGGTCTGGAAGCGGCGCGTGCGGTCCTTGACCAGGGCGTGCAGCGTGACGGCGTCGAGCGCCGGCGACACCTCGGGGGCGAGCGTCGACGGCGCGGCCGGCTGCTCGCTGACGTGCTGGTAGGCCACGGCGACCGGCGAGTCGCCGACGAAGGGCGGGCGGCCGGTCAGGAGCTCGAAGAGCAGCACGCCCGTGGAGTACAGGTCGGTCCGTGCGTCGACGGTCTCACCGCGGGCCTGCTCCGGGGAGAAGTACGACGCGGTTCCGAGGATCGACGTCGTCTGCGCGACGGTGGCGGACGTGTCGGTGATGGCGCGGGCGATGCCGAAGTCCATGACCTTGACCTGGCCGCCGTGCGTCACCATGACGTTCGCGGGCTTGATGTCGCGGTGCACGACGCCGGCGCGGTGCGAGTACTCGAGGGCGGTGAGGATGCCCTCGGTGATGCGGACCGCTTCGGCCGGGTCGAGTGGGCCGTCGGCGAGCACGTCGGACAGTGCGCGCCCGTCGACGTGCTCCATGACGATGTACGGCACCTGGACCTGGGCACCCGAGGACTCGGTGACCGTCTCCTCGCCCGCGTCGTAGACACGCACGATCGTCGGGTGCGCCATACGGGCTGCGGCCTGGGCTTCCTGTCGGAAGCGGATGCGGAACGTCGGGTCCGTCGCGAGGCTCGGCTTGAGGAGCTTCACCGCGACCTTGCGACCGAGTCGCGTGTCGGTGCCCACGTGCACCGTCGCCATGCCCCCGCGACCGATGGCTTCACCGATCTCGTAGCGGTTGGCGAGGAGCGTGATCCCCGCGGTCACACCTTCTGGCACGTACTCCTCCGAATGTCCGTCCGGGCAAGTGTACGGCAGGGGTTCCTGCCCGAACGCTGACACGGGGGCTGCCGACGAACCGTTACACAACGGTGTCGACAGCCCCCGTTCGGGTGGCGACGGGTCAGGGCTTGGCAGCGCCGGTCGACGGCGCGGACGGGGTCCCGGTCGGCGTCGGTGCGGTCTGCTCCCACGTCGCGGTCGCCGGATCCGACGACTCGGACGCCGCGAGCGAGCCGCACGTGACCGTGTACGAGAAAGTGACCGGGGCACCGACGGCGTCCGCCTGGATCGTGACGGCCGTCGAGCTGGTGTCGCCGGAGGTCGCGCCCGAGGCGTCCTTGCCGCCCGAGACGGTCCAGCTGTACTTGGACACCGTGTAGCCGTCGGGGCAGGTCGCGGCGGACCAGCTGAAGGTGACCTGACCGGACTCCGACACCGTTCCGGCGCTCGGGGTGTTCGGCTTGTTGGCCGTCGGCGGCGTCGTGTACTGGGTGATCGTGACGAGCGTCCCCTCGACCACGCTGCCGGTCGGGGTGATGTCCGCGACCGTCTCGGCCTGCTGCGCCGTCGGTGCGGGGCTGCCGTCCTGCACGGTGACCTCGAAGCCGCGGCCTTCGAGCTCGTCGCGGACCTCGTCGGCGTTGCGGCCGACGTAGTCGCTCTTGTTCAGGAACACCCGGGTCGTCGTGGGGGTCGGTGTCGGCGTCGACCGGGTCGGCGTGGGCGACGACGACGTCGGTGCCGGCGCCGGTTCGTCCGAGCCGCCGAGTGCGAACGCCGCGATCACGCCGCCGATCAGGAGCACCGCGAGGACGCCGACGAGCCACCAGATCCAGGCGCGCTTCTTCTTCGGCTCGTCGTCCTCGGGGGCCGCCGGCGACCGCGGGGTGCCGGGAGGGCCCGCGACCGCACCGGCCTGCGTGCCGATCAGCGCGGTCGCCGCGTCGTCTCCGGGACGCTGCGGCGGGTTGAACGCCACGGTGCCGGCGCCGCCGACAGCAGGGACGGCGACGGTCGCGGCGGCGACGTCCCCGCGCCGCAGCGCCTGTGCCGCACGGGCCAGGTTCGCCGCGGTGGCCGGACGGTCCGCGGGCTTCTTCGCGATGCAGGACAGCACGAGCGCGGACACCGGCTCGGGGACGTCGCCGGGCAGCGCGGGCGGCTGCTCGTTGATGTGCGCCATCGCGATCGCGACCTGGGACTCGCCGGTGAACGGTCGACGCCCGGCCAGGCACTCGTACGCGACGATGCCGAGCGAGTAGATGTCGGTCGACGGCGAGGCCGGGTGACCGCTCGCCTGCTCCGGGGACAGGTACTGGACGGTACCCATCACCTGGCCGGTCGCGGTGAGCGGGACCTGGTCCGCGATGCGGGCGATGCCGAAGTCGGTGATCTTCACGCGACCATCGGGCGTGATGAGCAGGTTGCCCGGCTTGATGTCGCGGTGCACCAGGCCGACGGCGTGCGCGGCCTGCAGGGCGTTCGCGGTCTGGGCGACGATGTCGAGCACCTTGTCGACGGGCAGCGTGTGCTCCCGTTCGATCATGGTGGACAGCGCCTCGCCCGGGACGAGCTCCATGACGAGGTAGGCGCTGCCGTCCTCTTCGCCGTAGTCGAAGACGTTGGCGATGCCCTCGTGGTTGACGAGCGCGGCGTGCCGGGCCTCGGCGCGGAAACGCTCGAGGAAGCCCGGGTCACCGAGGTACTCGTCCTTCAGGATCTTGAGTGCGACGGTCCGGCCGATGACGAGGTCGGTCGCCTGCCACACCTCGCCCATGCCGCCGATCGCGACACGGGAGGAGAGCTGGTACCGCCCACCGAAAGTGAGTCCGCTGGTGGGTCTCATTTGTTCAGCACCGCCTCCATGACCTTCTTCGCGACCGGAGCCGCGACCGTGTTGCCGACGCCGGACTGCCCGAGTCCGCCACCGTTCCCGACGACGACCGCCACGGCCACCTCCGGGTCCTTCGCCGGGGCGAACCCCGTGAACCACAGCGTGTACGGGTCGCCCGTACCGCCTTCCGCCGTGCCCGTCTTGCCCGCGACGTCGACTCCGTCGATCTTGGCATTGGTACCGGTCCCGCCGCTGACGACGCTCTGCATCGCCTCGGTCAGGTCGGCGGCCTCGGAGCCGGACAGCGGGTCGCTGTACTGCTTGGGCGAGAACGACTCGACGGTCTTGAGGTCGCTCGTCGTGATCGAGTCGACGAGGGACGGCTGCATGACCTTCCCGCCGTTCGCGATCCCCGCGGACACCATCGCCATCTGCAGCGGCGACACCCGCACGCTGGCCTGGCCGAAGGCGCTCAGCATGAGCTGCGCGGTCGAGTCCACCTCGGGGTACTGGCTCGCGGTCGCGCGCATCGGCACCTCGATGGCGTCGCCGAACCCGTACTCGTCCGCCACGGACTTGATCGTTTCGTAGCCGAGCTTCTGACCGAGTTCGGCGAACGGGATGTTGCACGAGTACTGGATCGCCGTACGGAGCTGCACGGTCTCGCCGCCACCGCAGGAGCCGCCCTCGGCGTTGTTGATGTACGTGCTCGTCCCCGGGAGCTGCAGGCGGGAGGGGTTCGGGAACTCGGAGTCGAGCGTGTACTTGCCGTCCTTCAGCGCGGCGGACGCGACGACGAGCTTGAAGACCGAGCCCGGCGTGTACAGGTCGCCGCCGATCGCGCGGTTCTGCAGCGGGGTCGGGGTCTGCTGGAGCAGGGCGTCGTACTGCTGCTTCACCTGCGCGGTGTCGTGCGACGTCAGCGCGTTCGGGTCGTAGGCCGGCTTCGACACCATCGCGAGGATCTTGCCGGTCGACGGCTGGATCGCGACGACGGCGCCGCTGTTCTCGCCGAGCGCGTCGTACGCGGCCTGCTGCACGGCGGGGTCGATGGTCAGGTTGACGTTGTCGCCCTGGACGTCCTGGCCGGTGAGGATCGCGTTGAGGTTCTGGAAGAACGATGCGTCGGAGTTGCCGGAGAGCACGGCGTTCTCGGCGCTCTCGATGCCGGTGTTGCCCTGGCCGATCGTGAAGTACCCGGTCACGGCGGAGTACAGCGCACCGTTCGTGTACTTGCGCTGGTACTGGTACTGGTCGTCCGACGGGGTGGACTCGGCTATCGGACTGCCGTCGACCAGGATGGCGCCGCGCTTGGTCGAGTAGCTGTCGAGGATGGTGCGGGAGTTCCGCGAGTCGGCACGCAGGGAGTCGGCCGCGAAGAACTGGATGGACGTCGTCGACACGAAGAGGGCGACGAACATGAGCACGATGACGGTCGAGACGCCGCGGAGCTGTCGGTTCACCGGGAGCGCTCCTTCCTGGTCGTCGCACCGCGTCCGGAACGGCCGCGGGCGGCGGGCACCGCGCCCTGCTGGACGCGCTGTTCTGCGGGGATCGAGTCGGTCAGTCGCAGCAGCATCGCCGCGATGATCCAGTTCGCGATGAGCGACGACCCACCGGCGGCCATGAAGGGTGTCGTCAGGCCGGTCACGGGGATGATCCGGGTGATGCCGCCGACGACGACGAAGACCTGCAGCGCGATGATGAAGCCGAAGCCGACGCCGAGCAGCTTGCCGAAGTCGTCCTGCGCCATGAAGGCCACGCGGAGGCCGCGGGACGCCAGGACGATGAACAGAGCGAGGATCGCGAAGACGCCGATCAGCCCGAGCTCCTCGCCGAGTGACGCGACGATGTAGTCCGCGTTGGCGACGGGCGTGATGTACGGGCGGCCCTGGCCGAGGCCGGTCCCGGTGATCCCGCCGTTCGCGAAGCCGAAGAGCCCCTGGACGAGCTGGTAGCTGCCCTGCGTCTGGCGGTCGAAGATCTCCTGGTTGAACGGGTCGAGCCACTGCTCGAAGCGCCCGCGCACGTAGACGAGCACCGACTGCGCGACGAGCGCACCGCCGATGAACAGCCCGAGGCCGATGACCACCCAGCCGAGTCGGGCGGTCGCGACGTAGATCATCACGAGGAACAGGCCGAAGTACAGCAGTGCGGTGCCGAGGTCGCGCTGGAACACGAGGACGGCCATCGCCGACGCCCACATCACCAGGATCGGACCGAGGTCGCGGGCGCGGGGGAACGTCATGCCCGCGAACTTCTTACCGACGATCGACAGGGAGTCCCTGGCGGTGACGAGGTACCCGGCGAAGAACAGCGCCATGGTGATCTTCGCGAGCTCGCCGGGCTGGAACGAGAACGGACCGATGCGGATCCACACCCGGGCGCCGCCGATGTTCTCCCCGATGCCGGGCAGCATCGGCAGGAGCAGCAGCGCGATGGTCGCGAACATGAAGATGTAGCGGTAGCGCTGCAGGAAGCGGTGGTTGCGGACCACGACGACGGTGATCGTCGCCAGGACCATCGCGAGCATCGTCCAGACGATCTGCTTGACCCCGATGGCGTCCCAGCCGGTCAGGCCGTTGTGCACGTCGATGCGGTAGATCTCGGCGATGCCGATGCCGTTCAGCACCAGCGCGATCGGCAGCACGAACGGGTCGGCGTGCTTCGCGACGACCCGGAGCACGACGTGCATGACGAGTGCGAGCCCGAGGATCCCGGCTCCGACCCAGAGCACGCCGGTGTCGAAGATCCGGCCCTTCGTGCCGAGCTGCACGAGCACCATCGCGCCGGCGCAGATGCCGCACGCGATGACGAGGAGCACCAGCTCGAGGTTGCGGGCACGGGCCGGCTCACGCAGCTTGATCGTGATCGCCTGCGTGAAGGACTGCGCGGTCGCCGTGCTCATCAGGTGGCCCCCGGGCTCGCGGACGGCGAGGCGTCGTCCGTCGGCGAGGCCGACCCGCTCGGGGTGGGCGACGGCGACGAATCGGTGTCGCCGCCCGTGCCCGCCTGGTCCTGTCCCGTCTCGGCGGCCTTCCGCAACCGGTCCACGATGTCGCGTGCGTCCGACAGGGAGGTGGCGTTGATCGTCGACCGGACGTTCTCGCGCGTGTAGTCCGGCAGCGACGAGACCGCGATGTCGGTGTCCTCGTAGACGTCCGACAGTGCGATCGGGCCGATCGACTGCTGCACGCCCTGGTAGATGGCGACGGTGCCGCGGTCGGTGCCGACGTAGTAGTGGGCCTGGGTGATCCGCCAGCCCAGGAAGACCGCGCCGACCAGCGCCGCGACGGCGACGACGAGCGCGATCGACCACGCCACCCGGCGCCGGATGCGGCGCCGACGGTCCTCGGCGATGAGCTCGGCGAAGTACTGGTCGGACTCCGGCTCGAAGTGGGAGTCCTCGGGCACGGAGCTCACCTTGAGCGGGTGGAGCAGGATCGTGGGGAGGCGGATCGGCTTGCGGCCGGTCGACGCCTCGAAGGTCAACGGGGCTGCCGCGGAACCGACCGTGGTCGCGGCGGCGTCGTCGTCCTCGGGTTCGGTGTCGGTGACGTCCATCACGACGACGGTCACGTTGTCCGGGGCGCCGTGGTCGAGCGTCTCCTTGACCAGGCGCTGCGTCACCTGGTTGGCGTCCATGTTCGAGGCCAGCGCGTGCCGGATCCGCTCCTCGGCCAGGTACGACGACAGACCGTCGGAGCACAGGAGCCAGCGGTCGCCCGTCTGGATGTCCATGACGGCGGTGTCGACCTCGGGCGCGGCGTCGACGTCGCCGAGCACGCGCATGAGCACGGAGCGCCGGGGGTGCACCGCTGCCTCCTCCGGCGTGATGCGTCCGCTGTCGACGAGGCGCTGCACGAAGGTGTGGTCCGAGGTGATCTGCTGCAGTTCGCCGTCGCGCATGCGGTAGATCCGCGAGTCGCCGATGTGGGCGATCGCGATCTGCTCACCGACCCGGATGAGCGCGGACACCGTGGTGCCCATTCCGGTGAGCTCCTGGTGCTCGAAGACCGTCTCGGTGATGAGCTGGTTCGCGGCGATGAGCGCGGATTGCAGGGCGAACTCGGCGTCGTGTGCGGACGGGAACTCGCGGTCGACCTCGCGGATGCGGCGGATGGCGATGGCCGAGGCGACGTCGCCGCCGGCGTGCCCGCCCATGCCGTCCGCGACCGCGAACAGGTGGGTGCCGGCGTAGCCGGAGTCCTGGTTGTTGGCACGGATGCGCCCCACGTGGGACACAGCGGCGCTCAGCGTGCGAGCCGTCATGTCCCGGCTACCGCCGCAGCTCGAACGTCGTCGTCCCGATCGTGATCGGCGTCCGTTCCGCGACGGTGACGGGTCCGGTCACCTTCTGACCGTTGACGAAGGTGCCGTTCGTGGACTCGAGGTCGGACAGGACCCAGCCCTCGCCGCGGAGGTCGAGGCGGGCGTGGTGCGTCGAGGTGTAGTCGTCGCGGATGACGACGTTCGACTCGCTGGAGCGACCGATCGTGATCGGACCACCCCCGAGGGGCATCTCCATGCCCTCGCGCGAGCCCTCGGTGATGACGAGGCGTGTCGCGACGGCCGACGCGGGGTGCTGCCCGGCACCGGACTGCTGCTGCGTCGGTCCCGACGGCTGGCCGATCAGCTCGGTGAAGCCCCCCGGTGCGGCTGCGGCGGGAGCAGCGGCCGCGGGGACGGCCGGGGTCGTCGGTGACGACGCTCCGGCCTTCGGGTCGGTCGGGATGGTGCGGACGCGCTGGCCGAACAGGTCGCTCCGCAGCGCGAAGACGATGACGAACACGAACAGCCACAGCACCGCGAGGAAGGCGAAGCGCAGGACGAGCAGGGTCAGGCCCGTGGTCATCGTACACCTCCGTCGTTCTCCGGGATCACCCGGAACACCATACGGGTACGACCGATCTCGATGGTGGAGTCCGGCTCGACGATCGCCTGCTGGAAGCGCTCGCCGTTCAGCTTCGACCCGTTCGTGGACCCGAGGTCGTTGGCTTGGGCGTGCTTGCCGTCCCAGATGACCTCGACGTGCTTCCGGCTCGTCCCGGTGTCGGCGACGGTGATGTCCGCGTCGGTGCCGCGCCCGATGACCGTGCGCCCGCGGTGCAGCCGGTGGCGCTGCGAGCCGATGTCGAGCACGGCCACCCATGCCACGTCCCGCTGGACCGTCGACGAGTCGATCTGCAGGATCCCGGTGGACAGCGTGCCGTCCTGCTGCAGGGTGATGGTGACCGGCCCTGAGAACGAGTAGTTCTGCGCCACCGCGTGCTGCTGCACCATCTGCGACAGCTCGTCGATGAGCGGTCGACCGATGTCCGCCATGCGCGTGTGGTCCGGCGGGGCGAGGCGCACCGTGAACTCGTTGGGGACGAGGATCCGCTCGCGCGAGACCACGGCGGCCTTCGTGTCGAGCTCCCGCCGCAGGGCGCTGGAGATCTCGACGGGCTGCACGCCGGAGCGGAAGGTCTTCGCGAAGGCGCCGTTGACGGCACGCTCCAACCCTCGCTCGAAGCTGTCCAAGAGGCCCATGTGTCTCCGTGTTCGTCGGTCAGGGACCACTGCATGGTAGTGGGTGGCGCTCGTGCCCGTCTGTGCGTGGTCACGGGCACCCTCCGACGCGTGCTAGTGTTGCCGGGCTGGCGCGAGTGGCGGAATTGGTAGACGCGCACGGTTCAGGTCCGTGTGCTGGAAACGGCGTGGGGGTTCAAGTCCCCCCTCGCGCACCAGGTGAGAGAAGGCCCCCGGAGGAATCCGGGGGCCTTCTCGCGTTCCCATGGTCGAGCGGTCTCGGGTCGGCGGGCGGACGCTGGTCACCGCCGCCGCGCGCCGGAGCCAGCCCCGTGTCGGCCTGCGGACGCTGGTCGCGGCCGGCACGCGCCGGAGCCAGCCCCGTGTCGGCCGGGAGGCGCGGATCACCGTTGCCACGCGCCTCCAGGCCGTCCCCGGTCGGCGCACCGCGCGACGCGACCGGCGCGCACTCCGGCCTACGTGTCGCGGGCGCCCGCCAGCCCGTGGTCGTGCGCGTACACGACGAGCTGTACCCGGTCGCGGAGCGCGAGCTTGCCCAGGATGCTCGAGATCTGCGTCTTGACGGTCGACTCGGTGACGAACTCCTTCGCCGCGATCTCCGCGTTCGACAGCCCGCGCGACGCCCAGCCGAACACGATGCGCTCCCGGTCGGTCAGGGTCTGGAACGCCTCGGGCTGCGGGGCGGGCGCACGGTCGACGTCGGCGCCGAACAGCTGCGACAGGTCGTTCGGCGCGATCACCGAGCTGCCCTCGTGCACGGCCCGGACGGCTGCGAACAGGAAGGGCGGCGTGGTGTCCTTGAGCAGGAAGCCGCTGGCGCCGAGCCGGATGGCCGTCGCCGCGGCCGGGTCGAGACCGAACGTCGTGAGCACCACCACGCGGGGGAGCGGCCCCGGGAACGTGCCGGAGAAGAGCTGACGGACGGTCTCGACGCCGTCCGTCCCGGCCATCCGCATGTCCAGGAGCACGACGTCAGGGCGGAGGTCGCGGACGCGGTCGAGGGCCTCGGCACCGTCGGACGCCTCGCCGACCACCTGCATGTCGGGCTGCGCGTCGAGCACCACGCGCAGCCCCGCGCGGAAGAGTGCCTGGTCGTCGACGAGCAGGATGCGGATCGGGTCGGTCATCGAGTGGTCCCCCCTCGGACGTCGAACGGGATGCGGGCGCGCGCGACGAACACGGCGTCCAGCACGGCGGCGTCGAACGACCCGCCGATGGTGGTCAGTCGGGTCTGCATGCCGGTGAGGCCCCGTCCCGAGCCCCGGGTCGAGGAGACCGTCGGCTGCTCGCCCGTCACCGGGGTGCGGGTGGGCACGGCACCGGTCGCCGCGGCGGCGAGCTCCTCGAGCCCGAGGCCCGCACCGACGGGCAGGGCCCTCGACGGCACGGCGTTCTCGACCTCGAGCACGAGGTCGGCGGACCGCCAGGTCTCCCGGACCTCGACGGCGCCGCCGGGCGCCCCGTGGCGGAGTGCGTTCGTGAGCATCTCCTGCAGGACCCGGCGGGCAGCGGTGCCGTGCACCGCGCCGAGCGGTCTGGCGACACCTCTTACGGCGTGCTCGACGTCGACGCCGGCGTCACGGATGCCGCGGACGATCTCCTCGAACGACGTCGGGTCGTTCGCGGTGTCCGAGCCGTCGATGTGCCCGAGCACCTGCCGCACCTCGACCAGGGAGCTGCGGGCGGTGCTGGCGATGGTGGCGCTGACCTCGCGGATGCGGGCCTCGTCGTCGAGGAAGGGCACCGAGTCCGCCTGCGCGATGATGACCGCGAGCGAGTGGCCGACGACGTCGTGCACGTCGCGGGCGATGTCGGCGCGGATGCGTTCGGCCTCGGCTTCGTCGACCGCACGGGTGGCGACGGCCTCGGCGCGGTTGGCCACGGCCTCCGCCCGGCTGGCTGCCGCCTCGGCGTCGGCCCGACGGACGGCCTCGGCGTTCTGCGACCGGACGGCCCGCCCGGCGAGCCCGGCTGCCCAGACGGAGAGCAGCACGAGCGCGGGCGCGACGAGCACCAGGACGACCTGGTCACGCGGGCCGTTCAGCAGCAGGGCGTACCGGTAACCGGTGGTGGAGAGGTACATGGACGCCGAGGCCCCGGCGACCACAGCGAGCAGTCCGGCGAGCACGGCCTCGAACCGCGTCCCGACGACGGCGACGGTGCCGATGACGACGGCGATGGCGAGGTCGACGAGCGACGGCCGTTCGCCGCCCGCCACCTGCACGAGGCCGAGCGCGACCGTGGCGACCATCGCCGAGCTCGGGGAGATGCGCCGGAGGGCGATCGCGACGCAGGCGACGGCGACGGCGAGAGGGCTGGCGTGCTCGAGCTCGAGGTCGATCGGCGCGGCGAACAGCAGCGCCGCGCACCCGGCCAGGACGAGGTCGACGACGATCGACCGGCCCCGCACGGGCCGGATGAACGTCCGCCGGTCGGTCACGGTTCGATCATCGCACGACGGGTGATCACGGCATCGGGGACATCGCGACGAGGGCCACCGCGGTGACGACGACGATCGCGGCGCAGGTGGCGAGGGTGGCGATCACGTGCTTGGTCGAGCTCTCCATGCCACCGAGCCTGGCGGGTGACCCCGTCGTCGGGCATCGTCCGGCGGGACGAACGGGGTCGTCCTGCAGGACGAACCCGTCAGATCGTCAGTTGTCCCAGCACCCGGTGCGCGATCGACACCGACTCGCCGCTGACGACCGAGCGCGGGGACGACAGGAACGTCACGAGGTCGGCGATCTGCTGCGGGCTGGACTCGCCGCCGGCGCCGGGCTGCACCGCGGCGGACGGCTCGTCCGTGACACGGCCGGGGTTGACGACGTTCACGGTGACGCCCGTGCCCGCGTACTGGTCGGCGAGGTTCCCGGCGATGATGCTCGTCGCCGCGTTCCGCAGCGAGGTCGTCACGTTGCCGGACAGGTACGCGTTCTGCCCGCTCACGACCACCACGCGACCCCAGCCCGCCTCGCGCTGCACGGGGAGCACGGCGTTCGCGACCCGGAGGAAGCCGAGGGCCTTGCCGTCGATCGCGGCGGCGACCTGCTCGGGATCGGACGCGCGGTCGGGGTCGAGGGTGCCGGCGGCCGGAGCGGCGGTGACCACGAGGACGTCGATGCGTCCGTGCTGCTCGAGCACCCGGGCGACCGCGGCGTCGACCGACTCCTGCGACGCGGTGTCCAGTGCCACGGCGTCGTCCCCGTCGGCGCTCCGCGAGGCGACGACGACCCGTGCGCCCTCGCGCCGCAGGGTCTCCGCGACGACGGAGCCGATCGTCCCGCGTCCGCCGACGACGAGGGCGACACGGTCGTGCAGATGGAGGTCCATGACGCCCACGCTAGGCCGCTCGGCACCTTCCGTCCGCGTGATCCGGTCAGCCCGACCGCGTGATCCGTCCACCCCGGACGGGCGTCCAGTCGGCGCGGCCGACCGTCGGCCGTGACCACCCACCGTGCCGACGACGAGGCGGTCGCCACGACCCCGGCACGACGATCATCGAGACAGGAGAACGAGTTGTACTTCCACAAGCAAGAGCTCCAGTTCACGAGCACCCCGGACAAGCCCGACGCGGTCTACGCCCGCAAGCTGCAGGAGGTGCTCGGCGGCCAGTACGGCGAGATCTCCGTCGCGATGCAGTACCAGTTCCAGGCGTGGAACATGCACATGCCCGGCAAGTACCGCGACATGGTGTTCGGCATCGGCGCCGAGGAGATGGGCCACGTCGAGATGCTCGCGACGATGATCGCCCAGCTGCTCGAGAAGAGCCCGCTCGGCATCACCGAGGACGCCGTGCAGGACGACCCGACCGTCGCCGCGATCGTCGGTGGGACGGACGTCCAGCAGGGCATCGTCGCTGGCGCCGGGGCGCGGCCGGTGGACAGCAACGGGAACCCGTGGCAGGGCTCGTACATCACCGCGTCGGGCAACCTGCTCGCCGACTTCACCGCGAACGCGAACGCCGAGATGCAGGGGCGCGTGCAGGTCGCACGGCTCTACCACATGACCGACGACCACGGCGTGCGGGACCTGCTGTCGTTCCTGCTCGCGCGCGACACCATGCACCAGAACATGTGGGCGACCGCGGCCGCCGAGCTGCGTGAGAAGGGGATCGAGGACTTCCCGGTGCCGAACAACTTCCCGCAGGCGAAGGAGCACACCGAGTTCAGCTACCAGTACCTGAACTTCTCGGACGGGGCGCAGGCGGGCGACGGTCCCTGGGCGAGCGGTCCGTCGTTCGACGGCAAGGGCGAGTACTCGTACCACGACGGCCCCACCTCGTCGGTGCCGATGCCGCCGCCCACGCACCCGGACGTGCGGTTCTACGGCACGACGGAGCTGCCGAACGTGGTCGAGAAGACCGCGGGCGCGGTGCAGGACACGCTCAACAAGGAGTGACGGTCCCGCCGGTCGCGCGTCGGTGACGAGAGGCGACCGCGGACGGGAGGCGACCACGGACGGGACGCGCCCGCAGACGGGAGGCCCGGTGCCAGCTGGCACCGGGCCTCCCGTCCGTCTCGTGGTCACGTGGTCACGTCTCCGCACCGACCGTCGCCAGCGCGGCGGTGTCGTCGTCACGCGGTGCGCGCGACGGCTCGAAGATGCCGGAGTAGAGGCGCACCGCGCTCCACAGCGCGATGCACGCAACTGTCCCGGCCACGGCGGCGACCCAGGGCACGATCGCCACGTCGGTCCACGCCCGCGGGGCGAGGACCCAGGTGAGGAAGCTGCCCACGGTGCTGCCGCCGGCCCCGAGCAGGGCGGCGGTGCGGCGGTCGAGGCTCGTGGCGACGAGGGCCGCGGTCACGACCGCCACGGCGAGGAGCGCGTTGAGGACTGTCGTCACCGGCACCCCCGGACTACTCGGCGGAACCGCTGCTGACCGCGAGCTGCTGTGCGCCGCCGCCGGTCGTGACGTCGATCTTCCGCGGCTTCGCGGACTCCTTGACCGGGATCGTCACGCTCAGGACGCCGTTGTCGTAGGCGGCGCTGATGCGCGCCGTGTCCAGGTGGTCACCGAGCGTGAGCTGCCGGACGAACGTGCCCGGCTGGCGCTCGCGGGTGAGCCACTGCGAGCCCTCCGGGGCACCGAGCGTGCGCTCCGCGCGGATGGTGAGCACCGAACCGTCGACGTCCACGTCGACCGAGCCCGGGTCGATGCCCGGCAGGTCGACGTCGAGGACGTAGTGGTCGCCCGTGCGGTACAGGTCCATCGGCATCGAGCGGGGAGCACCTGCGCCGGCGCCGAGCAGGGAACCGGCGAGTCGGTCGAGCTCGCGGAACGGGTCGAACTGCATCGTCATCGAGATCAACTCCTTCATGGTCTGCATTGAGTCCCTTCGACTCAACTGCAAACGGTTTTAGCACTCTCCCCTCACGAGTGCCAAAGAACTGCTCAGAGCCCGCTGGGAGCAGCGGAACGACGGAGGTCGAACGACGGAGGTCAGCGGTCCGCGCGGTGCGTGATCTCGTGGTGCAGGTGCTCGAGCGCGGGGAGTGCGGCGGCCAGCGCGGCCCGGTCCTCGGGGGAGAGCCGGTCGAGTGCCTCGACGAGCACGGTGGTCGACGCCTCGTCGTACGCCGCGAGTCGCTCCTCGGCCAGGGGTGTCAGGCGGAGCTCGGTCCGGCGACCGTCGCCGGCGGCGAGGCGCCGCTCGACGAGTCCGGCGGACTCCATCGCCGACACGAGGTTGCTCACCGTCGAGCGGGCGAGTCCGAGGCGGCCGGCGAGGGCGGAGGGTGCGGTGGTCCCCGCCGCGAGTGCGCGCATCACCTCGACCTGTGCGTCCGGGATGTCCGGCAGGTCGGCGACCTCGCGCGATGTCCGGAGCAGGGCGCGGCGGAAGGGTCCGATGCGGTCGCTCAGCCTGCGCGCGACCTGTGTCGTGCCGTCCGACCCGTCCGTACCCTGCACACACGGCAACCTAGCAGCGAAGAGTGTTTGCAACAAAACCAGTTCGGGAGCAAACTTGCATCCATGAGCACGCAGATCTCCGTCGAACACCCCGAACCGCCCCAGGACCTCACCGGCATCGTCGGCCACCGGTTCGTCTACACGTACGCCAACGGCTGGCAGTACGAGATGTACGTCAAGAACGCGACGACCATCGACTACCGCATCCACACCGGTCACGTCGGCGGCCGCTGGGTGAAGGACCAGACGGTCGACCTCGTCGCCCTGGCCGCCGGCGTCTACAAGGTGTCCTGGAACGAGCCGACCGGCACCAGCGTCGTCGTCAACGTCATCCCGGAGCAGCGCGTCCTGCACGGCACGATCTTCTTCCCGCGGTGGATCGAGCTCGACGGGTCGAAGACCGTCCTCTTCCAGAACGACCACCTGGACGAGATGCAGCGCTTCCGCGACGAGGGCCCGACCTACCCGATCTACGTCGTCCCCGAGTTCGCGCACATCACCCTGTTCGAGCACGTCGGCGAGGACGACGAGTCCGTGATCGACACCGCTCCCGGCGACCTGCCGGCCGGCTGGGCGGACCGGACGAACTGATGGCCACCGTGCCGCTGCGGGGTGTCGACCCGCGCACCACCCCGACCACGCTCGACCACGGCGGCCGCACGGTCCGCGGCTGGCAGTGGGAGCCGCAGGACGGTGCCGCCGAGGACGCCCCCGTCGTGCTGCTCGTGCACGGGTTCAGCGACAGTGCGCTCGGCGGGCACCAGCTGTTCGTGCAGACCGCACGGCACCTGGTCGCGCGCGGGGTCGTCGTCCGCAGCCACGATCGACTGGGCCAGGGCGTCAGCGACGGGGAGTTCGCGGACATCACGATCCGCGACGAGGTCGACCAGGTCGTCGCGATGATCCACGCTGCGGACCGTGGGCAGGGCGTGCACGTCGTCGCGCACAGCCTCGGCGCGGTGGAGTCGGCGCTCGCCGCGGCGCGGGAACCCTCGCTCGTCCGGACGCTCACGCTGTGGTCGCCCGCCGGGGTCGTCGTGGACGACATCACGAAGCACGACGAGATCCAGGGGCAGCCGCTCGCGCCGGTCCGGGAGCGCGGGTGGTTCGACTTCGGCGGGATGCCCCTCGGTGGCGCGTTCATCGCCGACGTGCAGGACGGGCTCGACGTCTACGGCCCGGTGTCCGGGTACACCGGTCCCGCCGACGTGGTGCACGGCACCGAGGACGCGATCGTGCCGGTGTCGTACGGCCGCCGGTACGCCGAGCTGCTGCCCGGAGCGCGGCTGACGATCGTCGACGGTGCGGACCACGGCTGGTCGGCGGTGCCGTTCCGCGAGCGGCTCCTGTCGCTGCTCGACGAGCGCCTCGGCCTGGCCTGACACCGGGGACCGGAGCGGCCCGTACCCGACCGGGTACGGGCCGCCCTGCCTACTGGCCCTTCCGCCACAGGTCGAGCGGGAGCGGCCGAGGGCTGCATACGCGAGCGGGCTCGCGTATGCTGGTCCCGAGTCGTAGAACTCGGGGGCGGTTGTTGCGCCCTCGGCCTTCCACTCGGAGGGCAACCCGGAGCCCATCACCGCTGCCACGGTGGTGGGCTTCAGTCCTGCCCGCAGGACGACCCGGCGATCCGCCCCACTGATGTGTAGCGTACCGCCGAGTCGACCGGTCGGGGGGTCAGCTCACCTGACCGGAACGGGCGCCTGACCACAGGTCGACGTCGAGCACCCCGACCGAGTGCTCGTCGATGCGACGCAGCTCGTCGTCCGTGAAGGACAGGTTGCCGAGCGCCGCGACGTTCTGTTCGAGCTGCTCCACGCGCGACGCCCCGATGACGAGCGAGGTCACCCGCTCGTCGCGCAGCGCCCACGCGAGCGCGAGCTGCGCGAGGCTCTGGCCGCGCTCGGAGGCGATGTCGTCCAACGCCCGCAGGTGGCCGACGACCTCGTCCGTCAGGCTGCCGGCGTCGAGGGACTTTCCCGCGGCAGCGCGCGAGTCCTCCGGCACGCCGTCGAGGTACCGCCCGGTGAGCAGCCCCTGTGCGAGCGCGGTGAAGCCGATCACGCCGAAGCCCAGTTCACCGGCCGCGTCGAGGAGCCCCTCGTCCTCGATCCAGCGGTTGAGCATCGAGTACGACGGCTGGTGGATCAGGAGCGGCGTGCCGAGGTCGCGCAGGATCTCGACGGCCTGCCGGGAGCGCTCGGCGTCGTAGGACGAGATCCCGACGTAGAGCGCCTTGCCCTGCTGCACGGCGGCGTGGAGCGCGCCCATCGTCTCCTCGAGCGGCGTCGAGGCGTCGAGGCGGTGCGAGTAGAAGACGTCGACGTAGTCCAGGCCCATCCGCTCGAGCGACTGGTCGAGCGAGGCGAGGACGTACTTGCGCGAGCCGCCGCCCTGCCCGTACGGCCCGGGCCACATGTCCCACCCGGCCTTCGTCGAGATCACCATCTCGTCGCGGTACGGGCGGAAGTCCTCGCGCATCAGCCGGCCGAAGTTCACCTCGGCGGCGCCGTACGGCGGGCCGTAGTTGTTCGCGAGGTCGTGGTGCGTGATGCCGAGGTCGAACGCCCGGCGACTGATCGCCCGCTGCGTCTCGAACGGCTTGTCGTCGCCGAAGTTGTGCCAGTAGCCCAGCGAGAGCAGTGGCAGGTCGAGGCCGGATCGGCCGGTCCGGCGGTAGGGCATGGAGTCGTAGCGGTCGTCCGCGGCGGTGTAGGCCATGCCGTCCATCCTGGCCCCGTCCGGTCGGGTGCCGCGCGAACCGTACAGAACGCGAAAGGTTCGTTGCACTGATCGTTCACGTCGTGAAACAGTCTCCTCGTCCGACCAGGACGGCAACGACGCAGGAAGGCGGGACCACCCATGCACAGCACGTACTCCGGGATGCCGCGGTCGTCACGGCTCTCCGCGACCCACACGCGGGTCGGGCTCACCGACCCCGCCGTCATCGACGCCTACGTGTCCCGCCGCATCCAGGACCCCTCGCTCCTGTCATCGCGCAGCGAGCCGTCGTACGCTGACTTCTTCACGGCGCCCACCGCGTAGCCACCCGCTCCGACCGGATCCGCCCGACAGAGAGACACCATCCGCCGATGCCCCTGACCGTCGTCCGCCGCGAGCACGTCCACCTCTACGCCAGGGAGCCGCGGTCCAGGGCCGCGAA
Source organism: Curtobacterium subtropicum (assembly GCF_030362975.1). NCBI lineage: Bacteria > Bacillati > Actinomycetota > Actinomycetes > Micrococcales > Microbacteriaceae > Curtobacterium > Curtobacterium subtropicum. Next base: position 94,977 of record NZ_JAUCMM010000003.1, read on the forward strand.
GGTCGCCGTCGACGCGCTCCTGAAGCTGCAGCACGCCGAGGAGCAGCAGCTCGAACAGGCACGCGCCGAGAGCGGGCTGACGAAGAACGAGTTCCTGACGGTGCGGTACATGCTGCAGGCGCACCGGGACGGACGGGCGATGGGGCCGAAGGACCTCGCCGTCATGCTCAACGTCTCGAACGCGTCGGTCACGAAGATCGTCGACGGGCTCGTGGCGAAGGGCGACATCGTCCGCGTGCCGCACCCCACCGACCGTCGGGCCCAGGTGCTCGAGCCCACGGTGCAGGCCGCCGAGAAGATCGACTCGTCGTACGCCCGGTTCCACGAGGCCGTGGTGGGGGTCATGGACCACCTGTCGAGCGAGGACAACGAGGTGCTCGCACGCTGCCTGTCCCAGATCACCGACGCGCTCGCCGACGGCACGCCGGCGCCGGTCGACGAGTACACGGTCGACCCCGACGGTGCCGCGGAGCCGAACGACTCCTGACCGCGACCGCGGCGACCTCGGCCACGACGGGGTGGCGCGAAAACCTTCCAGCGGTAAGTTGGTGGGATGACGCACGAGGTCGACGACGACGGCGCGATCCCGCCCCGACGCGGTGGGTACCGCAAGGGCACCGAGCGCCGTGCACAGATCCTCGACGAGATGATCCGCATGGTCGCCGCGCAGGGCGTCGACGCGTCCTCGTTGCGGTCGGTCGCCGACGCGCTCGGGATCACCCACGCGGCACTGCGGCACTACTTCCCGAGCCGTGACGAACTGCTGCTCGCCGTCTACCGCGAGCACGAGGTCCGCGAGCAGGACGCCCCGGACCGCATGCGGTCGGCGATCGGTGACATGCGGGAGAGCGCCTCGCGGAACCGCGAGGTCCCCGGGCTCGTGCAGCTCTACACGACCCTCGCCGCCGACGCGGTGCAGGAGGGCCACCCGGCCACCCGCGACTTCATGCGCGAGCGGTTCAGCCGACTCCGCGCCGACCTCGCCGAGCTCATCGCCGCGGACCAGGCGGCCGGTCGGATCCGTGCGGACCTCGATCCGGTCGACCTGGCGAGTCTCGGCATCGCCGCGTCCGACGGACTCCAGGTGCAGTGGCTGCTCGACCCCGACGCGGTCGACGGCGAGCGGGTGCTCCGCCTGCTCGAGTCGATCATCCCCGCAGCGGACGACTGACGCCCGGCCCGGAGACGCGACCGCGGATCCGGACCGGACACGGGTCGGACGGGAGGCGCGGTGCCGGGGCCGCCACGGGCCTCCCGTCACGGCCATGGTCGGACAGGAGGCGCGGTGCGGGCGCGCCACGGGCCTCCCGTCCGCCGTCCGGTCGCGGCTACGGCGTCGGACCGCCGTCCGCGATGTTCGCGGTGACCGCGTCGATGTACGCGGCGCGCTCCGCGCGCGTCTGGGGGCGACCGGGCACGCCGGGCCGCTCCTCCCACGGGCGCGGGCCCGACCCGTGCCGGTACTCGACGCCGAGCGCGTCGAGCCGGGCGAGGTGGTGCTCGAGCCGCTGCCGGAAGTCGTCGACGTCACGGGGTCCGGTGACGTCGGCCGACCACAGGGCCTCGGACAGCGCGACCACGCGGGGGAACAGCTGGTAGTCGAGTCGCCGGACGGAGTCGACGTGCTCGGTCCACATGTTCGCCTGTCCGCCGATGACGTGCGCTCGTTCCGCCTCGGTGAGTTCCGCGGGCACCGGGTCGAACGCGTACACGTCGTCGACGGTGAGCACGATCGACACCGGGATCGGCTCGTTCGGCAGGTCGCTCTGCCGGTAGTCGAGGTAGACCTGGTCGTCGGGCGTCGAGATGACGTCGTGTCCGCGTCGGGCCGCCGTGACCGCGCCCTGCAGTCCGCGCCACGAGACGACGGTCGCCGACGGGGAGAGCGTGCCGCCCTCGAGGATCTCGTCCCACCCGAACGCGCGCCGGCCGTGCGACTCGACGTGGGCCGCGAGCTGCCCGACGATCCAGGCCTGCAGCTGTTCCTCGTCCTCGAGTCCGAGCTCGCGGATGCGCTCCTGGGTGCGGGGGTCGTCCTCCCACTGGTCCTTCGGGCACTCGTCGCCGCCGATCCCGACGTACTCCGAGGGGAAGAGGGCGATCACCTCGTCGAGGACGTCGCGGAAGAACTGCACCGTGCGCTCCTCGGCGTTCAGGACGTCGTGCGCGATGCCCCACTCGGTCCAGACGTCGAGCTGCCGGTCCGGGTGCACGCCGAGTTCCGGGTAGGCGGCCAGGGCGGCGCGGACGTGCCCGGGCGTCTCGATCTCCGGTACGACGGTGACGAACCGGTCGGCCGCGTAGGCGACGATCTCGCGGACGTCGTCCTGCGTGTAGGAACCGCCGTGCGGGCGACCGTCCTTCCCCGCCACCCGGAGCGTGCCGTCGTCGTCCGGGACGTGCGCTCCGACCTGCGACTCGGTGCGCCACGACCCGACCTCGGTGAGCCGCGGGTACTTCGTGATCTCGATGCGCCAGCCCTGGTCCTCGGTGAGGTGGAAGTGCAGGCGGTTGATCCGGTGCGCCGCGAGCTGGTCGACGAGCCGGAGGACCTCGGCCTTCGTGCGGAAGTGTCGCGCGACGTCGAGCATGACGCCGCGCCAGGCGAAGGCCGGGGCGTCCTCGACGACCGTGACCGGGAGCGTCCACCCGTCGGTGCGCACCCGACCGCGCCGGTACACGTCGGCGGGCAGGAGCTGGAGGAGTGTCTGGACGCCGTAGAACACGCCGGCCGGGCCACCACCCGTGACGACGACGCCGGCGGCGGTGACCTCGAGGCGGAAGGCCTCGGACCGGTCACCGCCCGGGCCCGCCGGCAGGTCGTCCGGGTCGGCCGCGATCCGCAGTGCGATCACCGGGACGTCGGTCGCGCCGGCGGCACCGAGCAGCGGGAGTCGGGTCGATGCGCGGAGCACCTGCTGGAGGTACTGCGCGACCGGCTCGGCCGCGGGGTCGGCGGTGACGCGGGTCCGCTCGTCGAGGGTGAACGAGCCGGTGCCGTCGGCGCGGGAGCGGGGGCGGGGGATGAGCATGCGGAGCGGTCCTTCCGGGGGAGGGCGGGGACGTGCCGGTGCCGCCGCCGTCGTGGCGGTGCGCTCCATCCTCGTCGCTGCCCGCCTCCGCTGCCCGCTGTCCGCCCGAGCTCGCGCCCCGCCCGCCGCCCCTGCTTCCGGTCGTGCCGGTCAGGCCACCGGCGTCCGGACCGGGTCGGGCTCCCCGAGCAGCCGGGTCGTCCAGTCGGCCAGGGCCGCGACCGCCGAGCGGGAGACCGCCGCACCCGGCACCATGCTCGTGAAGCCGTGGAACGCGCCCGGCCAGACGTGCAGCTCGGCGTCGACCCCGGCGGCCCAGAGCGCACTCGCGAACGCCACGGTCTCGTCGCGGAACACCTCGGCGCTGCCGCAGTCGAGGTAGGTGCGGGGGAGCCCGGAGAGGTCCTCGGCGCGTGCGGGTGCCGCGTACGGGGAGACGTCGTCGGTGCCACGGCGCTCGCCGAGGTAGGCGCCCCAGCTGAAGTGCATCGCCTGCCGGTCGGCGACCCCGACGCCGTCGATCTGCCGCGTCGACACGGTCGCGTCGCGGTCGTCGAGCATCGGGGAGACCAGGACCTGGGCGAGGACCTCGGGGCCGCGGCGGTCCCGGGCCAGCAGGACCGTCCCCGCGGCCAGGCCCCCGCCCGCGCTCTGTCCCGCGACGACGATGCGCGCCGGGTCGATGCCGAGCTCGTCGGCGTGCTCCGCGACCCAGACGAGTCCGGCGTAGCAGTCCTCGACCGGGGTCGGGTCGGGGTGCTCCGGAGCGAGGCGGTAGTCCACGCTGACCAGCACGACGTCGTGGTCGAGCAGCCAGTCGTCGTACGAGTCGAGGTTGCCGAGGTGGTGCCCCATCACCATGCCACCGCCGTGGATCGTGTAGACGCCCGTGGTCGGACCGCTCCGGCCGGTGCGCTGGATCACGGCGAGGTCGATCGGGTCGCCGCCGTGGCCGGGCACGGTGATGCTCCGTCGTTCGAGGCCGCGGGAGCGCAGCCGGTCGTCGAGCTCCTGCTCGCTGACGTCGAGTGCGCGCATCCGGGGCAGGGCAGCGGCGTCGATGGTGAACGGTCTGCGGGCCTCGAGCGCGGTGAGGAACACGGCGAGCTCGGGGTCGAAGGGCGGGCGGGGCGTGGTGGTCTCAGGCACGGGAGGACTCCTGGTGGTGGTCGATGGACGAGGAAGGAGCAGTGGACGACGTCGGGATCGTCGGGGTCGAGGTCGGGGTCGGGCTTCCGGTCGCGGTCGGTGTCGGCCGGGTCGCGGTCGGCTCCGGCGTGCTGGCGCCGCGACGCGCGCGGAGCACCCCGACGGCGACGAGCAGCGCGGCGACCGCGGTGATCACGGCCCCGGCGACCTGCAGCGCACCGACGACGGCAGCAGCGTGCGCCGCGGTGGGCTGCGCGACGGTGACGCTGCCCGGCACGAACGCCGCGAGCACCGTCCCGGTCGCCGCGATCCCGACCGCCGTGGCGAGTTCGCTCGCGGTGTCGACGAGCGCTGCCCCGATCGAGGTGCGGTCCCCGGGCAGCCCGGACAGGACGCGCGCGCCGGCGACCGCTCCGACCACGCGCATCCCGGCCGCGACGAGCACGAGGGCGACCGCGACCGCCGGGTACCCGGTGCGGCCGAGCACGGTGAACACGGCCAGCCCGAGGACGACGGCCGCCGCGCTCGTCCAGGCAGCGCGCTCGAGCCCGACCCGACGGACGAACGGTCCGACGAACCGGCCGCTCACCAGCAGCACCACGACCTGGGGCAGGGTCCCGATCGCGGCGAGGGCGGGCGGCCAGCCCCATGCGGCCTGCAGCTGCAGGGTCACCGCGTACGACAGCCCGGCGGTGGCGAGGCCAGCCGCGGCCTTGTAGGCCAGGCCGCTCGCGACGAGGGGCCGGGCCACCAGGGCGAGGTCGAGCAGCGGGTGCCGGGCGGAGCGCTCCCGCACGACGAAGCCGACGACGGCGACGACGGTGGCGACCGCAATGGCCCATGCCAGCCAGCCCCCCGTGGACACGGCGAGCGTCGGGGTCACCAGGACACCCACGACCGTGGCCGTCCCGAGCACCGCGCCGACGAGGTCGAGCGGGTGCCGGTGCAGGTCCTCCGGCTGGTCCGCACCGACGCCGGACCGGATGCCGACGAGTGCGACGAGGGCGATCGGCACGTTCGCGACCAGGAGCACCTGCCACGGCGCCACGGCGAGGACGAAGCCCCCGATCGTCGGACCGACCGCGAGTCCGACGAGTCCCGCGGTCGACACCACGGTCAGGCCCCGGACGCGCAGCTCGTCGCCGGAGAAGAGCCGGAAGGTCAGCGCCATCGAACCAGGGGTGGTCATCGCGGCGGCGAGTCCCATCAGGGCCCGGACGACGACGAGCTGCTCCACGCTGGTCACGAGGACGGTCGCGGCGCTCGCCACCGCGAGCAGCGTCAGCCCGACGAGCATGGTGCGACGGCGGCCGAACCGGTCGGCGACCGCTCCGAACAGGAGCATCAGGCCGCCGAACGCGACCGAGTACGCGCTCGAGACCCACTGCAGCGAGGCGGTGGAGGCCGCCAGGTCACGGCCGATCGTCGGCAGGGCGACGGTGAGGACCGAGTTGTCGAGCATCTCGAACAGGAACACGGCGGAGAGCCCGGACAGGGCGATCCACGCGTCACGGAGACGGGCGGGTGGGGTGTGTGCAGACACGGGTGCACTCCTTCGATGAAGAAGTGGCGACTCCCGTGAGACGCGTGCACGCTCCCGGCCGACGAGCGGCGCGGGTCTTTTCCCTCTGGACGGCACTGTACCGCGATCACGGTCGACCTCGCCACTGCCGGGTGTACGCAGGGTCCATGAGCCGTCCCCGCAGTCCCTTCCGAGGCCTCCGCGCCCTCGTCACCGGCGCCAGTGGCGGGATCGGCGAGGAGCTCGCGCTCGGGCTGGCCGCCGCCGGGGCCGACGTCGTCCTCGTCGCCCGCTCAGCCGACCGCCTCGACGCCCTGGCCGCCCGGATCCGCCGCGACCACGGCGTCACTGCGGAGACGGTCTCGGCCGACCTCGCCACGGCGGACGGCGTCGACCGGGTCGTCACCGCGCTGACCGGCACCCGGGTCGACGTCCTCGTCGCCAACGCCGGCGTCGGCGACCACGGCCCCTTCGTCGATGCCACCCCGGAGCGGATCCGCACCCAGATCGACCTGAACTGCACCGCCGTCGTCCGACTCGTGCACGCGTTCCTGCCGGGCATGCTCCAGCGCCGCCTCGGCGGTGTGATGACGGTGTCGTCGGTCGCCGCGTTCCAACCGACGCCGGGGATGGCCGTCTACGGCGCGACGAAGGCGTTCCTGCTGTCGTTCACCGAGGCGATCTGGCAGGAGAACCGGGGGAGCGGCGTGCGATTCCTCGCGCTCTGTCCCGGGGCGACCGAGACCGGGTTCTTCGACGAGGCCGCTCGGCACCCGGGTGCAGCGGGCTTCCTGGAGCGCGGTCGGCAGACCCCGCAGCAGGTCGCCGCCGTCGGGCTCCGCGCGTTCGCCCGGTCCGGCGGGCCGACCGTGGTCTCCGGGTTCGGCAACGTGGTCACGGCCAACGCGCACCGCTTCGTCCCCCGCGGGCTCATGGCACGGCTGACGGAGGTGGCGACCGGCGGCGGTGGTGGCCGACGGCGGTGACCGACCAGGGGCACGCACCGATCAGCCGTAGCCCTGGTCGGCCAGACGCCACCCGTCCTCGGTGTGGTGGAAGCAGAACTGCCACCCCCGCAGGACCCCGGGGTCGGCGCCCGTCATGTTCGTCTCGGTGACGTCGACCGGGATGCACTCCTCGGCGACCCCGCCGCGCTCGTCGGCCGGGATCTGCTCGACGGCGCCGATGTTCCGGTGGGCCAGCAGGTCCGGGTGCTCGTCGAACCACGACGTCGGCTGCCGCTGGCCGCACCACGACTGACCGGGTGACCCCGACGCGTCCGAGGCCGTGAGTGCTTCGGTCACCGCGCAGTCGTGGGCCTCGGCGGCTCGGAGGTAGACGCGCAGGACCTGCTCCGACGTGGCGCTCGCCGGAGGGAGCCGCCGCGCGACCTCGGCAGCGCGCTCGAGGTGCACGCCGACAGCGGCACCGGTCCCGACGACCAGCACGGCAGCGGTCACCAGGACCGTCGGCAGGACTCGTCGTCGTGGTGCTCGGTCGTGTGCGGTGTCCGTGGTGCCTCCTTCGACAGCGGTCGGATCCCCTCCTGGTCCCGACCCTGACACGGCAAGGCGCCCGTCGGCATCGGCCCTCGGGACGAAGCGGGATGGCCGGTCGGTTGCGTCCTGCTCCCCCGAGCGGGCAGGACGCGCCGTCCGTAGTTCGCCCGCAGGGCGAAGGACGTCGGCGCGCAGCTCGGAACGCGACAGGTCCGGCCCGTTGGGTGAATCGGACGCACCACGAGACGGACGGGAGGCGCGGTGCCAGCCGGCACCGCGCCTCCCGTCCGTCAGGTGGCCGACTAAGCGCTCACGCCCTGCGCGAGCACCGCGGCAGCCGGGTCGAAGTCCTCCGGCAGCGGTTCCGGCTTCGTGATGCGCGAGGCGATCTCGACCGCCTGGCCGGACTCAGCGGCGTCCCGGATGCCGAGCATGACGTCGAGCGCATGTGACGCGACGGCACCGGAGGCGCGCTCCGGGCGGCCCTCGGCGATCGCGCGGGCCATCTCGACGACGCCCGTGCCGCGACCCCAGGTGGAGCCCTTGTGCTCGAGGGTCGTCGGCTCGTCCTTGCCGAGCGTCCACAGCGTGCTGTCACCGTCGAAGACGTTCGGGTCCGGCAGCACGATGGTGCCCTCGGAGCCGTTGATCTCGACGAAGCCGTTGCGGGGCAGGGCGTGCTGGAACGACAGCGTCGTCTGCGCGGACTGCCCGTCGGCGAAGGAGATGAGCGCGGCGTGGTGCGTCGGCACCTCGACCGCGAACTCCGTGCCGGCACGGGGACCCGAGCCGATCACGCGGGTCTCGCGCGACTTCGACGACACGGCCTGCACGCGCGAGGCCGAGCCGAACGCGTGGAGCAGGGTCGTGACGTAGTACGGGCCGATGTCGAACAGCGGACCGGCGCCCTCGGCGTAGAGGAACTCAGGGTCCGGGTGCCACTGGTCCGGGCCGGGCACGTGGAACATCGTCGTCGCGGTGAGCGGCGTGCCGATGTCACCGCGGGCGATGGCCCGGATCGCGGTCTGGATCCCGGCGCCGAGCACGGTGTCGGGGGCGGTCGCGTACCGCACGCCGGCGGCCTCGGCCGCAGCGAGGAGCGCCTGGGCGTCCTCGGCGGTGGTTGCGACCGGCTTCTCGCTCCAGGTGTGCTTGCCGGCGGCGATGATCTGCTGGCCGACCTTCGCGTGCTCGGCCGGGATCGTGATGTTCACGACGATCGAGATGTCGTCGCGGGCCAGGAGCTCCTCGACGGTGCCCGACGAAGGGACGCCGTACTTCTCGGCCTGCGCGGCAGCACGCTCGAGGATGACGTCGGCGACCATCAGGACCTCGACGTCGGCGAACTGCGTCAGGTTGGTGAGGTACTGGTCCGAGATGTTGCCGGCACCGATGACGCCGACTCCGACGCGGCTCACTTGCCGGACTCCGCGGACAGGTCGTGGTCCTTCAGCCAGGCGAGGGACTCGGTGATGCCCTGGAAGACGTCACCGGAGTAGGCGTCGAACTCGACGACGCGGATGGCCTGCGGCGCGGCGGCGAGGATGCCCCGCACGTCGACGTCGCCCTGGCCGGCCGGGGTCTGGTTCTCGAAGGCGCGCTGCAGTGCCTCGGGCACGACGAGGGCGCTCTCGGACGAGGGCAGCGCGGTGAGGATGTCACCGTCGACCTTGCCGTCCTTGACGTGGATCGCGACGACGCGGTCGCCGAGCGCCTTCAGGACGGCCGGCGCGTCGGCGCCGCCGACGGTGGCCCAGAAGGTGTCGACCTCGAGCACGGTCTCCGGCGAGAGCTGCTCGACGAACAGGTCGTAGACAGTGCGACCGTCGACCTTGTTCGTGAACTCCCACTGGTGGTTGTGGTAGCCGAACTGCAGGCCGCGGGCGCTGGCCTCGGCGGTGAGCTCGTTGACGCGCTCCGCGATCTTCGCGACGTCGTCGGCGGTCTGCCAGCGGTCGGTCGGGATGAACGGGTCGATGACGGTCTTGATGCCGAGGCGCTCCGCGGCGTCCCAGATCGGGGCGGTGTCCTCGGCGTCGATCACGGCGACGTGACCGGACGGAGCCTGCAGACCCGTGGCGGCGAACGCCTTCTCGAGGTCGGCCGCGCGCTCGACGAACGCGTACGGCTCGACGTTCTCGTAGCCGATCTCGCGTACCCGGGCGATGGCCTTGTCGAGGTCGTCGGCGATGGCGTCGCGCAGCGAGTACAGCTGCACAGAGGTGGTGGGCATGGCAGAGGGCTCCTTCGGTCCTGTCAGGTTGTCGGGGCCCGTCGAGGATCGATGCTCCCCGGCGAGATCGAGACCGACGCTACCCCAAAAACCACCCGCTGTGTAGTTTTTGTCGCACGACGTTCCGACGCAGTACCAGCAGGCACGACGCCTGCGGCGCGTCCGTCCCAGGTCCGGTCGTTAGCGTGGGCCGGTGCCTTCCACCGACACCCGCTCCTTCGACACCCCGGCCGGCACGATCGAGGCGGTCGTCGACGGCGAGGTGACCCGCGCCTTCGGGATCCCCTACGCGCAGGCCGAGCGCTTCGCACCGCCGACGCCGCAGCCGCCGTCCACCGAGCCGTTCCGCGCGGACACGCCGGCACCCGTCCCGCCGCAGCCGAGCGCACTGATCGTCGACCAGCTCCTGCCGTCGATGGACCACCTGCGGGTCGACGAGCACTGCCAGCGCCTGACCATCACGGTGCCGACCGACGTCCGACCCGACGAGCGCCTGCCGGTGATGGTCTGGGTGCACGGCGGCTCCTACGTGCTCGGCGGTGGGGACCTGCCGATCCACGACGCCCACGACCTGGTGACCGAGCAGCGCGTGGTCGTCGTCACCGTGACCTACCGGCTCGGGGTGCTCGGGTTCCTCGGCGACGGCGAGACGGTGCCGGCGAACCTCGGGCTGCTCGACCTGGTCGAGGCGTTCCGGTGGGTGCAGCGGAACATCGCGGCGTTCGGCGGTGACCCCGGATCGGTGACGGCGTTCGGCCAGTCCGCCGGGGCCGACGCGATCGCGCACCTCATGATCAGCGAGGGTGCGCGCGGCCTGTTCCGACACGCGATCGTGCAGAGCGCTCCGCTCGGGCTGTCGCGGGGTCGGGCGCGGATGAACCGGGCGATGGTGCGGGCCGTCGGCGCCGTCGCGGTGGACACCCCGCTCGACGAGGTCCTCGAGCGGCAGGCCCGCGCGACGACGACCGGCGGTCGGTACGGCCTGGCCGGCGGGATGCCGTTCGGCACGCAGTACGGGTTCGCACCGCTGCCCGCCGAACGCGACACCGACCGGGCCTGGCGGTCCGTCGCGCCCGATGTGGACGTGCTCATCGGGTCGGGATCCGACGAGGCGGGCATGTACGTGCCGCTCGTCCCCGGGCTCCGGACGGTGGCGCGCTGGCGGCCGCTCCGGTCGCTGCTGCGATGGCTGCTCGTCCGGCCGCTGTCCAAGGTGGTCTACGGGCGCGATGCACGACGCTTCGCCGCTCGGCACCGGGAGGCCGGTGGTCGTGCGACGGTGTACCGGCTGCTGCGGCACCCGTCGGTGGCGCCGGTCGGGGCGGTGCACATGAGCGACCTGCCGCTGCTGCTCGGCGGACGGTCGGCGTGGGTCGGCAGCCGATTCGTGCCGGAGCGGGACTGGCCGGTCGTCGAGCGGCGCGGGCGCGCGCTGCGGGCGATCTGGGCCGAGTTCGCGCGGACCGGACGGGTGACCGCGGCGGACGACGAGACACTGGTGTTCGACCGGGGGTGAGGGGTTCCCGGTGGTGCGTGCAGGAGCCGGGACCGTCCTCCCGGCTCCTGCACGTCCGGCACGGCCTCGCTCAGCCGCGGCGCGTCGCCCCGATCGCCCAGACCCGTGGCGGTTCGACACCGTTCACGGCGTGGTCGCCGATGATCCGCGCCTTGAACACCCACGGGTTGTGGCTGCCCGCGGTGCGGGCGTTCCGCCAGTGCCGGTCGAGGTTCTTCGTGGTGCTCACGCCCGAGGCCGCCAGGGCGTCGAACAGGTGCGAGGTCGCCGTGGTCGCGAGTGACGTGAGCGCGACCTGCGCCTGCGCGGTCGCGAGCTCGGCGCGGTCGTTGCGCCGCTCGTCCTCGGCCTCGTCGAGTGCCGCACCCTCGTACGCGGCCTGCAGGGCCTCGGCCGCCCGGTCGACGATCGCGCTCGCCGCGAAGCCCGCCGCGGACACCTCGCCGACGACCTGCAGGATCTGCGGGTCCTGGGCGAAGGTGTCGGCGTTGCCGTGCGAGAACACCCGGTTGCGGTTCCGGACCTGCAGTGCGATCTCCCGCTCGGCGGCCAGGACCGACCCGGCGAGGACGGTGAGGAGCACCGCCTGGTAGAAGGCGGTCTGGTACCGGAACCGCTCGTCGAACAGCACGACCGCGTCGGCCTGCACGACGGCGTCGGTGAACGTGCTCGTCCCCGAGCCGGTGGTGCGCTGGCCGAAGCCGTCCCAGTCGTCGGAGTGAGCGACCCCGGGCTGGTGTGCGTCGACGATCGCGATCACCCGCTCGCCGGTGTCGGTGCGCTCCGCGTACGTGTCGATCCAGTCCGCGAAGATGCTGCCGGTCGAGTAGTACTTCTGCCCGGTGATGCGGAAGGTCCCGTCGTCCTGCGGGGTGACCTTCGTGATGACGTCGCCGATCTGCACGGTGCCGACCTCGGTCCAGGAGTTGCCCGCGATCTCGCCGCGGCCGAACCGCTCGAGCCAGGCGTCGCGTTCGCCGGAACGGCCGACGAGACGGTCCTCGACCAGGGCGAAGTGTCCACGCAGGGCCTGCGGGATGTTGCTGTCGGCGGCCGCGAGCTCGGTGAGCAGGCGGAAGAGCTGCGGGAGCGTCGCGCCGGCACCCCCGAACGCGACGGGGACGCGGACCGCGCCGAAGCCCGCGGCGGCGAGTTCCCGGATCTCGTCGGAGGGCAGGCGGTGGTCCTGCTCCCGCTCGGAGGCACCGGCGGCGATGCGGTCGAAGATCGGCCGGAAGCGTGCGGCCAGGGTCTCGTAGTCGACGGAGGCGTCGGCGGCTCGGGTGTCGGGCCGGGTGGTGGTCGTGTCGGTCATGGGGTCGTGCCTTCCGGTGTGCAGTCGGGTGTTCCGTGTGCTGGTGCTGGTGCTGGTGCTGGCTGGTCAGGCGGCAGCCGTCGGGGCGACGACCGGGGGCTGGGCGGCGGCCGGCCGTGCCCGTCGCCCGCCGCGTCGGGAGAGCACGGCCGCGCCGACGAAGACGACGACCGCGACGAGGGCGGCACCGGCGGTCCAGGCGGGCCCTGCCGGCCAGCGTCCCGCGAGACCGAGGAGCGCCGGCACGGTGGTGGTGGTCTGGCTGGCGAGGACGAGCGCCCAGGCGGTGTACCGGCCGACGTCACGCCCCAGGGCGAGCAGGAGGAAGAAGAGCGTCCAGAGTCCGGCCCAGGTCGCCCACAGCACGGCGAGGACCGGGTCGGCGGTGACGTTCGCGACCGCGAACACGACGGCGATCGCGGCGACCAGGCCGCAGAACCAACCGAGACCGGTCGAGCCGAGTCCGGCGAGTGCGTCGAGCCCCACGTACAGGTAGGTGAGGCCGAACAGGAACGTCCCCGCGGTCGACAGGAGGACGGGCAGGGACCCGTCGGCCGTGACCGCGACGGCCGTGCACAGCACGAGCTGCACACCGCCGATCAGGACGTTGAACACACCGCTGTCGCGGCCGGGGACCCGACCGAGCAGGGTGAGCCCGTTGATGAGCAGTGCCGCTCCGGAGAGCACCAAGCAGATGTACGCCATGCCGATGACCGTGGCAGCGAGGGGACGGCTGCGGAAGGGTTGTGTCGGACTGTGTCCGGAGGTGACGATCCGTGACGTCGAGCGCACGCCGCCCCTCCCGACGTCGCTCGCCCCCGGACGGGAGGTCGCGCGCGATCCGCACGGTCGGCAGGATCGATCACATGCCCGACGCCGACCTCCGCGCCCGCATCGTCGCCGGTGCCGCCGATGCCTTCCGTGACGGTGACTTCCACGCGGTCGGACCGGACGACGTCGCCCGGGCTGCCGACGTCACGGTGGCCGACGTGCACCGCGTGTTCCCGTCGTGGGAGCTGCTCGTCGTGGCCGTCGTCGACCGGTGGGCGAAGGCCGGCCGCGACGCGCTCCGCGGGGTGGCCGAGCAGGAGGGTGCCGTCGCGTACCTCCGGGCACGGCTCGACCGCGGTCAGCAGCACCCCGCGATCGTCCGGGTCCGCATCGCGCTGCTCAGCGCCACCTCGACCCCGGGTCACCCGGCGTCGGGGTGGTTCCGGCAGCAGTACACGACGCTGTTCGAGGACGTGACCCTCGCCCTCGTCCGTGACGTCGTCGCCGGTCGAGAGCCCCGCGGCGCTGCACCGCGGCACGCCGCCGAGCAGCTCGTCGCGCTCTTCGAGGGGCTCCAGCTGCAGGCGATGCTCCGCGACGACGCCGACCTGCTCTCCGGGTGGGACCGGGCGGTCGCGCGGATGCGGGTCGGGTGGGCAGCGGCCGCCGTCACCGCTTGAGGCGAGCGACCAGCAGCGCGACGGCGCCGACGACCAGCGCGGCCGCGACGAGCGCAGGCACCCGGAACGCCAGCGCGGTGACGGTGCCCCCGACCCCGGCGCCTCCCAGCAGTGCCCGCACACCCACGGCCAGTGCCAGGACGACGACCACGCCGACGGCGACGACCGGCACGACGCGCTCGACGGGACGCAGCGGTTCGACCTCCCGGGCGTCGGTCCGTCGCCACCAGACGCCTCCGACGACGAGCATGGCCAGCAGCCCGAGCACGCTCGACACGTCCTGCAGCAGGAAGGGCAGCGGGTACCCGCCGACGGTCGCGTCGCGGAGCGCCGGCCAGGCCAGGACCACGAAGCCGTGCTCGTGCGTGAAGCCGTCCCACACCACGTGCGTCACGCTGCCGAGCACGCACCCGACGACGACGGGCAGTGCGTCCCGCGCGCCGAGCGACGGCGGACGACCCCAGCTACGGGGAAGCCGTCGTCGCAGTCCGGGGACGACCGGCGACCAAGCCGGACGCACCAGGAACCACCACGTGGCGAGCACGACGAGGGAGACGGCGAGGTCGATGGTCGGGATGCCCCACCACGAGTGTGCGTCCTCGTAGGGCGGCAGGAACGGTGCGAACAGCACGGCGTCGGGTGCCATGGCGCCGACCGCGACGGCGGCCACCGGCAGGGGTGTCCGGCGCGCGGCCAGGGCGACGACCGCGTGGCTGACGGTGAAGGGCACGGTCAGGTCCTCGTCACCGGGTCAGGTGGGTGCGCTGCATGAACCACTCGACGCCCTCGGCCAGGGCGACGCCCGCGGTGTGCCAGTCGTGTCCGCCGTCCTCGACGATCCGCTCGGTCACCCGGACGCCCGCGGCGCGTGCGGCGGCCACGACCACCGGGACGACCGGACCGTACCGGCTGTCGTCCGCACCGGCCGCGACGAAGGCTGCGGAGTCGCGGTAGGGCGCGCCCTCGGCGAGCACCCGGAGCGGCTGGGCCGCCTCGTACGCGGTGCGGTCACCGTGGAAACCCCTCGAGATGGTGTCGTCACGATCCTGCAGGATCGGCCCGATCTGCCCGGAGACGTCGATCCACGACCCGAAGCGGTCCGGTCGACCGGCCCCGAGCTGCAGGGCGCAGGTGCCTCCCTGCGAGAACCCGGCGATCGCCCAGTCCTCCGCGCGGGCGGCGGCGTGCAGGTGCGTCCGCACCCACGCCGGCACGTCGCTCGTCAGGTAGGTGGCGCTGTTCCCGAGCGGGCCGTCGACGCACATCGGGTTGTTCGAGGCCCGGGCGAGCTGGTCCGGCATCACGACGATCGGTGCGAGCCCCTGGTGCCGGCGGGCGATCGCGTCGAGCCGGGCCGCCATCCGACCGGCCTCGATGATGTTCGCCGGCGCCGCACCCGGGCCCTGCCCGGAGAGCATCACGACCACGGGGAGCGCAGGGGCGTGCGCGACGAGGGCGGCCGGGGGCAGCCAGACGATCGCGGGTCGGGCGTGGAAGTGCGAGGCGTCCCCGGGGATCCGTACGGACCCGTACCGGCCGCGGGACGGCATGTTGTGCGGCGGTCGCCAGTCCGCGGCGTCGATCGGGCCCGATCCCGCGTCCGGGTCGTCCGGGAGGTGCAGGGGCGGGACGTGGGACTGCCCCAGGGCATCGGCGATCGTGGGGAAGAGCCCGGCGTCCCGGTTCACCGCGAGCCCGCCGGACACCAGGGCGAGGGGCACCAGCAGCGCGGCGACCACCCGGGTCAGCCGTCGGCCCCGGCGCCCTCGTCCACCGCGCACGAGTCCGACGACCGCGACCCCGAGCAGGGCGCAGACCACCCCGGTCCAGACCCGGTCGACCCAGGTCGGCGGCACCCCGAGCACGTCGAGGACGTCGCCGAGGTACCAGGACAGGAAGGTCCCGACCAACGCACCCGCGACGATCGCGAGGGCTGCCCAGCGCCAGGACCGTCGGACGGCGGCGAGCACGAGGACGGCTGCGAGCAGGGTCAGGGCGTAGAGCGGCAGCAGCACGTGGGCGGACAGGAGCGGCAGGGTGGTCACGGGCGGGTCCGGCGGTCGGGACGCTCTCGGGCATCCGACGGGTGACGGGTCAGGAGCGGCATCGTCCAGCGACCGTAGCGAGCCGAGGTGTCCGGATCGGTACCGGGAGGGGCTTCCCCGGTGCTCTCCCGGCTGATCCTGAGCGATCCTGCACGCGCGGTGGTCTCCCGACGGGTGGAGCCTGTCCGACCGGCCAGCCCCGGATGGTCCGTCGGCCGTACGGAGGACCACACCGGCCCGCGCCGACCCGCACTCGTGCGTACCGACCCCGCACCGGACGGGAGTGCGCGGCGCGTCTGGGTGTGCCCTCCAGCCGGTCCTGGCAGGGTCAGCGGATGGAGTACACCGACTACGACACCCGGCTCGCCGCCTACGGCGTGATCACCGAGGGCGACCGTGTGCTCCTGGCCCGACTGCGCGTCCCCGAGGCCGGCACGTGGACGTTGCCCGGCGGTGGCGTCGAGTTCGACGAGACCGTCGAGCAGGCCGTCGTCCGCGAGGTCCGTGAGGAGACCGGGTACGAGGCGTCGTGCGGTCCGCTCCTCGGCATCCGGCACCACATCGTGCCGAAGGAACGCCGGATGCACGACACCGGACGACCGATGAAGGCCGTGCAGGTCGTGTTCCGGGTGACGCTCACCGGCGGCGAGCTCCGCAACGAGACCGACGGTTCGACCGACGAGGCCGCTTGGGTCCCGATCGCCGAGCTGCCCCACCGCCGGCACGGGATGCTCGTGCCGATCGCCCTCGAGTGGGCACGACGGCCGTGAACGGCGAGGCCACCGACCTGTCCGCCCGGCTCTGGGACGAGCGGGCACTGCTCGGCGACCTGCTCACGAGCGCGACCGACCCCGACCGTGTCCGACACCTGCTCGACCGGTACCGCGCGCTGCACCTCGAGCAGGACGTCCTCGTGCACGCCCTCGCCGAGCGGTGGGGCACCGACCCCGACACCGCCACGCTCCGGTCGCTCGAGCGCGTCGCACCCCCGCCGTGGGACATGATCCTGCCCGAGCACCTGGCGGCCCTGACCGACCTGGTCGCCGAGGTCGACACGCTGCTGCCTCCCGGGCCGCTGCGCGACGCGTGGGACCGGATCAGTCCTCGAGCACGCTGAGCACGCCGTCGTCGCATCGACCATGCGGCCAGCGGACCACCGCTCCTGTCAGGATGGGACCGTGACCACGACCGAGCTGTCCGTCGACGACGCCGTCGAGCGGGCCGTGGCGCTCGCCGCCCGTCCCGGTCGCACGGTGCTGGGCATCGCGGGTGCGCCCGGAGCGGGCAAGTCGACGCTGGCCCGACGCATCGTCGCAGCGGTCGACGCGGCGCACGGGGTCGGCACCGCGGTGCAGGTCCCGATGGACGGCTTCCACCTGGCGAACGCCGCGCTCGACGCCCTCGGCCGGCACGACCGCAAGGGTGCGATCGACACCTTCGACGCAGCCGGCTACGTCGCCCTGGTCCGTCGTCTGGCCGCAGCTGACGACGAGGCCGTCGGGGACGACGACATGGTGTGGGCGCCGGACTTCGACCGCCGTGTCGACGAACCGATCGCGGGCAGCATCGCCGTCCCCAGGAGCACCCGGCTCGTCGTCTCCGAGGGCAACTACCTGCTCGACACCGACGCGCCCTGGTCCGCCCTGGTCGACCTGTTCACCGAGACCTGGGCGTGCGTCGTGGACGACCGGGTCCGCGTCGATCGTCTGGTGGGCCGGCACATGCGGCACGGACGCGACCACGAGGCGGCCCGCACCTGGGCGCTGGAGGTCGACGGCGTGAACGCGGCGAGGGTCGCTGCCACGGTGGGGCGGGCCTCCAGGACGATCCGGACCTGACCAGCCCACGCCCGAGCGACCAGCCCAGCAGCACCGACCGACAGGAGCGACCATGACCATCGCCATCACCGGAGCCACCGGCAACATCGGCGGAGCTGTGTCCCGCGCGCTCGCCGCGGCAGGCACGCCGTTCCGCATGGTCGTGCGCGACGCAGCGCGCGCCCCCGAGCTGCCCGGGACGGACGTGGCGGTCGCCACGTACGCCGACCCGGATGCGTCCCGCGCCGCGCTCGAGGGCGTGGACCTGCTGCTCATGGTGTCCGGCGCCGAGGCGCAGGACCGCCTCGACCAGCACCGCGCGTTCGTGGCCGCGGCAGCGGAGGCGGGCGTCGGCCACGTCGTCTACACGTCGTTCGTGGGGGCCGCACCGGACGCGACCTTCACGCTCGGCCGCGACCACTGGGCGACCGAGCGCGCGATCCAGGACACCCCGATGGCGCACACGTTCCTCCGGGACTCGTTCTACCTGGACTTCGTCGAGGACCTGGTGGGCGAGGACGGCGTGATCCGCGGACCGGCGGGCGTCGGGGCGATGGCCGCGGTGGCGCGGGCGGACGTCGCACGGGTCGCGACCGAGGTGCTGCTGCACCCGTCGGACCACGTCGACCGGACGTACGAGCTGACCGGGCCGGAGGCGATCACCCTGGCCCAGGCGGCCGCGACCGTCTCGGAGGTGCACGGCCGCGCGGTCACCTACCAGCCGGAGACGGTGGCGGAGGCGTACGCGTCACGGGCGCGGTGGAACCCGGAGCCGTGGCAGGCGGACGCGTGGGTGAGCACCTACACAGCGATCGCCGAGGGTGCGCTGGCGCACGTCTCGACGGACGTCGAGCGGGTGACCGGCCGTCGTCCGCTGTCGCTGCGCGAGGTGCTGCAGGCGGGCTGACCGGCCGGGAGGCGCGCCCCGCGTCCGTCACGCCCGTCCGGATCGCGCTCCTCCTGTGAGCACCGCGGCGGACCCGCGTACGGTCGGTCGGGCCACCCCGCGGGACCCTGACCGCGGGAGCCCGGATCCCTGTTCCCGGGCTGGTCTCGTCTGACCCAGCGTCGACCCGACGGCGCCGTGGCGCGGGGGCGGCCGTCCCGGACCCGAACCGACGGCGGACGCCCTCGCATCCCCGGGCGTGATCCCGGCCGGTTCCCGCTAGCGGCGGGCCGCGCGCAGTGTCTCGGCGGGCAGCTCGCCGAACTCCTCCCGGTACGCCCCGGAGAACCGGCCCATGTGGGTGATGCCCACCGACCGCGCGACGTCGGCCACGGACCTCGGCTCGCCGGTCTCGAGCTGCTGACGCGCCATCAGGAGCCGGACGTTCCGCAGGTAGCTCATCGGGGTGGTGCCGTGGATCCGCTGGAACGCGCTCTGCAGTCCCCTGGTGCTCATCCGGGCGGCCGCCGCGACGTCGTCGACCGTGACGTGCTCGGCGACGTGCTCCAGCAGGTAGGTCTCGGCGTCGGCGAGCCCGGCGTGCGCGGTCCGCTCCGCGGGCTGCTCGACGGGCCAGTGCGGGATCGCGGTGAGCAGGCCCGCGGCGGCCATCCCGGCGAGCTCCTGCTCGCGGTCGAGGGAGACCTCCCCCGTGGCACCGAGGATCTCGGCGGCCACGGCGCGGACCATCAGCCACCACGCGGCCAGCGGCGCGCCCTCCGGCACGTGGTTCGGCTGGAACTCGAGCGGGCCGGGCTCCCACCCGCCGCGGGCAGCCGCCACCTGCTCGACGATCTCGCGGTCGATCCGCATGACGTCCTTCTGGAACCGGTCCCACTGCACATGTTGGCGACCGGGCGTGTAGAGGACCGGCCGGCCGATCGGGAGCTGCTGGCCGCCGACGACCGCGGTGCCGGACTTCAGCCACGTGACGACGATCGCGGACGACGCGTCCACCTCGCCCGGGACGGTGCCGGTGCAGCTGGTCGACTCGAGCGTGAGCAGCGAAGTGCCGGTCAGGGTCTCCTCGAACAGGAAGTCGCTGCTGCCCGTGACCTCGAGTCCTCGGACCGTGGAGGTGTGCTGGATCGCACTCCTCGCGGTCGCGGGTTCGCGGGTCCTCGTCACGAGGCGGGTCCGGGTGAGCGTCGCGGAGAGGGCCGTGGCGGTGTCGTTCTCGATCATGCGTGGTCGTTCGTTCAGTGGCGGCGGAGGGTCTCGCGGGGGTACTCCCCGTGCTGTTCGGCGTAGGCGGCGGCGAAGCGTCCGGCGTGGGCGAAGCCCCAGTGTCGGGCGACCTCGGCGATGTTCGTCGTCGCCGGGTCGCCCTGCAACAGGGCGTCACGGACCCGGTCCAGGCGGACGCGGCGGAGGTAGGCGTTCGGGCTCGTCCCGAGGATGCGCTGGAACGCGTGCTGCAGCGCCCGCAGGCTGAGGTTCGCCACCTGGGCCAGGTCGCTCGTCGTGATCGGCAGGTGCGCGTGCTCGTGCACGTACTCGACGGCCAGGCGCACGTGCCCGTTCTTCGGCAGCAGCAGCTCGGGCGCCAGGGACGCGGACACCACCGGGTAGAGCTCGAGCAGTGCGAGCGCCCCGAGCCGCCCCATCTCGGCCTGGAGCAGCGGCGAGGCGTGACCGTCCATGACGGTGTGCGAGATGAGCTGCACGCTGCTCCGCCACACCTGCAGCGCACGGTCGTCCGGTCGGACGGTGTGGTCGAGCCGCAGGCTCCCCGGCGCGATCCCGCGCTCCCCGGCGACGGTCTCCAGGGCGCTCCGGTTGACCTGCACGATCCGCTGGTCGTAGTCGTCGTACGAGAAGGCGGCGCCCTGCTGCGGCCAGAGCTGCGGTCGGCCCGTCTCCATGACGATCCGGTCCTCCCCGGAGCCGATCGTGGCCGTCCCCCGGTTGGTCCACTGCACGACGAAGTCCTCCGACGGCGTCATCACGCCCTCGAGGTGCCCGTCGAACCGGATCGTCCTGAGGGTCATCGCCTGGTCACCGACCGCCGTGTAGCGGAACGAGAAGGGCTGCCGGGTCTGGTCGGCAGTCCACTGCTGTCCCGCGTACGCCGAGGCCAGGAAGTCGCGAGCCTCGTCGAGGTCGGTGCTCTGCGTCGCTTCCTGGATGCGGGACGGTTGCTGGTCGCTCATGTGATCGACAGCAGTGTGCAGGAGGAGTTGCACGTGGACCAGCGATGTCCAGAACACGTCAGGACCTGACCGAGTTCGCGCATCCCGTGCGGCCCGTGCCGACCCGCGACGGGGGCAACCGGTGCCGGTCCGACGGTCGTCCAGCGACAGGTCGCGGCCCCGGACGTCCGGTAATCGACGGAGGTGCGGCGACCGCTGGCGGCACCGACCGGCCTGCTCGTACCGTCGGACCACCGCCCGGTACCACCGATCGGTACCGAGCAGACGAGGACGACATCATGACCACCATCACCGCCGGCGACCTCAGCGTCGCCCCGAGCACCGCCCACGACGTCGTGGCGCTCCGTCGTCGCCGTCCCTCCCAGCGCAGCCCCTTCAGCGAGGTCGTCGAGGCCCGACGGCAGCACACGCTGCAGGTCGCCGCCGTCAGCACGGGCATACTGTCGGTCACCGTCGCCGCCTCCGCCGCGGTCGTCCTGTCGCTCTCGGCATGAGCGCTGCACTCCTCGACCAGCTCCGCGGCGACCCGACCGAGTGGCACCGCCGTGGCATGAGCGCCCCCACGGACATCGACCGGATCGTGGCCGACCGACTCGGTGCCCGGTACACGACCACCGCCAGGGCGACCGAACCCTCGTACGCCGACTTCTTCGTCGCTGCCTGACCCGCGCAGCGACACTGCAGAGCCGGTCACGACCCCGACCGGTGGCCCCGACACCGGAACCGGAATGACGATCCTCACCCTCACCCCCAGCACCCGCGAGACCACGACGCAGCGCGCTGCGACCGGCGCTGCCGACGCGCTCTTCACCGAGCACGGCGTCATCCCGGTCACCCTGCAGCAGGTCGCGGACCGTGCGGACCTGCGCCTCGAGGAGCTGACGGCGGCGTACCCGACCAAGCACGCACTGGTCGTCGCGGTGTTGCAGCGGTGGCACGGTTCCTGGCGTCGTGCACTGGACCGGATCAGCGCAGCCTCCGACGACCCCCGTGACGAGGTGCTCGGCGTCTTCGGGTACCTCGAGGAGTGCTTCGAGGACGAGGGCTGGCGCGGCTGCGCGTTCATCAACGGGCACGCTGAGCTCGGGCGACAGGACCCCGACGTCGCGGCCCTCGCGCGCGAGCACTTCCAGGACGTCGAGCGGCACCTCACGCTCGTCTGCGAACGCGGTGGGATGCCCGCGCACGTCGCACAGGGACTCGCCCTGCTGGTCGAGGGGGCACGCGTCGAGTCGGCCGTCCAGCGGTCGTCGCAGCCGGCTCGCGCCGCCCGCCTGACGGCGGCGATGCTCATGTCCGTCTACGAGGCGCGTCCGGCGTTCTGACCGACGGTGACGCGGCCGGGAGGCACGGCTCGTCCCCGCCCCGCCGGTCCGCCCGGCGTCGGGTGCTGCGCTGCGTCAGCCCACGCGGCGCGCCGCGAGCGTCCCCGCCACACCGAGCGTGAGCACCGCGACGAGCACGACGAGGAGCGGTGCCGTCCAGTCACCCGTCGCGCCGTGCAGGGACCCGGCGACGAGGGGCCCGGCGGAGCCGATCAGGTACCCGCCGCCCTGCACGAACGCGGACATCCGGCGGGCGTCGTCGTCGCTCGTGACGATCCGCACGACGATGATGAAGATCACCGTGATGCCGCCGCCCTGTGCCGCCCCGCCGAGCACCGACCAGAGCAGCCAGAGCTGCGGCGCGAACAGCAGCCCGAGCGGCATCGCGAGCCAGAGGAACGCGACCAGGGCGATGATCGCGCGTGGTCGCCAGCGGGTCGCGAGCGCCGGGACACCGAGCGCACCGACGACCGCCAGGATCTGGAACACCGACGAGCTCGCACCCGACGACTCCGCCGAGAAGCCGATCTCGTCGTGCAGCAGCGTCGGGATCCAGGCGGTCAGGGCGTAGTACGAGAACGCCTGGCCACCGAACGCCAGCATGAGCCCCCAGGTGATGAGCCGACGCGCGGGTCGGACGGGCTCCGCCGTCGCCGGGACCGTTCGGAGCGACCCGGTCTCGGTGAGGAGCTCGACCGGCCCGGTCGCCACCACGGGCTCGGACCGCACCGGCCGGAGCCACGCTGCCCGGGCCCCGACGGCGTACGTCCAGGCGAGTCCGGCGACGACCGCGAACACCGCCCACACGGCGATCGCGACGGGCCACCCCCACACGGCGGCGATCGGCGCGGTGCCGAGCGAGGTGATCATCGACCCGACGTTGAGCGCCGACGTGTAGACGCCGGTCACCAGGCCGACGCGCTCGGGCGAGGTGTCCCGCCGGATGACCACCGGGATCACCACGTTGCCGATCGTGATGCCGATGCCGATCACCGCGGTGCCGACGAGCAGCCCCGCGGTCGAGGGGATCGAGCGGACGACGGTGCCCGCGAGCACGATCACGAGCGCCAGGGACACCGCACGCTCCGGGTCGGCCTTCGCGATCACCCAGCTCGCGAACGGCGTCGCGAGCGAGAAGCAGAGCACCGGGATCGTCGTCAGGAGCCCGGCGATCGTCGCGGTCAGCCCGAGGTCGACGCGCAGGTCACCGATCACCGGCGCGGGTGCCACGATCGGCCCGCGCAGGTTGAGCGCGATGAGGACGATCGCCGCCGGCAGCAGCCAGACCGCCCGGCGGAGCCCGCGTCGGGCGACGGCGGTCACCGCTCCTCGCTCACGCGGCGTCCGGCAGCAGGATCGGCAGCAGGTCGAGCGGGGTGGCGGCGCTGGCGACGGTGCTCTCGGCCTCGGCGGGGGAGCCGTAGCCCCACTCGGCGAAGACGACCGGCACGCCGTGGACGTGGGCGCCCTCGACGTCGTGCAGCCGGTCGCCGACGAGCACCGGGCGGCTCACGTCGTGGCCGGCGGCCCCGAGGCGGCGCAGGGCCTCGGCGACGACGTCGGCCTTGGCGCTGCGGACCTCGTCGTCGCTCGCGCCGGTGACGAAGTCGAAGTACCCGGTCAGGCCGTAGTAGTCGAGGATCACCGTGGCCGGGGTCTCGGGCTTGCTCGTCGCGGTGGACATCGGCATTCCGGCCTCGTGCAGGGTGCGCAGCACGACGTCGATGCCGGGGAACATCGCCGAGTCGAGGGCCCCGTGCGACAGGTAGTGCTCGCGGTAGACGGCGAGGGTGCGCTCGGCGCCGGCGTCGTCCATCCCCATGGCGGTCTTGAACGTGTCCATGATCGGCGGGCCGACGAACGACATCAGCGTTGCGTGGTCCGGCACGGGCACGCCGACCGTGCGGAAGGTGTGCGTCATGCTCTCGAGGATCCCCGGAGCGGAGTCGCTGATGGTCCCGTCGAGGTCGAACAGGATGGCGGTGTAGGGGCGCGTCATGTCCTGATCAGCCTAGTCGGGGCGGTGGGACCGGCCACGGGGCGGGCCGGAGGGCGCACGGCGGGGGCGGGCGAGCCTCCAGGCCGGTCGGCGTCGCGACGCCGGGAACCTGGTTCCGGACACAGCACCGCGTCGTTGCCCGGTGTAGTGTCCGGAACCTGGTGCCGAGCCGCCGAGCCGCCGAGCCGCCGAGCCGCCGAGCCGCCGAGCCGCCGAGCCGCCGAGCCGCCGAGCCGCGCGCCGCGACCGCTCAGAACAGGCGGGTGTGCCCGCCCTCGATGCCGCGCATCGCGTCGTAGTCGAGCACGAGGACACGGATGCCGCGGTCCTCTGCCAGCGTCCGGGCCTGCGGAGCGACCGTCTGTGCGGCGAGCACGCCCTGCACCGGCCGCAGGTGCGGGTCGCGGTTCATCAGTTCGAGGTACCGGGTGAGCTGCTCGACCGCGTCGATGTTCGCGTTGCGCTTCATCTCGACGGCGACGCTGGCGCCGGCGTCGTCCCGCGCCAGGATGTCCACCGGACCGATCGCCGTCATGTACTCGCGGCGGACGAGGGTGTGCCCGTCGCCCAGGAGCTCGATCTGCTCGGCCAGGAGCTGCTGCAGGTGCGCCTCGACGCCGTCCTTCACCAGGCCCGGGTCGACGCCGAGGTCGTGGACCTCGTCCGCGATCACCTCGTACAGGCTGACGATGAGCTTGTCCTGCGTCTTCTTCTGCGTCACCGTCCACACCTGGGTGATGCCGGCGCTCGCCTGTTCCTCGTCGGGCTCGGTCATCTCGATCGAGCACGGCGGGCTCATCCAGTTCAGCGGCTTGTAGGAGCCGCCGTCCGAGTGGACGAGCAACGAGCCGTCCGCCTTGAGCATGAGCAGGCGGGTCGCGAGCGGCAGGTGGGCCGACAGGCGTCCGGCGTAGTCGACGGAGCAGCGGGCGATGACGAGACGCACCCGGCGATCCTAACGGTCGGTGCGCGTCCCACCGGACGCGGCCGGGTCCGCCATCGTGTCGTCCGTCGGCTCGGCCGGGAGGCGCGGCTCGCCCCCGTCGGCTGCGTCGCGTCCCGGAGCGTGGCCGGTCCTCTCCGCGCGCCGCCTCCGCAGCGTCTCCGCGGCTGCGCCGGTCTCCCGCGCTGCGCCCGACGCCAGGCCCGCGGCGATGATGAACACGAACACCACGAGCAGGGCACCGAGCAGGCCGATGTGCTCACCGAGGAACCCGATCAGCGGCGGGCCGGCGAGGAACGCCACGTAGCCGATCGTCGCCACTGCGCTGACCTTGAGCGCTGCCGAGCGGGGGTCGTCGGCTGCGGCGGACATGCCCATCGGGAAGCCGAGGCTCGCGCCGAGCCCCCAGAGCACCACGCCGACGATCGCGATCGGGATCACGTCCACGAAGATGAGCAGCCCGAGGCCGACCACGGCGACCGCGGCGCTCACACGGAGCACGGGCACGCGGCCGAACCGGTCGATGAGCGGGCTGCCGGCGATCCGACCGGCGGTCATCGCGGCGAGGAACACCGTGAGCACGGCGGAGCCGGCGGCGTTGTCGAGCCCGTGACCGTCGATCATCGCGAGGGGCAGCCAGTCGTTCGCCGAGCCCTCGGCCAGCGCCATGCCGAGCACGATCACGCCGATGAGGAGTGTCGACGGCTGCGCCCACACCTGCCAGCGCGTGAGCCGCACCGGCGTCGGGCTGGTCGCGGTGGACTCGTGCTCCTCGTACCGGTGCTCGTCACCGAAGCGCGATGCCGCGGCGAGCATGACGAGGCACACGACGACGCCGAGCACCGCGAAGTGCAGGACGACCGGGACCTCGAGCGCCTCGGTCAGGGCACCGAGACCCGCGCCGGCGAGCGTCCCCACGCTGAACGCGGCGTGGAACAGGGGCATGATCGTGCGGCCGCCGGCCTTCTCGGCGGCGGCGCCGGAGACGTTCATCGACACGTCGACCAGGCCGTTGCCGAACCCGAACGCGATGAGACCGACCCAGATCGCCGCGAAGCCCCAGCCGTAGGTGACGGCGAACCCGGCGAAGACGAGACCGACCGCCAGGCAGACCGAGGCCACCTGGACACCACGCCGTGCACCGACCTTCGCGACGATGTGTCCGGCGAAGGTCAGGCCGCCGATCGAGCCGACGGCCATGCCGAGCACGAGCAGGCCCATCTCGAACGTGGTGGCGCCGAGGGAGTCACGCACGCTCGGGATGCGTCCGAGCCAGGTGGCGATGGCGAGGCCGGACAGCGTGAAGGCCACGAAGACCGCGGTGATCCAGGCGCGGGTCGTCGGGGCGGATCGGGTGGACGTCGTCGTCATGCGGAGCTTTCCGGTCTCGTGCTGGTCGTGGCGGTCGCCGGTCGGGCGTCCCTGCTTCGGGCTGTCCGGTCGAATCGATTCGACCGGATCGTGTGACTACGCTAACGGGCGATGGACCACCCGGCAACAGCACCCGGCGCGTCCGGGGCGACGAACCCCCGCGACCACGCCGACGGTCCGGCGCGCCGTGGGCCGAGGCCGAACCTCGCAGCGGTCGCACGGGCGGCGGGCGTCGCGCCCTCCACGGCATCCCTCGCCTTCAGCGGTGCCGGCCCGGTGTCCGACGACGCGAAGGCCCGCGTGCTGGCCGCCGCCGCCGAGCTCGGCTACGGGGGTCCGGACCCGCGGGCGCGTTCGCTCCGCCGCGGCCGCTCCGGGGTCATCGGCGTGGTGATGGACGAGCGCCTGAGCGACGCCTTCCGCGACCCGGTGAACGTCCTGACGCTCGACGGCATCGCCGAGGTCGCCGGCGAGGCGGGTGCCTCCCTGCTCCTCGTGCGCAGCCCCCTCGACGACGAGCACGGTGCCGGACCGATCGTCGACGCCCCGATGGACGCCGTGGTCCTGGTCGGGTGCAACGTCCGGATCGACCCCGCGGTCGCCGTGCTCCGTCGTCGGCAGATCCCCGTCGTGGCCATCGAGGCGGACGACATCGAGGGTGCGGTCCCCGTGCAGCTCGACAACCGCGAGGCCTCGCACCGGGCTGCGTCGTACCTCGCCGACCTCGGCCACACCGCCGTGACGATCGTGACCCTGCCGCTCGACGCCGAGCGGCGCTGCGGTCCGGTCGACGCTGACCGCGAGGCGTCGGGCGTCGCCCACACGACGCTCGAGCGGCTCCGCGGTGTCCGTGAGGTCTACCCGGACGCGCCCGCGATCGAGGCCGCGGGGAGTTCGGTCGAGGACGGCCGGGTCGCCGGGCGGACGCTGTTCGCCGAGGGGGCGCCCACGCCCACAGCGGTCGTGGCGCAGAGCGACCTGCTCGCCGTCGGGGTCGTCTCGGCAGCGCTCGACGCCGGACTCCGGGTGCCCGAGGACGTCAGCGTCATCGGGTTCGACGGCATCACGGTCGACGACAGCCTGCTCCACCGGTCGCCGATCCGCCAGCTCACGACCCTGGTGCAGCCCTTCGAGCAGAAGGGCCGGGCCGCCGCACGTGCCGCGCTCGCGATGCTCGAGGGGGCCGAGCCGCAGCCGGCGGCCTTCCGGTCGGAGCTGCGGATCGGCGACACCACGGGCCCGGTGCGTCGGGCGCTCGGCGGTTGACCGCGACGCCCGGCTGAGGACGGGCTGGTGGTTCCCTCAGTGCCGAGGGCCCGCACCACCGTCTGCTCCCGGAGACGCTCCCTACGCTCCGACACGTGCAGCAGGTCCGTCGTTCCGGTGTCGTGACGTGGGTCGTCGTCGTCCTGGTGGTCGCGGCCGTCTCGGTGGCGCTCACCCTGGTCGCCGTGCGGTCGTCGCGACCGGACGGGTCCGCCGTGGCTGCTCCGGCGCCGAGCGCGTCCCGGACCGCCCCGCGGAGCACGCCGACCGCCTCGCGGAGCACCCCGACCGCGGGGACCAGCCCGCTCGGCATCCCCGCGGCGGAGCGACCCGAAGCGGACGAGCCGTCGAGCGTCGACCTCGCGACGACCTGGGAGCCACCCGCTGACCTGCCGCAGCAGGGGCGCCTGCTCCGCGTCGCCGTCCCCGGCACCACCTCGCACTTCGTCGCGCGGGACGCACTCCTCTGGCTCCCGCCGGCGGCACTGGTCGCCGACCCGCCACCGCTGCCCGTGGCGGTGCTGATGGCGGGCCAGTCCCGAGGGGCAGGGCCGGACGACCTCGAGACCGCCGGGCACATCGCGCAGACGATGGACGCGATCGCATCTCTGAACCGCGGACTCGCACCGATCGTCGTCGTCCCGGACCAGCTCGGGCCGCAGTCCGGCAACCCGATGTGCATCGACGGTCCGCTCGGCAACAGCAGCACGTACCTCGAGCACGACGTCCCCGCCTGGATCACGAGCCACCTGCGCGTGCAGACGGGAGCCGCTGCGTGGACGATCGGCGGGTTCTCGCAGGGCGGCACCTGCGCGATCCAGCTCGGCGCCGGCGACCCCGCGCGATACGGCAACATCGTCGACGTATCGGGCGAACTCGGTCCCACCCTCGGGAACGCGGCGCGGACGATCGCCCTCGGGTTCTCGGGGGACGCGGCGGCGTACCGGGCGGCCCAACCGCTGGCGATGATGGCGCGCCACGGGCGCTACCCCTCGACGTGGGCGTTCTTCACCGCGGCGGCGCTCGACCACAAGTACGGTCCGGCGATGCCCGTCGTGGCCGCGCGGGCGGCTGCGGTCGGGATGCACGTCACGACGTGGGTGCTGCCGGGGGCGCGGCACGACTGGGCCATGGCGAGCGCCGCGCTCGCCGCGGGCATGGCGTGGCTGGAGCCGCACGTGGGACTCGCGGCATCCGGCTGACGAGCCCCGCGCCGATGATCAGCGCCGCTCGGGGAGTCCCTGCCGTGAAGTGGTCAGGACTGCTCTGCCCGGATGAAGGCAGCGAACCCAGGGATGGTGAACTCGAGCATCCCCCGGTCGGCGGGTTGGACCAGGCCCTTGTCGATGAGCCTCGCCCGCGGTGTCGAGAGCTGGTTCGTCCCGGTCTCCAGTGCAGCCGCGATCGACGATCGGGACTGCGGACCGTCGCCGAGCTCCGCCATGGCGGTCAGCATGCGTCGTTCCGAGTTCGAGCAGGCGGACCACCGGGCGCGGAAGAGAGCATCGAGGTCCGCCTGCATCGAGTGCTGGCCCAGTTCCACGGACCGGACGTCAATGATCGTTCCCGGGTCCGGTCGTCCGGCAGCCGTCCACGTCGCGTCGGCGATCAGCTGCACGGAGTACGGGTAGCCCTGCGCGATCGTCAAGGCTCGATCGACGGCTTCCGGACTCCACTGCACGCCGAGGAGACGAGCTGGTCCGACCAGGGCGATCTCTTCCGCGTCGCGATGCAGAGGACCGAGCGGCCGGTAGGCGAGGCGCTCGCTGAAGGTGACGACCTCTGCGATGGTCTCCGGTGCGTTGAGGAGTCCGGCTGCGAACACGGCGGCCGGGACGTCCGCGCCTTCGGCTTGGAGATGTTGCCAGGCGTACACCAAGGTGCGAAGGCCGGCTGCGTCAGCCGACTGGATCTCGTCGACGAGGATCACGAGCGGACGCTCGGCGGTGGCAGCGCGGATGACGTCCTCGAACGCGCGGGCGCCCGTGACGGCGCTCTCGTCGTCCTGAGCAGCAGCTCGGAAGGTCCCCGTCGCGGTCGCGATCCCCGGGACTCCCAAGGAGAGTCGGACCGAGTCGACCCTGTCGCGCAGCGCCGTACCAGCGGTGTCATCGTTCCGCTGCAACTCATCGACGATCTGACGGATGAGCCCCGGGGTCTCACCTGCGGTCACCCACACGGTGTTCGCTCCCCGGAGGACGGCACGGCGTTGGTACTCGCGGAGCAAGGAGGTCTTGCCGAAGCCACGGGCGGCATGATCGACCCTGATCCGACCCACCAGGCGGCGGAGGTCGACCAGGACGGACAGGCGCTCGTCCAACTCCGCGAGTTGGTGCGCGCGACCAGGAACAGCGCGGGCGATCTCACCCGGCGTGTAGGGGCTCGGCTGCACGATCCTCCGATGATCTGTTATGAAAGAAGTGTTTCATAACAAACTATCGCGCCCGACGCAGCCCCAGCACCACCACCGTGACGAGGTTCACCGCACTCCCCACCAGGAACCCCGTGCTGCCCCCGGCCACTCCCCACGTCGGCGCGAGCACCGCCATGAGCACGACCCCGACGACGAACCCCGCGACCGACGCCAGTGCCACCTGTCGTGACCGCCCCGACGCGAGCAGCAGTGCCGCGGGGACGAGCCCGACCGTGAACACCCACACGCCGACCATCAGGTACCGCAGGTCTGCGACGGCCTCGGCACCCTCTGCCGGGTAGACGAGCGGCAGGAACCACCCGGCGAGCCACGCCACGAGCCCGAACACCACGGCCGTCGCCGCGGTGAAGCCCCCGACGAGCACGAGCACCCCGCGCGAGCGCAGCGACCCGCCGTCCGACCGGTGCGCGAACGCCGGCACGAGCACCTGACCCAGTGCCTGCCCCACCATCGAGGCCGGTGTCGCGAGGGTGAACGCGGCCGCGTAGACCCCGGCCTCGTGAGCGGACACGGAGACCTGTGCCGCGATCATCGTGAGCTGCAGCAGCCCGTTCGACGTCGTGACGGCCAGGACGTTCCACGCCGCGAACGCGAGCAGTCCGGCGGTCGGCTCGGCGGGCGTCCCGGGTTCGTCGATCCGGTTCCCCCGCGGCCAGCAGGCGATCGCGAACACGGTGTACCCGATCGCCAGCGGCAGCAGCACGAGCGGCTCGAGCCGTGCGACGCACGCCGCGACGAGCAACCCGAGGGCGAGCAGGCTCGTGACCGTGTCCCAGAGTGCGACGCGGGGAGCCCGGTCGTACCCGAGCTGGGCGCCGCGGGCGTAGCAGTACAGGCCGTACCCGACGACGACCCCGACGCCGCCGACGACCATCCCCGGGCTGGCACCCCAGGCCAGGGCGACGGGTACGGTCACGGCGGCGAGCACGACGCTCGACACCGCCATCGAGGCCCCGAGCAGCCGGTTGACCGCCGTGTCCGACCGACGGCCGCGCAGCGCGATCGCGAGCACGCGCGACGCGGTGTTGCCCGCCGCGTTCGGCCAGAGCAGCGCGGTGAAGACCGACAGCGACAGCAGCGCGGTGGTCTGCCCGAGGGTCTCGGTGCCGAACACCCGTCCGACGACGACGGTGACGAGCAGCTTCGCGAGTCCCTGCACCCCGATGCCGACGGTGGCGAGCAGGGCCGACGACGCGACGCGCCCGTGCCCGTGCCCGCGCGTGCGCCCGCTCACCGCGCCAGCGCCTGTTCGACCCAGCCCCGCCGGTGCGCCCGCACCCCGAGGGTCACCGCCCGGACTCCGATGTAGCCGAGGGCGAAGGCAGCCCAGAGCCCCGCGAGCGTCCCGCCGACCCAGAGCAGCAGCGGCAGGTAGACGACCAGGTTCACGAGCCCCGCCAGGGCCAGGTACCGCGCGTCCCCGGCGCCGATGAGCACGCCGTCGAGCACGAAGACGTACCCGGCGACCGGCATCCCGACGGCGATGAGCACGAGCACGAGCGGCAGGGCCGAGCGCACCGCGGCCGAGTCGGAGAAGACCGGACCGAGCACCCCGCTGACGAGCACCACGAGCACGCCGAGGACCACACCGCCGCCGATGCCGAGCACCACGAGCCGCCGGGTCACCAGCCGTACCCGGTCGGGATCGCGCGCGCCGAGGCCGTGGCCGACCAGCGCCTGGCCCGCGATCGCCAGGGCGTCGAGGGCGAAGGCCAACGTCGAGAACACCGTGAGGCCGACCTGCGTCGTCGCCAGGCCGGTCGTGCCGAGCCCCGAGGCGGCCGCGACGGTCGCGAGCATCGCCACGCGCAACGACGCCGTGCGGAGGAAGAGCCAGGCGCCGGACCGGAGCGCCCGGACCACGCCCGACGCCCCGGGCCGCAGCGGTGCACCCGACGCCCGGGCGGCCCGGACGGCGATGACGACGTACACGACGGCCATCGCCCACTGCACGATCACGGTGCCGGCCGCAGACCCCTCGACGCCCCAGCCCGCGCCGTAGATCAGCGCGGCGTTGAGCAGCCCGTTCGCCACGAAGCCGATCGTCGCGACGACCAGCGGCGTCCTGGTGTCCTGCAGCCCGCGCAGCAGCCCGGTCGAGGCGGTCACGACGAGGATCCCGGGGAGTCCGACCAACGACACGGTCAGGTACGCGGTCGCGGCGGCCGAGACCTCCGCCGAGGCGCCGAACAGGTCGACGAGCGGTCCGGCGAGCGGCCATCCGACCAGCGCGAGCACCACTCCGAGCCCGAGCGCGAGCCACATCCCGTCGATGCCGGCGTGCACCGCACCACGACGGTCTCCACCGCCGAGGGCGCGCGCCACCGCGGGCGTCGTCGAGTAGGCCAGGAACACGAGCAGGCCCGTGACCGTCTGCAGCACGACGCTCGCCAGGCCCACGGCTGCCAGCGCCGTCGCGCCGAGGTGCCCGACGAGCGCGGTGTCGGTGAGCAGGAACAGCGGCTCGACGACGAGCGCGCCGAGGGCCGGCAGCGCCAGCCGGACGATGTCCCGGTCGACCGATCGACGCTCGGTCATCGCTGCGGGCGAGGTCGGTCGGGGCACCGGACCATCCTGCCGGAGTCCGAGCAGCACCGGCTCGTCCCGCCGTCGGTACGCTGCGGCCGTGGACCTCCTCGCCCTCGCGCCCGGCGCCGTCGGGATCGCGCTGAGTCCGCTCCCGGTCGCGTCCGTGGTCTTCCTGCTCGGGCACCGCCGTGGGTTCGCGCCGGCGATCGCCTGCACCGCGGGGTGGGTCGTCGCCGTCGCCGCGGCCCTCGTCCTGGCGGTCGTGGTGGGGGAGCGGCTCCCCGTGCAGACGGCTGGCGGTTCGTCGGTCCAGGCGATCGTCGCCCTGGTCGCCGGCGTGGTGCTCGCCGCGCTCGCGGTCTGGCAGTGGCGGACCCGCCGCCTGCCGGACGGCTCCCCGTCGAGCACCCGCTGGGCGGACGCGGTCGAGCGGGTCGGTCCGGTGCACGGCTTCGGGCTCGGGGTGCTGCTGTTCTGCAACCCGAAGGCTCTCGTCCTCGCCCTGACCGCGGGGCTCGCGTTCGGTGACGCCGAACCGGGCCCCGGCGAGGCACTGGCGGCCGGTGCGGCCTTCGTCGTGGTCGCCGCATCGACGACGGTGCTGCCCGTGGTCCTGGTGCTCGCTGCCGGTCCACGAGCCCACCGGCCCCTCGCCGCGATGCGTGCGGGGATCGCCCGGTGGGGCTCCGTCGGTCTGGTCGCGGTGCTCGCCGTCCTGGCGGTGGTCCAGCTCACGGTGGGCCTCGTCGGCCTCCGCTGACGCTTGCCGGCAGGCCGGGGTGGGCCAGCGGAGCGACCGGGACGCGACGGCCCGTGGCGGGTTCGCAGGCCGGGGCGGGCCAGCGTGGCGACCGGGACGCCACGGACGGGAGGCCCGTGGCGATGTCGCCACGAGCCTCCCGTCCGGTGGTCCCGCGTCTCAGTCCGCGCGCGGCTCTGCCGGGATCGCCCCGGTGGCAGCGCGTGCCTCGTCCGACGCCGGCGGTGTCGCCGGATCGGTCCCGCGCGCCCGACCGACCAGATCCATCAGGTGGTACACGACGATCGCGGCGACCGTCCCCACGATGATCCCGCCGAAGGTCGCGCCCCCGAACGAGAACGTGAAGTCGGCGATGCCCATGATGAGCGCGATGCCGGCGGTCAGCTGGTTCTTCGGCTTGGCGAAGTCGACGCGGTTCTCGACCCAGATGCGGATGCCGATGACACCGATCAGGCCGTAGAGCGCGGTGGTCGCACCGCCGAGCACTCCGGCCGGCACCGAGGAGATGACCATCCCGACCTTCGGCGACAGGCCCAGCAGGATCGCGACGATCGCGGCGACCCAGTACGCGGCCGTCGAGAACACGCGGGTGGCGGCCATCACGCCGATGTTCTCGCCGTAGGTGGTCGTCGCGGAGCCACCGCCGGCGCCGGCGAGCACGGTCGAGACGCCGTCGGCGAAGAGCGCGCGACCCGTGAGCGGCGTGAGGTCGCGGCCGGTGAGCTGCCCGACGCCCTTGACGTGTCCGACGTTCTCGGCGACCAGGGCGAGCACGACCGGCACGAAGCCGAGGTAGATCGCGAGCTGGCCCGGGTCGAACGCCGGGGCGGTGAACGTCGGCAGCCCGATCCACGGGGCGGACGCGACCTTCGTCAGGTCGACCTGACCCGCGATCAGCGCGGCGAGGTAGCCGACGAGCACGCCGATGACGATGGACAGGCGACCGAGCAGCCCCTTGAACAGGACGGTGACCAGGATGATCGCGGCCAGCGTGATCAGCGCGACGACCGGGGCCTTCGTGAAGTTGTCCCGCGCGGCCGGCGCCAGGTTGAAGCCGATCAGGGCGACGATCGCTCCCGACACCACCGGGGGCATCAGGCGGTCGATCCACCCGGCGCCCGCCAGGTGCACGATCGCACCGACCAGGGCCAGCAGGAAGCCGACCACGATGATCCCGGACAGCGCGAGCGGGATCCCGCCGATCTTCGTCGCGGCGCCGATCGGGGCGAGGAACGCGAACGACGAGCCGAGGTAGCTCGGCAGGCGGTTGCCGGTGATCAGCAGGAAGAGGATCGTGCCGATGCCGCTGAACAACAGGGTGGTCGACGGCGGGAACCCCGTGATGAGCGGAACGAGGAAGGTGGCGCCGAACATCGCCACGACGTGCTGGACGCCGAGCCCGATGGTGCGACCCCAGGAGAGGCGCTCGTCCGGCGCCACGATCGTCGAGGAGGAGACGGTCGCGCCGTCACCGTGCAGCTTCCAGCCGAGTCCCATGGCAGCACCGTAGCGGCTGCCGTCCGGTCCAGCCGTCCGTGGGACGCTGGCTGTGGGGAACACGCCACCTCCGGAGAGGAACGCACCACTGCACACGACACGCTCCCGACGCGCCAGCACACGGCTCGCGGCCCGGTCGGCGACGCGACCCTGGATCGACCTGGTGGTCGTCGCCGCCGTCGTCTTCGTGGTGGCCGCGTCCGTCGCACGGGCCTTCACCTACCCGCCGTTGGACGGCGGCGACGAGCCCGCACACCTCGACTACGTCCTGTCGGTGTGGCACGCGCACCTGCCGGTCTTCGAGGAGGGCATCACGTACCACGCCCCGTTCGGCGGCACGACACCGGTGCAGTGGGTGGCGCAGCACCCGCCGCTGTACTACCTCGTCCTGGCCCCGGTCGTGGGGCCCCTGTTCGACAGCGGGGACGCGCTGGCCGCTGTGCTGGCCGGACGGATGATGAGCGCTGCGATAGCCGGCGGTGTGGTCCTCGCGTCGGCGTGGGCCGCCTGGCGGTGCTTCCCCACCGCCCGCCTGCTGCCGGGCGCGGTCGCCGTCGTCACGGCCTTCGCCGGCATGCTCGTCCAACAGGGTGGGTCGATCTACAACGACGTCCTCTTCGTACTGTTCTCGGTGCTCGCCTGCGGGATCGCCGGCGCGGCGCTGCGGACCGGTGTGACGACCAGGCTCCTGGTCGGCGCCGCGATCGTCGGCGCCGGGGGCATGACCACCCGCCTGTCCTTCGCACTCTGGCTCGTCGCCCTGGTCGTTGCGCTGGCGGTCGCCCGCACGGTGCGGATCGGCAGGCTCACCGGTGTGCCGGCACGGCTGCTCGCAGCCGCCACCCCCGTCGTCACCGCCGCGCTCGCGTCGGGGTGGTTCTGGGTCCGCAACCAGCAGCTGACCGGGTCGTTCAGCGGCCGGCAGGCGGACTGGGGGATCGAGAACATGGGGCGCGTCGTGCGCCCCAGGGCGGAGGTCGCGACGGACCCGGACTTCTGGACCGGACTGTTCGGGATCTACCGGGGCGTCCTGGACCCGGCCGAGCCGGTCCAGCTCGTGCAGTGGGTGCTCATGGTCCTCCCGATGGCCCTGGCGGGTGTCGTCGGGACCTGTGCGGTCGGACGTCGGGCCGTCGGACGGTCCCGCACCGTGCCAGCGACCGCCGGACGGCGACGTGACCGGACGTCGACGACGCTGATCGTGCTGATGTTCCTCGCGGTCGCAGCGATCCTGACCGTCGTCGAGATCGACTACGTCCACGGCGGTGGTGCACCCAACACCCGCTACTCGCTGACCATCCTGCCGATCATCACCATCGTGATGGGCGCCGGACTCACCGCCCTGCCACGACTGTTCCCGGTGCTGCTCACCGCGTGGGTCCTGCTGGCCTGGGTGCCCTACCTGTCCCTCGTCGACCTGCAGGTGTCGACGATCGTGCCGGACGCGGCAGGGGTCGTCCAGGTGTCCGTCGGAGCGTCGGCGGTCGCCGCCGCGGCGATCGTCGTCAGCGCCTGCACGACCTCTCGGCGCACGGGGATGCGGGTCTCCGGACCGTGATGCCGGCGGAATCGGTCCGACGCCGAGCGTTCCGTCACCGGGCAGGTGGACGGGCTGGTCAGCTCTGCCTGATGAGGTTCGGGGCGAAGCGGCACCAGTAGTCGGTGATCGGGCCGTCCGACTCGCGGATCCCGACGCCGAACGACTCGCCGTCCACCACCCACGACCCGAGCACCGGGTGGTTGTGCCCGTTCGACCCGGGGAAGTCCGGCAGCTCGTGGTACTGCTGCCAGACCCGCTCACCCGACGTGCCGGCGCGACGGTACTCGGAGCCGTTCGACGTCGCCGACCCGTCCGCTCGGTGGACCGTGATGCCGTCACCCTCGCGCCCGAACACCGGCTTCACCACGAAGTCCGTCATGCCGTTCGGGCCGTCGGCGTACGACGGCAGCAGGTTCTCGTGCCCGGGGAACAGCCGCCAGAGCGCCACGAGCAGGAGCTTGTTCGACAGGAACATCTTCCAGGCCGGTTCGTACCAGTGCCCGAGCCGGCCCCGGTCACTGACGAGGAACGCGCCGAACTCCTGGTCACCGGTCGCCCGGTCGTCCCCGGAGACGAGGTCCTCCCACGGGTAGAGCTTGAAGAGGTTCCGGATCACCGGCCACTGGGTCCCCGGCTCGTCGCCGGGCAGCGTGAAGACGCTGCGCGCCGAGCCCGCGGGCTCCTGGTTCCCGACGAACTGTCGCGCGATGCCGTGCCAGCCGATGTCCTTCATCTCGATGCCGGTGTGCTCCCACCCGGCCTCCGCCGCCAGGTCGCGCATGTAGGCCACGGTGTCCCAGTCCTCCCCGGCGGTGTCGAGGTCGGAGTGCGCGACGAACAGCCGACCGCCGTCCTCGGACCGCAGCGACTCGTGCAGCAGCGTGCGCCAGCGGGCGACGAGCGCCTCGTGGATACCGTTCCACTGGTCGGTGTCGGCGGGCAGCTCGCCGGACTCGACGCGCTCGCGCATCCAGTGCCACTGCGTCACCGACGCCTCGATCAGGCCGGTCGGGGTGTCGCCGTTGTACTCGAGGAGCTTCGCCGGCGAGCCGTCCCCGGCGTACGCCAGGTCGAAGCGGGCGTAGACGTCGGGCTCCGCCTGCTCGAGCGACCACGCGGCGAGCTCGAAGCCGTCGCGTGTGAGTCCGAGGGTTCCGAGCTCGCCCGACGCCATGTAGCGCGCAGCTTCGAGGCACATGCCGTGCAGCTCCTCGGTCTGCCGCTCGAGCGCCTCGACCTCGGGGAGCGTGAAGACGTACGCGGCGCCCTCGTTCCAGTACTCGACATCGGTGCCGTCCTCGCGCACCGAGTGCGAGTAGACGAGTCCGGTCTGCTGGATCCTCCGGCGCCAGTCGGCCCGCGGGGTGAACTCGACCCGCTCCATCAGCCGCCGAACCCGCCGTGCTCGCCCGAGCCGCCGAACCCGCCCTTCGACACCGAGCTGCCGCGCGACGAGATCCCGGACTCCGCGGTCTTGCCCGACGGCAGCGAGCTCGTGCCGCCCGAGACCTTGTCGCCCACTGCCGGGACCGTCGTGCTGCGGTTGCTGCTCACGGGCAGGTAGTACCAGCCGGCGGTGCCGCCGTGGTTGTTGCAGTCGTCGTCCGGCAGACGCTTCTGCGTCGCGTTGTCGCGGCAGATCTTCGCGTAGTCGGCGTCGACACCGGACCCCTCACCACACCCGGTCAACGATGCGGCCAGGGCCGCGACCACCCCGATGGACACCACGCGCGATGCGCGACGACGAACACTCACGAGACGACTGTAGCCATCAGCGTGCTCCGTGCTCGGCTGCGTCGTCGAGACCGACGGCAGCGTCGTGCGACGCCGGTCCGTCCTGCGCCGTCCGTCCGGCGAAGAAGGACGGGGACCGGACGCGCCAGAGCACCATCAGGACGATGCCCACGGCGAGGGAACCCACACCCACCACGGCGACCGCGCCGATCCCGAACACGGTGACGTCGTGGCCGCTGTCGTCCTGCAGCCAGTCGGGGCGGGCGAACTGCGCGAGCCCGTAGGCGAACGTCAGGGCAAGCGATGCTCCGCCGACGAACGGGAGGACCCCGCGCACGACCAGGTCGTGCGCACTGTCGAGCAGGGTCCTCCGGAAGACCCAGACGCACGCGAACCCGGTGAGCGCGTAGTAGAAGGCGATCAGGAGCCCGACCGAGCCGATGAGCGCCGTGAGCAGGTCGCCGGACACGATCGTGCAGAGCACGTAGCAGCCGGCCGAGGCGATCCCCATCCCCCACGTGGACCAGGTCGGGGTGCGGAACCGCTCGTGCACTCGGGCGAAGCGCGAGGGGAGCGCCCCGTGCGAGGCCATCGAGAGCGCCGTCCGGGCGGTCGGCAGGATCGTCGTCTGCGTGCACGCCGCTGCCGACGTGAGGATCGCGAAGGCGAGCAGCGCCGTGGCCGCGTGCCCGAGGACCGACGAGCCGAACAGCGTGGGGGCGATCGCCGCGAAGACGTCGTCGGCGTTGCCCGGTGCCCCGAGCCCGATGCCGTCCGTCCCCACCCCGGCGAAGGCGATCGTGGCGGTCGCGACGAGGACGTAGCCGACCAGCAGGAGGACGGTGCTCGTGACCGCTGCCCGGCCCGGTGTCCGGCGCGGATCGGTCGTCTCCTCGTTGAGCGAGAGCGCAGTGTCCCAACCCCAGTAGATGAACAGTGCGGTGAGCATCGCCGGGGCCACGACCGACCCGAGGTCCATGCCGCTCGGCCAGAGCCAGGCGAGCGAGGGGGTGGTCGACGTCGGCGTCCCGGTGCCCGTGAGCACCCGCGTCGCAGCGACGCCGGTGAGGACGAGCAGCGCCAGGACCTCGACGGCGAGGAGCGCGACCTGCAGCCGGGTCGAGACCTCGACGCCGAGGTGGCACACGACGGTCATGACCGCGATCCACGCAACGCCGGCGACGGTGGACCAGAGCACGTCGTCACCGAGTGCTGCGATCGCTGGGTCGTCGATGACCGCCCCGACGAACGTGTACCCGTACGAACCGGCGACCTGCGCCAGGTTCGCCATGACGATGACGTCCGCGGCGATGA
This sequence comes from Curtobacterium subtropicum, assembly GCF_030362975.1. Classification (NCBI taxonomy): domain Bacteria; kingdom Bacillati; phylum Actinomycetota; class Actinomycetes; order Micrococcales; family Microbacteriaceae; genus Curtobacterium; species Curtobacterium subtropicum. The sequence goes on from NZ_JAUCMM010000003.1 coordinate 134,367, forward strand.
TGCCCCAACCGCCCATCCACCCGGCGACCGGCCCGAACGCTCGGGTCACCCACGTGAAGGTGGTCCCGCAGTCCGGGTCGAGACGGTTCAGCTCCCTGCAGGCGACCGCGATCATCCACATCGGGACGAACGCGAGCAGCAGGACGGCCGGCGCCTTGACCCCGGCCAGCAGCACGCCCCCGCTCGCCACGACCAGGCCGAGGCTCGCGGCCAGGCTGTACGCCGGCGCGGTCGACGACAGCCCGACGACGATGCTGCCGACCAGGCCGACGGCGCCCGGCCGCAGCCCCTTCGCCGTCGCGGTGCGGTCACTCATGCCTGCACTCTGCACGATCTCGGCGCGGGTCACGAACCCCGGTGCCGCAGCCAGGGTGTCCCGGCCTCCGCGCCGGCCGGGCACCGGTGGCTATCGTGGAGCGCATGACCGACGTCGCACGCACCTCAGGGATCCACACCGACGAGCTCGACCCGGACGTCCGCCCGCAGGACGACCTCTACCGGCACGTCAACGGGACGTGGATCGCCGAGACGCCGATCCCCGACGACAAGGCCCGGTACGGCTCGTTCACGGTGCTCGCCGAGGACGCCGAGGTCGCCGTGCGCGAGATCGTCGAGCGCTCGCAGCAGGCCGAGCCCGGCACCGAGGAGCGCAAGGTCGGCGACCTCTACACGTCCTTCACCGACGAGGAACGGCTCGAGTCCCTCGGCACCGGTCCGATCGACCCGCTGCTCGGTGAGATCGACGCCGTCGAGACGACCGACGACGTCATCGCGATGGTCGGGCGCTTCGAGCGCCTGGGCCTGCCCGGGTTCATCCAGCTCTTCGTCGACAACGACCCGGGTGACCCGGAGTCGTACGTCGTGTTCCTCGAGCAGTCCGGCCTGGGCCTGCCCGACGAGTCGTACTACCGCGAGGAGCGCTTCGCCGACATCCGCGCGAAGTACCGCGAGTTCGTCGCGTCGATGTTCCCGCTGGCGGGCTTCGCCGACGCGGGGCAGAGCACCGAGGCCGTCATCGCGCTGGAGACGGCGCTCGCCGCGGTGCACTGGGACAACGTCACCACCCGCGACAGCCAGAAGACCTACAACAAGATGACCTGGGACGAGGTGACGGCGCTGGCGAACGGCGCCGACCTGCACCTGTGGTGGCAGGCGATCGGTGCGCCGGCCGGCGCGTTCGAGACCGTCGTCGTGCGCGAGCCGTCGTTCATCACCGGGCTCGCGGAGCTCCTCCGCTCGCAGCCGCTCGACGCGTGGAAGGACTGGCTGCGCTGGCAGGTCATCCGCGGTTCGGCGGCGTACCTGACGAGCGCGATGTCCGCGACGAACTTCTCGTTCTACGGCACGGCGCTCACCGGCGCCCCGAAGCAGCGCGAGCGCTGGAAGCGCGGCGTCTCGCTGGTCGAGGGCGCGATGGGCGAGGCCGTCGGCCGCATCTACGTGCAGGAGCACTTCGACGAGACGTCGAAGGCCGAGATGGACGACCTCGTCGCCAACCTGGTCGAGGCGTACCGGCAGAGCATCACCGGCCTCGACTGGATGACCGACGAGACCCGCGCCCGGGCCCTCGACAAGCTCGACAAGTTCACGCCGAAGATCGGTTACCCGGTGAAGTGGCGCGACTACTCGGCCCTGTCGGTCAGCCCTGACGACCTGGTCGGCAACGTCCGAGCCGTCGCGAGCTTCCAGGTCGACCGGGAGCTCGGCAAGATCGGCAAGCCGATCGACCGCGACGAGTGGTTCATGACCCCGCAGACGATCAACGCGTACTACAACCCTGGTTTCAACGAGATCGTGTTCCCCGCGGCGATCCTGCAGTTCCCGTTCTTCGAGGCCTCGCGTGACGCGGCCGCGAACTACGGTGCGATCGGCGCGGTCATCGGGCACGAGATCGGCCACGGCTTCGACGACCAGGGGTCGCAGTACGACGGCGACGGCCGCCTGCAGAACTGGTGGACCGAGGCCGACCGTCAGGCGTTCGAGGAGCGCACGAAGGCCCTCATCGCCCAGTACGACGCGCTCGTGCCGACGGAGGTGCCGGACGGACACGTCAACGGCGCGCTGACCATCGGCGAGAACATCGGTGACCTCGGCGGTCTGTCGATCGCGTGGAAGGCGTACCTGCTGTCGCTCGACGGCCAGGAGCCGCCGGTCGTCGACGGCCTGTCCGGTGCCGAGCGCTTCTTCCTCAGCTGGGCGCAGGCCTGGCGGATGGCGATCCGCCCAGAGGAGGCAGCGCGTCTGCTGAGCATCGACCCACACTCGCCGAACGAGTTCCGCTGCAACCAGATCGTGCGGAACATCGACGGCTACTACGAGGCCTTCGGCGTCACCGAGTCGGACGCGATGTACCTCGACCCGGCCGAGCGCGTCGCGATCTGGTGATGACCGAGCCGGACGCGGCTCCGTCGTCCGAGCCGAGCGCGGAGCAGGGGGCCGACACCGGCCCGTCCCGCCGTCCGCGGCGCCGACACCATGTCGACGCCGCGGACGGCGCCCGCGTGCGTGGCCGCCACCGCGGGGGTGCGGACGAGCGGTTCAGTGCCGGCCTGGAGGCACTGGGTGCGCTGGCTCGGGACGGCGCGTCCGTCAGTGCCTCGGTCATCGACACCTCGACCGGCAAGGCCCTGCTCGCCGTGGACGACACGCTCGTGCAGCCGGTGGCGAGCCTCGGCCGGGTGCTGCTCCTGATCGAGACGGCCGCCCAGCTGGAGGACGGCCGCCTGCACGGCGACCGGCTGCAGCGGATGGCCCGGGACACCGCCACCGGTGCCGGCCTGTGGCAGTTCCTGCAGGAGTCGACCATGCAGGTCCCGGACCTCGCGACGCTCGTCGGGGCCTCGGCGGACGCCTGGGCCACGAACGCGCTGCTCTCCGCCGTCGGCATCGACGCCGTGCGCGAGCGTGCCGAGGCGCTCGGCATCGAGCGGACCGCGCTGATCGACCGGGTCCGGGACCGCCGGGGCCCCGACGACGCTCCCGATGCCTCGGTCGCGCCGGCGGGAGAGCTCGCGTGGCTCATGCGCGGTCTCGCGCTCGGCGAGGTCGTCGACGAACCGGTGTCGAATCGGGTGCTCGGGTGGCTCTCGCTGGCGAGCGACCTCAGCCTGGTCGCCGGCGCCTTCGGCCTGGACCCGCTCGCGCACCGGGCGCTCGACCACGGCCTGCAGGCGGTCGTCGTCACGGGGTCGTCGACGGGGGTGCGGGCCGAGGCGGGCATCCTGCGCGGACCGGGCTCGTCGGTGAGCTACGCGGTGACGGTGACGTTCGACGACGCGACGCTGCAGCGGCGACTCGCGGTGGTCGAGGCCCTGCGGACCCTGGGCACCGAGGTGCTCGAGGTCGTGCACGCCCCCTCGTACCGCTGACTCAGTCCGCGGCCTGGCCCTCGGGCACGAGCCCCTGCACGTTCAGCAGACCCGCATCGGTCGACCGGCACGCGGTGACCCCGGAGTCCCGCACGAACAGCGATTCGGTCGACCCGGGCGGGTACACGCGGAAGCCGTCGGCGGCCACCGGGTCGCACTTCGCTGTCGGGTAGTTCTCCGCCTGGGTGATCTTCAGCGGCGCGACGGCGACTGCGCCGGGTGCGAGCGTCACGGTCGGGTGCGCCGATGCCTCGTCGCGGGTGGCCGCCGCCCCGATCTGCTCACCCGAGCCGCCGCCGACGAACGAGACCCCGGGCCACCCCTGCAGCGTGCAGGTCGTGGAGCCGGTGTTGCGGAGCGCGAGGTGAACGTACGTGCTGCCGGCAGCGCCACCGCTGCCGGACTCGATGCTGCCCGTGAGCGACCCGGTGGCACACCGACCGCCGTCGCTGCCGGTCCCGCCGCCCGCAGATCCGCCGCTCGCCGAGCCACCGGTCCCGGAGGCTGCGGTCGAGGAGGACGGCGTCGAGGACGCGATGGACGAGGGCGACCCAGCAGACGGGGTCGCCGTCACAGTCTCGGTGGCGGTCGGCGCCGTGTCCGAGCCGCTCGACGAACAGCCGGTGAGCGCGAGGGCGAGCACGACCCCGGTGCTCGCGAGGACGATGGGTGTGCGGGTGCTGCGGTGCATGCCTCGACGCAACACCCGGCCCCACTCTCTGGACTCGGGCGGCGTCCAGTCGTCACGGGCACACTCGCGTCACAGCCAGGAACACGAGCGACGGAGGTCGGAACATGGCAGGCAAGCACGAGCAGGCTCGCGGCGACGAGGGACGAGCGGACGGCGTCGACACCCGCGCCGGAGCCTTCACGGACAGCGAGATCCCCGGCGAGCACCGAGTCGAGTCGCACGAGCCCGCCGGTGAGTTCGTCTCCAGCGACATCCCCGGTGAGGCGCGGCCCCAGGGTGCTGGCGGCGCGGACGAGGGCGAGTACGTCGAGTCAGACATCCCCGGCGAGGCCGAGCCGACCCCGACCGGCGAGACCGGCCACTACGTCGACAAGGACGAGTGAGGCACGGGGTGACTCCGGTTCGAACTGACCGGCGTCGCCCACTCCCCACTGAGGGGCGGCTTCCTGTGTGAAGCCTCACCTGTACGCCGTACCCCGGAAGCGGTTCCACGCCGGAAGTGGTTCTCGCTCGTCGGCGTGTCCACGCAGCGCGGCCGATCGTGCCCGTACCCCGGTCGTCTCATCGTCCCCGAACGGGGGGCAGAACCGATGGTCCGGCTGGGTGTCGCTGTTCCTACGCTCAGTCTTCGTGCTCCCAGGGGAGCGGAGCAGGGCCGGTGTCGAACCGGTCGGAGCAGTAGGGGAGTCCCATGCGGAGGCGGGGACCGGTGACGACCGACATCCGCTACGACGGAACGGACCGAGCCGTCTCGGTCACGCTCCCCGCCCCCGACGGGGTGAGCAGTGCCTCCCGTCCGCAGAAGACGTACGGCTACGGCGCCGCGGATGCGAGCGGGAACCGCACCAGCTCGGTCGACGTCGCGGGGATCACGGTGCCCAACGGGCACGCGTCGACGGTGACGACGGATGCGGCGCTGCGGCAGACGTCGGCGACGTCCGCGTCGGGACTGACGAGCACCACGGTGTGGAACAGCCGCGACAACCAGCTCGCGTCGATCGACCCGCAGGGTCGTGAGTCGAGCACGGTGTACGACCAGCAGGACCGCGCAGTGGCCTCCTACGGGCCCGCACCGACGTCCTGCTTCGGACCGGTGCAGCCCGCGACCGCGATCCAGAACACCAACGGGCCGCTGCCCACGGGTGGCGTCTGCGCCGGGACCGGCACCCCGGTGGCGCAGACCACGACGACCATCGACGGCAACCTCCGTGGGCTCGCCGCGTCCTGGTACAACAACCAGACGCTCTCCGGTGCTCCGGCGGCGATGACGCTCGGGATCCCGGCGGCACCCGGCGGGACCGGTGGACAGACCGACGGCGCCGTCAACTACGACTGGTCGACGGGGAGCAACGCGGTCAGCCCGCTGACGTCACCCACCGGCACTGTCGTCGGCGGGTCGAGCGGTGCGAAGTGGACGGCGTCCTTCACGGGCCTGATCACCTTCCCGACCGCCGGCACGTACCGCTTCTACACGTGGGCCGACGACGGCACGAAACTGTGGGTCAACGACCAGCTCGTCATCAACGACTGGAACGGCGGCGCCCCGCACATCGCTGCCGCGACGAAGCCGTTCACGGTCGTCGCGGGGCAGAGCCTGCGGATCAGGCTCAACTACCTGCAGCAGGTCGGCACCGCCCGGCTCGCGTCGGCGATGACGACCGGTGCCGTCCCGGCCGGGTACACGGCCGCCGACGTGGTGCCCGCGTCGATGCTGTCGCCGGCGTACAACCTCGGCACGTCGTCGACGACGGCGGACTCGGTGCCCTCGGGGGCGCAGGCGAACCAGATCAGCCCGATCACCACGGCCACGACGTACTCACGGCCCTGGTACGGCACGGTCGACGGCACCACCGTCGACCCGGCCGGGCTGGCCCTGAAGACCTCGACCACCACCGAGGCTCCCGGCGCCGGCTACCTCCGCTCCCTGACCCGCACCCTGCCCGCGCAGGCGGCGGCCGCGTCGACGAACGCGTACTTCGGTGCGTCGCAGACGATCAAGGACGCCTACGGCACCACCGACGGGCAGATCTGCGGCGTGGACGTGTCCACCCCGCAGAACGGGATGCTCAAGTCGACCACCGGACCCACGCCCGCGACGGGCAGCGCCGTCGTGACGTCGTACCTGTACGACGTGTGGGGTCGCACCGCCGGGACCAAGACCTCCGGCGACGCGGACTGGTCGTGCGTGACCTTCGACACCCGCGGCCGCGCGGTGAAGACGGTCACGGCGGCGTTCAACGGGCAGCCCAGCAGCACCGCGACGACCGCGTACTCCGCGGACGGGCTCACCACCGCGGTGGCTGACGGTGCGGTGCCGGGGTCCCCGAACGGATCGACGACGACCACCACGACCGACCTGCTCGGCCGGACCGTCAAGTACGTCGACGTGTGGGGCACCACGACCACCACGTCCTACGACCAGGCGGGCCGGGTCACCTCGTCGCTGGCGGTGACCGCGGACGGTGTGCAGCACACGACGGGTCAGTCGTACGACGTGGACTCGAAGGTGACGCAGTTCACCGTCGACGGCAAGGTCGTCGCGGTCCCGACGTACCAGCAGGGTGAGGTCACGTCGGTGGCGTACCCGGCAGGTGCCGGGAACGCTGGCAACGGCACCTCGGTGGCGGTGACGAAGGACGGTGCTGGTGCGCTGACGGGGTTGGCGTGGTCGTTCCCGAACGGGCAGCCGCAGGTCACCGACCAGGTGGTCCGGTCGCAGTCCGGTGACGTCCTGCAGGACACCACCGCGCTCGGGGCGACGTCGAACGTGTCGTCGTACTCCTACGACACGGCCGGGAGGCTCGTGGCTGCGTCGATCCCGCGGCACCGGTTGACGTACGGGTTCGGCACCGCAAGCTGTGCACAGTCGGGTGCGATTGCTGCGGCCGGGCGGAACGGGAACCGGACGTCCTCGTCGGACCAGCTCCTGGACGCTGCCGGGAACGCGCTCGGGTCGGCGACGCAGGTCGCGTCCTGCTTCGACGCTGCGGACCGGCTGATCGGCACCACGGTGACGAACCCAGTTGCCGGCGCAACGCCGGTGAACCAGTCCCTGATCGGGTCGCAGCTGGTGTACGACGCGCACGGGAACACGACCACCCTCGCGGACGAGAGCCTCGTGTACGACGGGCAGGACCGGCACGTGCAGACGGCCCTGGCGGACGGGTCGACGGTGTCGTACGTGCGGGACGCGTCGAACCGGATCGTGCAACGCACCGAGCAGACCCCGGACGGGTCGAAGACGGTGACCCGGTACGGGTTCACCGGTGACGGGGACACCCCGGACTTCGTCTACGACGGGGCCAGCAAGCTCACCGAGTGGGACCTGCCGCTGCCGGGCGGGGTGACGGCGGAGCTGCGTGGCTCGAGCGCGGTGTGGTCGTACCCGAACATCCACGGCGACATCATCGCCACCGCCGATGCCACGGGACAGCTCGCGTCCCAGGTGTTGCCGGTGTACGACCCGTTCGGTCAGGTCATGGACCAGACCACGGGCCTGTTCGGCACGGCAGCGGCGAACCAGGCCGGGCCGGACACGCAGCAGGGCAACGCGGACTACGGGTGGCTCGGGCAGCACCAGAAGCTCAGCGAGCACCTCGGCTCGATCGCCACGATCGAGATGGGCGCCCGCCAGTACGTCGCAGCCCTCGGACGGTTCCTGCAAGTCGACCCCGTCGAAGGTGGCACCGACAACGCGTACGCCTACGTCAACGACCCGGTCAACGCGTTTGATCTCACGGGCACTCGATGCATCTCGAAGCAGTGCGGATCGAAGCATCGGGTAGCGTCGAAGCGGGCGCGCCCAGCACCGATCTCCGCGAAGACGAAGCGGACTTTAACTCTGCTGTCCAATATTGCGAATACCCTTTCAGCTGTGATTGGTTTCGCGTCCTTCTTCTTCCCTGGACCGCTTGGCGCGGTTCTCACTGCAGGATCCTTCATAACTGGAGTCGCGGGGACGCTGCTAGGATGCATTATCACTGGAGTGAATGCCAGTTGTGTCGCGTCAGCCATCATGACCGGAGTCAGCGCCGCTGGCCCGATCGGAAAAGGTCTTTCCAGGCTCCAAATAGTGAAAGAATCAGCGGCGGTTCTGGCGGACAGAATCATCAGTATCGGAGTTTTCCACTACGGTGCGGTCGGTAGCATCACGTCTTGGGGTGGTTATGCGCGAGCTAGAAGGCGGTAGTGCTTGGCGGACCGGCCGACGAGTCCTCTGGAGCCTTGGGTTGCTACTGGTCTCGACAGGTTTGTTCGCGTTGGTTGGTACGTGGTCGTATCGACTGCCGGACGCATCGGCTTGGAAAGCGACAGCCGAAGCAGTCGCCTGGATATCGTTGACGCTAGAGGTGGTCACGGGTCTGGTGACTTGCTACCTGTATTGGCGACTGCACGTCCTCGTGCGGCGCGAACACCAGGCCGGATACACAACCGTCCTGTGGTCAACCGACCCCGTCGAGGTCATCGACCCGAGGACTGGGATGACTCTCCGTAGGGCGGGAGACCCCCCGTTGGAAACATCCGCGGATCTGAAGCGCGCGCGGACGGCCGCCGAGCGACGATGCAAGAACGGACAATGAACGCCCAACCGCAGCTTTTTCTCTTTCCTGGCGTGGTCAGTGGGAACGGCGGTCGGTGGTTTCGCACTACTTGCGAGCGCCCTCGCTGGATCATCGACCGACCCAGGGGCTCACGTGATTCGCTCACATTGCTGCCCGCAGCTCCTACATGCCTCGCACTATTCGGCTACCTGAGCGCCGAACCGCGCAGGCGTTCAACGGGCAGCCCAGCAGCACCGCGATGATGGCGTACTCCGCGGACGGGCTCACCACCGCGGTGTCCGAGAGCAGTGTGGCAGGCTCCCCGAACGGGCCGACGATCACCACCACAACCGACCTGCTCGGGCGGTAGTTGAAGAATTGTGGTGCGAAGCCTGAGGTCGTTGTCGACACAGAGCGCTCCCGCGCTGATACAGCGCCCGCAGTTGCAACTATCGCGCTGGAGGTGTTCGGTGAATCGTACAGCGCACCGAGCAGACCCCGGACGGGTCCAAGACGGTGACCCGTTACAGGTTCACCGGTGATGGGGACTCTCCGGTCTTCGTCTACGACGGCGCGAGCAAGCTCACCGAGTGGGACCTGCCGCTGCCGGGCGGTGTGACGGCGGAACTCCGAGGTTCGTCGGCGCTGTGGTCGTACCCGAACATCCACGGCGACATCGTCGCCACGGCTGACGCCACGGGGCAGCTCGCGTCCCAAGTGTTGCCGGTGTACGACCCGTTCGGTCAGGTCATGGACCAGGCCACCGGCCTGTTCGGCACGGCGACGGCGAACCAGTCCGGCCCCGAAACGCAGCAAGGGAACGCGGACTACGGATGGCTCGGGCAGCACCAGAAGCTCAGCGAACACCTCGGCACGATCGCCACGATCGAGATGGGTGCCCGACAGTACGTCGCAGCCCTCGGACGGTTCCTGCAGGTCGACCCCGTCGAAGGCGGCACCGACAACGCGTATGCCTACGTCAACGACCCCGTCAACGCATATGATCTATCAGGTGAATTTGCTGTGGCGCTGCTTGGTCTCGCAGCATTCGCAGGAGCAGACTTCTGGAACCCTTTCGGATGGATCGCTGCGGCCCTTCTTGTTGGCATTCTGGTTGGCATGGCGGCTGGGTACGCCTACAAGATGTATAACAAGGCGAAGAAGCGTAACGACGACGCTGATGCGGCGCCAAAGGTCAGACCAACGCGAAAAGAGAAAAAAGGCGACACTTCGCAGTTGAATCAGAAGAATCGGAAGGGTCACCGTGGCGGCAATGACAGTCAAACGCACGACCATGGTAATCACGGCGGCGTTCGGAAAGTTCCCGACAATCCGAACACGAAGAATCCCCGTCAGAAACGGCAGCAGCAGTTAGAGCAGGAACAGGCTAGAAGCAAGAGAGGCCGGGGAGGCGCTCGATGAGAACAAATAAGCTATTCAACCTGGGGAACGCCCTCTTCGATTCCGGGAACGTTGCGGATGCAGAAACAGTATTTCGCGCGGCCGCGGAGTTGAGAGACTCCGATGCGGCATTCAATCTGGGAAACCTGTTCAAAGTCTCTGGCAAAACGAAGAAGGCTCTTATCTGGTGGGCGCGTGCCGGCAAGGCTGGTGTGACCGAGGCCTTCTACAACTTAGGGTCGGCACTGGAGGATCGTGGTGATCTTGTTGCTGCCAAAGATGCATACACGGAGGGAATTGCAGGCGGCGATCCGAAGTGCGCTTATGCTTTGGCTTGGATGGAGAAACTAGACAAGAATGACGATGAGGCGATGCGTTTGATGAATATCGTCGTCGATTCGGACGACCCCACCATGCAGGTGGAGGCGGCCGGAGTTATCGGGGTCTGGAGATTCGACCAGGGTTACCGCGACGAGTTTACGGAGAGCTTGCTGGTGCGCGGATTTGCTCTCTACCCAAGCGCTGCCCCTACGCTTTGCAGGCTTTGGGCTGATCAAGGCCGATTCCTGCTCGCTCGATTGACACTTGAAAGCCTGCTGGACACCAATGTCGAGGCGGCCGTCCCTCTCGGCAATCTGCTACTCAAGCAGTTCGATGATATTGAGGGTGCTCGCGCGGCGTTCAAGAGTGGGCAGGCAAGGGGGGACACCTACGCTGCCGAGAATCTGGAGCATCTTGAACTAGGTCGCAGCATTGCGCACAACGGGCCGACGGGGTTCTTAGAACGCGAGTAGGAATGACGCAGAGTTTCGATGAGCGACTGTCGACACGGCGCCAATGCCGGCTGTATGACAAGTGCCGTAGGTTTAGCTTTCGGTGGGATCGGCAAAGTTGCAAGAGGAATGATTCGGGTGGGAAAGATGTCCCTGCGAACGGTTCACAACATAGATACGGTTTCGAACATCGCCGCATCTCATTACGGAGCGGTGAAGAACGTCCGCGGACGAGGGAGCTATGCGAGACGCCGTTAGGCCATCTGCGGTTCGGGCATCAGAATGCCTTGCCATAGCCGGAGGGGCAATGCTGTTCTTCGCTCTGCTGGCTGCATTGCTTTGGCAGTTCTCTCGAAATGAAGACCTGTCGACAGAAGTTCGGGATTCGCTCTGGAATGCCGCAACTATAAGTGTCTATGTAAGCATCATACCTTGCGGCTTGGCTACGACTTGGTTCTACTTGCGCTGCTTCAGCCTAGCGAAACGCGAAGAGGCAAATGGATATGCCACGGGATTATACAATCCGCGTAAGGTCCGAATAGTTGATGTCAAAACCGGATTGACTCTTCGTGAGGCTGATGATCCTCCATTCGAGAATCGCGTCGAGATTGCCGCTGCCCGACAACGGGCGATTGTTCGGGCGGCGTCGTCGACGCGCGGGCCGGGCTGATCCTTCAGCGAAATCTGCTGCTCCCGGAGGCGAAGGGAAAGAAGAGACATGGGTGACGATAACGAGCGACCCGGTAATCTAGCACCATACGGGGCAGGGCTTATTGCTTTGCCATTCGGGTACGCAATACTGATCTTGAGCTCGCTCCCGAATGCCGCTTTGGGACAGGGTGATACTACTACCAATATCGCAACCGCTGTCGGGGGCCCGCTTGCGCTAATAGTCTTCGGTCTTCTGTCTGCTATTCCTCGCCGTCAGCGCGACGCCCGGCTGCGAGCCTCTCATCCCCGCGCCACTGTGCTCAATGTCATCATCACGCCAGCAGTAAAGCGGGAACTGGGGCTCGAAGAACCGTTGAAGCGTTCCTACACTGCGACGTTCCTCTTCGAGTCAGGCGCGGTCACACTCTGGAAAGGGGGAGTGAGGCCTAAAGCCGTGGCTACCTTCGATGGAAGAACGCTGAAGACGCGCACCACTTCCATGCGTCATGCTGGTAATCGTGTTGCAGCGATTGCGCTCTCATTCGCGAGCTTGCATGTTGTCCTGCCGGTCGTGAAGAGCGGTGGGGTCTTCAATATGGCGACGGGTTACGACAATGTTGAAAACATTCGGCAATCGATCGAGTAGGGCCAAGCCAGTCCGGTGACGTCCTGCAGGACACCACCGCGCTCGGGATGACGTCGAACGTGTCGTCGTACTCGTACGACACGGCCGGGAGGCTCGTGGCTGCGTCGATCCCGCGGCACCGGCTGACGTACGGCTTCGGGACCAGCTCCTGCACCCAGTCGGGTTCATGCGTCCTCATGTCGAGGGTCGCAGTGACTGGTCATCGCCGAGGCCACCGCGCGCGTGATCTGGGACCGCGCGTGCCGACGGGGCACGGTTCGGATTGTCGACGGTGGGACGGGGCACGCTGACGCCCGTCAGTCGACGAGGCCTGCGGCGACCAGCCGCCGCAACGTCTCGACGCCCGCCGGCGGGCACCGGCCCGCGTCCGCGGAGGTGACCCACTCCACCTCGTCCACCTCTGCGGAGGCGACCGGCGAGGCGGCGTCCGCCGTGCCTCCCGGCCGGACCAGGAACAGCGCCATCGAGACCATCGTCCCCGGCGCCTGCCCGTGCGCCGGCTCCGTGACGGTCCCGAAGAAGTCGACGTCGGCAGCGGTGAGCCGCACCGCGATCTCCTCGTCGGCCTCACGCAGCGACGCCTGCACGTCGCTCTCGTGCGGCTCCGCCTTCCCGCCGGGCAGGTAGAGCACGTCGCGCCCGCGGGCGCGCACCATCAGGACCCGCCGGTCGCGCACCAGCAGCAGCGCGCTGACACGCAGGGTCGGGGCGTCGGCCTGGAGGCTCAGCTCGCGTCCGCCTCGCCGGTGCGGTCCGACGACACGGGGCACTCGGGCGCGGTGCGCTCCGCGAGCGGCACGACCGGCGACGGCAGCTCCGCCTCGGGCTCCGGGTGCACGCCGAACAGGGCGTCGAGGGCGCCGACGAACTCCTCGCCGCGGCCCGCGCGACCGAGCTCACGCGCGCGCACCGAGGGGCGGTGCAGCAGGACGCCGACCAGGTGCCGGAGCGCCCGCTCGGTCTGCTCGACGGACTCGGGGTCCGCGTCGCGACGCTTCGCCCGGTCGATCTCGTCGTCGAGGATGTCGAAGACGTGCTTGCGGAAGGCGACGAGTGCCGGCGTGGTCGACTGCTCGAGCGCCTGCGCACGGAAGCGGGACACCGCGTCGTCGACCATCTGCCGGGCCTCGGACTCGGCGTTCAGCTCGGCGATCGGCGCATGGATGCTGATCGTCTCGAGGTCGAGGAGCTCGACACCGTCGACGTCGGCCGCGTCCGGGTCCACGTTGCGGGGGAGTCCGAGGTCGATGACGATGCGGCGCTGGCCGTCGTCGAGGTCGGCCGGTTCGACGACCGGGACCTCGCTCGAGGTGCAGGTGATGACGACGTCGCTCGCGCCGATGGCCTGGCGCAGGTCGGTCGCGGCGACCAGGTCGTGCTTCGCGGCGAACCACGGTGCGCGACCGGAGGGCGAGAAGACCTGGATGGTCGTGGCACCGCGGTCACGCAGGGCGGCGATGGTCGTGGCGGCGTAGCTGCCGGTGCCGACGAGCAGCACGCGGGTCCGTGCCCAGTCGGTGATGCGCGACGAGGCGAGCTCGAGGCCGAGTCGGACGAGCGACCGACCGGCTGCGCCGATGCGGGTGCGGGTCTTGACGCCGCGGGAGGTGTGCGCGGCCTCCTGGAAGAGCCGCTCGAGGTCCGAGGTGGTCGTCCCGTTGGCGCGGGCGTCCTCGAGCGCACGGCGGACCTGGCCGGAGATCTCGGTCTCGCCGACGACCACGGACTCGAGGCCGCTCGACACGGCGAACAGGTGCTGCACGACGTCCCCGCCGCCGAGCACGCTGACGGAGTCGAGGACCTCGGACGGCACGAGGTCGCTGGCGGTGGCGACGGCGTCGACGGTGGCCGACACGGCGGAGTCGCGGTCGTCGCCCGCGATGTCGAGGTAGGCCTCGAAGCGGTTGCAGGTGGCGAGGACGACGGCTCCGTCGAGCACGTCGGAGTCCGTCACCAGACGGCTCGCGGCGGTCGGTGCGCCGATGCTCAGTCGCTCCAGGAGGTCGAAGCTGGCGTTGCGGTGCGACGCCGTGAGACAGATGAGCACGTCTTCCATCGTAACTCGCGCTCGGAGCGACGGCTGTTCGCCCTCCGCGTGCACAGCAGACTGTGGGGTGGGGACCGGGCCCGGGGGCGGTCGGTGCCCGGCGGCGGATGGGAGAATCGGCGGGTGACCTCCGCCGTGCCCTCCGCCCTGCCCGACAGCCACCCGCTCGTGACCGGCAGGACGTCGGGGTCGCCGCTCGTCCGGGCGCTCCGCGGTGACCGGCCGGAGACGCTGCCGGTGTGGTTCATGCGCCAGGCCGGTCGGTCGCTGCCGGAGTACCGGGAGCTGCGGGTCGGCACCGCGATGCTCGACGCGTGCCTCGACCCGGCGATGGCGTCGGAGATCACCCTGCAGCCGGTCCGCCGTCACGGGGTCGACGCGGGCATCTTCTTCAGCGACATCGTCGTGCCGATCAAGCTCGCGGGCGTGGACGTCGAGATCGTCCCCGGTCGCGGCCCGGTGCTCGGCTCCCCGATCCGCACCGCGGCGGACGTGGACGCGCTCGCTCCGCTCGACCCGGACGCCCTGGCGCCGATCACCGAAGCCGTGCACCGCACCGTCGCGGAGCTCGGCGACACCCCGCTCATCGGGTTCGCCGGAGCGCCGTTCACCCTCGCCGCGTACCTGGTCGAGGGTGGTCCGTCCAAGGACCACATCCGCGCCCGCACCCTCATGCACAGCGACCCGGAGACCTGGGCGCGCCTGCTCGACTGGGCCGCCGGCGTCTCGGGGGCGTTCCTCCGGGCGCAGGTGACCGCCGGCGCCTCGGCCGCACAGCTCTTCGACTCGTGGGTCGGCTCGCTGTCCCGCACGGACTACGTGGCCTCGGTCGCGCCGCACTCCGCGACGGCGCTGTCGCACGTGGCCGACCTCGGCGTCCCGCGCATCCACTTCGGTGTCGGCAGCGGCGAGGTCCTGCACGAGATGACGACGCTGGGCGACCCGGCCGACACGATCGCCGTCGACGCGGTCGGGGTCGACTGGCGCGTCCCCCTCGACGATGCCGTCCGCCGCGTCGGCACCGGGGTCACCGTGCAGGGCAACATCGACCCCGCGATGCTCGCCGCCCCGTGGCAGGTCCTCGAGGACCACGTGCGCGACGTCGTCCGTCGCGGTGGCGCGGCCCGGGCGCACGTCGTCAACCTCGGGCACGGTGTCCCGCCGGAGACCGACCCGACCGTGCTCACCCGCGTGGTCGAGCTGATCCACGGGCTGGGCGACGGGACGGGAGCCGCAGCGTGACCGACGTCGTCGTGGTCGGGGGTGGCGTCGCCGGCCTGGTCGCCGCCCGTGACCTGGCGAAGGGCGGCGCGCACGTCGTGCTCGTCGAGGCAGGGGACCGCCTGGGCGGCATGATCCGCCGGCACACCGTCGCCGGGCTCGACCTCGACCTGGGAGCGGAGTCCTTCGCGACCCGGACCGACGCCGTCGAGCGGCTCGCGATCGAGCTCGGCCTGGGGAACGACATCGTGTCGCCGGACCCGCGCGGTGCGTGGCTGATGACCCGCGACGGCCGGACCGCCCCGATCCCGCAGACCGGGTTCCTCGGCATCCCGGGCAGCCCGATGGCCGCCGACGTCCTCGCGGTGATCGGCCAGGGCGGTGGGCTCCGCGCGCAGATGGACTCGCTGCTGCCCTCGCCCGTCGGTGCCCGGGCGCAGTCGCTCGGCGCGCTCGTGCGGAAGCGCATGGGCGAGCGCGTGCTCGACGACCTGGTCGTCCCGGTCGCCGGCGGCGTGTACTCGACGCACCCCGACCAGCTCGACCCCGACCGCGTGGCCCCCGGCCTCCGCGCGGCCCTGCAGCGTGAGGGGTCGCTCGCCCGCGCCGTGCTCGCGCTGCGCTCCCGAGCCACCGCGGGGTCGGCAGTGCAGGGCATCCGCGGCGGCATCGCCCGACTCGTCGACGAGCTCGTCGCGGACATGACGACCTACGGGGTCGACGTCCGGCTCCGCACCAGGGCGACCGCCGTCGAGCGCTTCGCCGTCGAGACCGCCGCTGCTGACGGCACCCGGGAGCGACTGCCGGCCCAGCACGTCCTCGCCTCGACCGCCGACCCGGCCCGCACCGCAGCGCCGGACCGCACGGGCATCGAGCTCGTGACGCTCGTGGTCGACCAGCCGGAGCTCGACGCCGGCCCCCGCGGTACCGGGATGCTCGTGCACCCCGACGCCGAGGGGGTCCGGGCGAAGGCGCTCACGCACGCAACCGTGAAGTGGCCGTGGCTCGCCGAGGCCGCACAAGGTCGGCACGTGCTGCGGCTGAGCTACGCGACGCGACCTGACGGCGACGACGCGAGCCGAGGCGCGACGCGACCGGACGGCGACGGGACGGAACCGACGGAGACGGGGACGAGCCTCCCGGTCGACCCGGACGACGCTGTCGGGACCCGCGCCATCCGCGACGCCACCGCGCTGCTCGGCGTCCCGGTGACCGCCGACCGCGTCCTGGGCGCCGCCCGGGTGCGCTGGTACGGGCCCGACCTGACCGCTGCGGGCCTGGCCGAGGGTGTCGTCGGGATCGGGGAGACGTCGTCCGGCCGTGGCCTGGCCGGCATCGTCGCCGCTGCCCGGACGTCCGCTGCACGCATCCTGGGATCCTGAGCGGACCGGGGAGCACCCGAGGGCTACTGTGGACGAACGCCGGACGTATTCCGTTCGGCGCATGACCACCGCACACCCTCAACAACGGAGGATCGCACATGCGAGGCAAGCTCCTGTTCGTCGCCGGCGCCGCACTCGGGTACGTCCTGGGATCGCGAGCCGGACGGGCGCGGTACGAGCAGATCAAGACCGTCAGCGGCAAGATCTGGAACAACGGCAACGTCCAGAAGGGCGTGCACCAGGCCGAGGAGTTCATCCAGGACAAGGGCCCGGACGTGGCCGAGTTCGTCGGTGAGCAGACCAAGAAGGTCGTCCGCAAGGTCAGCCAGAAGAAGGACGCCGCCTCCTCATGACCGACACCCGCGACCGCAAGTCGCGATCGTTGTTCGGTCTGGTCGGGGACATCCCGAAGCTGGTCAAGAACCTCGTCAAGGGCGAGATCGACCTGCTGAAGGCCGAGATGATCGCCAAGGCGAAAATCTTCGGACTCGCCGCCGGGCTCCTCATCGGCGCGCTCGTCATCGTGCTCTACGCGATCGGCGTGCTGCTGACCGCCGCCGTGATGGGCCTCGCGACCGTGATGCCGGCGTGGCTCGCCGCGCTGCTGCTCGCCGTCGTCATGCTGATCGTCGCCGGCATCCTCGGGTTCGTCGGCTGGAAGCGCTTCAAGAAGGGCCTGCCCCTCACGCCGAAGCGCACGATCGACAGCGTCAAGGACGACATCAACGCCGTGAAGGGCCTGGGCAACAAGCCCGGCCAGCACGACCGGATCACCCGCTCCTGAGCGGGACGACCGACACCCCCACCGGAGGACCCCTGTGACCGATCAGCACGACGACCTGGCGAACCGCGTCGCGGCGACCCGCACGCAGCTGTTCGAGACGCTCGACGCCATCGAGGACAAGCTCAACGTGCCGAAGCAGCTCGGCATCGCGGCGTCGAAGGTCAAGCAGGGGATCGACGAGAAGCCGGTGCCTTACCTGGCCGGCCTCGCAGCCGGTGTGGCGGTGGTCGGGAGTATCGTCGTAGCGGTGCTCCGACGGCGGTAGACCGCCTCTGATCGGTGGTCCTCCGGGCGCGGCGCGCAGCCACGACCCAGGCAACCGACAAGACGAGGAACCATGAGCTCCGACGTGCACGCAGCCCCGCACGAGAACGTCCCCGACCACGCCGTCGGCGCCCCCGCGCACGGCGGCAGCCCGGCGCACGAGACCGACCCGGCGAGCGGGATCGACCCGAACCTCCTCACCGCGTACGCGCTGTGGGCCGTGTTCCGGCGTCCGCTCGGACCGATCCACCGCGTCGGTGACGACGCCGTCGCCGAGCTCGACGCCGCCGTCGCCCGCGCGGCCGACGCCGGTGTCACGATCCGCGGCTTCTACGACGTCTCCGGCTTCCGCGCCGACGCCGACGTCATGATCTGGCTGCACGGCGACGACGCACAGGCGATCCAGGCCGCGCTGCGCGACCTCCGTCGCACCGCGCTGTTCCAGGACGCCGAACCGGTGTGGCACGCGATGGCGATGCACCGCGAGGCCGAGTTCAACAAGCGCCACACGCCGGCGTTCCTGCGCGGCAAGGACCCCGAGGCCTGGATCACGGTGTACCCGTTCGTCCGGTCGTTCGAGTGGTACCTCCTGCCGGAGGAGGAGCGCTCGAAGATGCTCCGCGACCACGGCATCGCCGGCGCGAAGTACCGCCGCGTGCTGACGAACACCATCGCGACCTTCGCCCTGAGCGACTACGAGTGGATCCTGCCCCTCGAGAGCCCCGAGCTCGTCGACCTCGTCGACCTCATGCGCGACCTGCGCTACACCGAGGCGCGCCTGCACGTGCGCGAGGAGGTCCCCTTCTTCACCGGTCGTCGGGTGACGACCGCCGAACTGCCGGAGGTGCTGTCGTGACCGACACCAGCCAGATCACCAACGGGAAGGTCCTCGCCGCGACGCCCGCGGCCGTCGACGGCCCCGAGCACGTCGAGGTCCCGACCGCGTACGACGCGATCCTGCTCGCCGGCTTCGGCGGTCCCGAGGGCCAGGACGACGTCATCCCCTTCCTCCGCAACGTCACCCGCGGCCGCGGCATCCCGGACGAGCGCCTGGAAGAGGTGGCGCACCACTACCGCCACTTCGGCGGCGTGAGCCCGATCAACGCCCAGAACCGCGCGCTCAAGGCGGCGCTCGAGGGCGAACTCGCGAAGCGCGGCATCGACATGCCGGTGCTCTGGGGCAACCGGAACTGGGCGCCCTACCTCGAAGAGGCCTTCACCGAGGCCGCCGACAAGGGCTACACCAAGCTCATCGCCATCGCGACGAGCGCCTACTCGTCGTTCTCGAGCTGCCGGCAGTACCGCGAGGACTACGCCCGCGTGCTCACTGAGACCGGCCTGATCGACACGATCCAGGTCGACAAGGTCCGCCAGTTCTTCGACCACCCGGGCTTCGTGCGCCCGTTCGTCGACGGTGTCCGTGACGGCATGGCCCGCGCGATCCGCGAGAACGAGGGCCTCGACGTCGCGACCGAGCTCCACATCCTGTTCTCGACGCACTCGATCCCGTCCACCGACGCGGCGAAGTCGGGCCCGGACTACCGCGGCTTCGACGAGCACGGCGCGTACGAGGCCCAGCACCTGGCCGTCGGCGAGGTCGTCCTCGAGCAGGCGTGGACCGAGCTGCTCGAGCAGCCGGAGTTCGCGCACCTGCAGGGCACGTCGAAGCCCGCGTGGAAGCTCGTCTACCAGTCGCGCTCGGGCCCCCCGACGCAGCCGTGGCTCGAGCCGGACATCAACGACTACATGAACGAGGAGCTGAAGGGCGGCCCGACCCGCGCGGTGCTCATCGTGCCGCTCGGCTTCGTGAGCGACCACATGGAGGTCATGTGGGACCTCGACGAAGAGGCCACCGAGACCGCGGGTGAGCTCGGCTTCTGGTCGCTCCGCACGCAGACCCCCGGCGTCGACCCGGCGTACGTCGCAGGGCTCGTCGACCTGGTGCTCGAGCGCGTCAACGGCCTGTCGAAGAGCGAGCGTCCGCACCTGACCGACATCGGTCCCTGGTACGACGTGTGCCGACCGGGCTGCTGCGAGAACGTGCGTGCCGGGTTCAAGCCGGCCGCGGCCGGGGTCGCTCCGTGACGGACGGCCACAGCGCGACGGCCTCCGACGGTCGGGCCCCGATCCGGCTCGGCACCCGTGCCAGCCGGCTCGCGGTCGCGCAGTCGCAGGACGTCGCCGACCGCCTGGCGAAGGCCGCGGGTCGCCCCGTCGAGCTCGTCACCGTGACGAGCGAGGGTGACACGAACCGTGCGTCGCTCGCGAGCCTCGGTGGAACGGGTGTCTTCGCCAGTGCCCTGCGCGAGGCCCTGGTCGCGGGTGAGGTCGACGTGCTCGTGCACTCGCTGAAGGACCTGCCGACCGCTCCGTACGAGGGACTCACGATCGCGTCGGTGCCGAAGCGTGCCGACGCCCGTGACGTCCTCGTCGCGCGGAACGGCGCGACGGTGGACACCCTGCCCGAGGGCGCGAAGGTCGGCACGGGCTCGCCCCGCCGGGTCGCGCAGCTCAAGGCGAAGCGTCCCGACCTCGACGTGATCGACATCCGCGGCAACATCGACACCCGCCTCGGGCGCGTGGACGACGACCTCGATGCGGTGGTGCTGGCCGCCGCCGGCCTCGGTCGCATCGACCGGCTGAACGCGGCGACCGAGCTCCTCGACCTCGGTTTCTGGCCGAGTGCTCCCGGCCAGGGCGCGCTCGCGGTCGAGATCCGAGCGGACGAGACGGACCGGAACCTGCTCGCCGCGCTCCGCAAGCTCGACCACGCGCCGACGCGCCTGACGGTGACCGCCGAGCGCGAGGTCCTCGCGAAGCTCGAGGCGGGTTGCTCCGCACCGATCGGTGCCACCGCGGTCGTCGACGCCGAGCTCCTGCTCGTGTCCGCGACGGTCTACCGCCCGGACGGCTCCGAGTACCGCACGGCGTCGCACGCGGCGCACCTCGACGGCTCCGCACAGGACCGGCTCGACGAGGCACTCGAGGTCGCCGGTCGCGTCGCCGCCGAGCTCCTCGAGAACGGTGCCGCCGAGCTGGCGGACCTGGCCTCGTCGGTGTCCGCGGCCCCGGCCGAGGGCGACCACTCCGCCGGACCCGGTCTCGCCACCCCCGCGGCCGAGCAGCCGGCGGACGACGGCTCCACGACCACCACGGCGTAGGCGGTCACCACGGACGACACCGCTCGCGTCGCGGACGAGGCACGGCCCCCGGTCGTCCTCGTCCCGCGCGGCGGTGCGTGGGGCGATGCCGTCGCCGCGGCGGCCCGGGAGCGCGGGCTCGAGCCCGTCGTCGTCCCGCTCATCACGGACGCCCCACCCGCCGACCCGGCGGCGCTCGACGCGGCACTCGCGCGGTTCGCCGACGCGGCGGGCTCGTCCGCCGACGGCGTAGCAAGCCCGTCCGCCGACGGCGCAGCAGGCTCGTCCGCCGACGGCGCAGCAGGCTCGTCCGCCGACGACGCGACGGGCCCGTCCGTCGACGACGCACCGGTCGGGAGGCGCGACGCGACCCCCGAGGACGGCGCGCGTCCCGACGGGGCCGGCTCCGGAGCCCCCTGGCTCGTGGTGACCAGTGCGACGGCCGTGCGCGTGGTCGCCGGACGCGTTCCGCGCCTCCCGGCCGGGGTCCGTGTCGCCTGCGTCGGCGACGCGACCGCCCGTGCCGCGCGCGAGGCGGGCTGGCCCGTCGACCTCGTGCCCGACGACCAGTCCGCAGCCGGACTGGCCGACGCCCTGCCGTCGGAGGTGGGGACCGTCCTGTTCCCACGCTCCGAGATCGCCGCGACCACCCTCGTCGACCGGTTGCGCGCCCGCGGCATCGCCGTGTCGGAGGTCGTGGCGTACCGTACCGTGGGGACGGGTGACGACCCGATCGTCCTCGACCCCCCTCCGGACGCCGTGCTCGTGACGAGCGGGAGCGTCGCCCGACAGGTCGCAGCGCGGATGGCCCCGCTCGACCCGCGCACGCACGTCGCGTGCATCGGACCGTCCACCGCTGACGCCGCCCGTGCCGCGGGACTCCCCGTGCACGTCGTGGCCGCCGGCCGGTCCGCCGAAGCCCTGCTCGACGCCGTCGTCGAGACCCTCCACCCGAACCCCAGAACAGGAAGGTCATCGTGACCGGACGCTTCCCCCAGGTCCGCCCCCGTCGGCTGCGCGCCACCCCGGCGATGCGACGCCTCGTCGCCGAGACGCGGATCCACCCCGCCGAGCTCGTGCTGCCGATGTTCATCCGCGAGGGCGCCACCGACGCGATCGACATCTCGAGCATGCCGGGCGTGCAGCAGCACTCGCTCGACTCGTTCCGCCGCGCCCTGAACGAGGCGGCGGAGCAGGGCGTCGGCGGTGTGAACCTGTTCGGCGTCCCGACGTCGAAGGACGCCGAGGGGTCCGGCGCGACCGACCCGGACGGCATCCTCAACGTCGCGATCCGCGTGGCGAAGGAAGAGGTCGGCGACGCGCTCGTCGTGCAGTCCGACCTGTGCCTCGACGAGTTCACCGACCACGGCCACTGCGGCGTGCTCGCTGCCGACGGCTCGGTGGACAACGACGCCACGCTCCTGCGCTACCGCGACATGGCGGTCGCCCAGGCCGAGGCCGGCGCAGAGCTGGTCTGCATGAGCGGCATGATGGACGGCCAGATCGCCGCCGCCCGCGACGCCCTCGACACCGCCGGACACAGCGGTACCGCACTGCTGGCGTACTCGGCGAAGTACGCGTCGGCGTTCTACGGCCCCTTCCGCGAGGCCGTCGCCTCGACGCTCCAGGGTGACCGTCGGACGTACCAGATCGACGCCGCGGACGGCCGTCAGGGGCTGCGCGAGGTGCTGCTGGACATCGAGGAGGGCGCCGACATCGTCATGGTGAAGCCGGCGATGAGCTACCTCGACGTGCTCGCCCGTACCGCCGACGTCTCCGAGGTCCCCGTCTGGGCGTACCAGATCTCCGGGGAGTACGCGATGATCACGGCCGCCGCCCAGAACGGCTGGATCGACCGTGACGCCGCCGCGATGGAGGCCCTGGTCGGCATCAAGCGTGCCGGTGCGGACGCGATCCTGACCTACTTCGCGGTCGACATCGCGAGGAAGCTCAACCAGGAGGCCGGCCTGCGCACGTCCGGCAGCACCGCGGCGGTGTCCGGCGTCGCCACGACCGGGAAGGCCCCCGAATGACCACGACCGCCCCCACCGGCACCGCTCCGTTGTCGAACGACGAGCTGTTCGGCCGAGCGAAGGACAGCATCCCCGGCGGCGTGAACTCGCCCGTCCGCGCGTACGGCTCCGTCGGCGGCACCCCGCGCTTCCTGACGTCCGCCTCCGGGCCGTACGTGACCGACGCCGAGGGCCGGCAGTACGTCGACCTCGTCGCGTCGTGGGGTCCCGCGATCCTCGGGCACGCACATCCGGGCACCGTCGAGGCCGTGCAGCAGGCGGCGTCGCGCGGCCTCTCGTTCGGGGCGTCCACCCCGGGCGAAACGGAGCTCGCCGAGCTCGTGAAGGAGCGCGTGCAGGTCGACGGCGACGGGCCGATCGAGAAGCTCCGCATGGTGTCCACCGGCACCGAGGCCACGATGACCGCCATCCGCCTGGCCCGCGGGTACACCGGTCGCGACCTCCTCGTGAAGTTCGCCGGGCACTACCACGGTCACTCCGACTCGCTGCTCGCCGAGGCCGGCTCGGGCGTCGCGACGCTCGCGCTGCCGGGCAGCGCGGGCATCACCGCCGAGACCGCCGCGCAGACCCTGGTGCTGCCGTACAACGACCTCGACGCCGTCCGCGCCGCGTTCGACGAGCACTCCGAGCGCATCGCCGCCGTGATCGTCGAGTCCGCCGCGGCGAACATGGGGGTGCTCGCTCCGGAGCCCGGGTTCAACCGTGCGCTCGCCGAGATCACCCGGGCGCAGGGCGCGCTGCTCATCGTCGACGAGGTCCTTACCGGCTTCCGCGTCGGCCCGGCCGGGTGGTGGGGCCTCGAAGCAGCCGGAACCGTCCCCGAGGGCACCGGCTGGAAGCCCGACCTCGTCACGTTCGGCAAGGTCATCGGCGGCGGCATGCCCCTCGCCGCGCTCGGCGGTCGGCGCGAGGTCATGGACTTCCTCGCCCCGCTCGGGCCGGTCTACCAGGCGGGCACGCTGTCCGGGAACCCGCTCGCGGTCGCCGCCGGCACCGCGACGCTCCGTGCGGCGACACCGGACGTGTACGCGCACCTGGACCGCACGGCGGCGACGATCGCGGACGCCACGAGCGCCGCGCTGTCGGCCGAGGGCGTGGCGCACACCGTGCAGCACGCCGGGAACCTGTTCTCGTTCGCGTTCGTGGAGCAGGCACCGCGGAACTACGACGACGTCCGCGCGCAGGAGGCCTTCCGCTACGCGCCGTTCTTCCACAGCATGCTCGACCAGGGCGTGACCCTGCCGCCGAGCGTGTTCGAGGCGTGGTTCGTCACGGCGGCGCACGACGACGAGGCCGTCGGACGCGTGCTCGACGCGCTGCCCGCGGCAGCGCGGGCGGCGGCGGCCGCCACGGCGTAGCGCGCCGGCTCCCTCCCGTTCCGCAAGACGCAACGTCGGCGGTTCCTCGCAGCGGTACAGCGCTGCGCGGGGCCGCCGACGTTGCGTTCTGCGAATGGGTCGGGGACCGGTCGGCCGGGAGGCTCGTGGCGGCTACCGCGCTCGGCGTGCGTGCCAGCGGCCCCCGGTCCGCTCGATCGCCAGCGGGAACGCGAAGGCGTGCGACACCGCCTCGGACATGACGACCTGGTCGGCCGGGCCCTGAGCGACCACGGCGCCGTCGCGCAGCAGCATCGCGTGCGACGTCGACGCCGGCAGGTCCTCGAGGTGGTGCGTCACCATCACGCTGCCGAGGTCCGGGTGGCGCTGCCGCAGGGCGTCGACGGTCTCGAGCAGGTGCTCGCGTGCGGCGACGTCGAGGCCGGTCGCCGGCTCGTCGAGGAGCAGCAGGCGCGGCTCGCTCATGAGCGCGCGGGCGATGAGGGCCCGTCCCCGCTCTCCCTGGGACAGCACCGGCCAGCGGGAGTCGACCCGCGCCTCCAGCCCGACGTCGGCGACGAGCCGACGCGCGGTGTCGAGCTGCTCCGGCGTCGGCTCCCACCGCATCATGAGGTCGGTCGTGCCGGTCAGCCCGGTGAGCACGGTCTCGAGCACCGTCAGCGGCGACAGCATGCGGTGTCGCGGGTCGACGTGCCCGATGTGCTCGCGGAGCTCCCGGACATCCACCCGCCCGAGTCGTCGGCCGAGCAGCTCGACCGTGCCCGCGGTGGGGTGCCCGTTCGCGCCGAGGACGGCGAGCAGCGTCGACTTGCCGGCGCCGTTCGGCCCGAGCAGTGCCCAGTGCTCCCCGCTGCGCACCGTCAGCGAGACGTCGCGCAGCAGGTCCCGTCCGGAGCGGGTCACACGGAGGGCTTCGGCGCGGAGCAGGACGTCGGTCACCCGACCAGTCTGCCCGGTCGGGTGCCCCGTCCCGTCGGTGTCAGGCGGAGGCGGGCGCGTCGGCGTTCGCGTGCGCGGCGCGCATCTCCGTCAGGTGCTCGGCCATCGCGCGGGACATGCTGCGGATCACGGCACCGGCGGCCTCGCCGTCGCGCCCCTTCGCGGCTGCGCGGAACGAGTCGAGCCCGTGCTTGACGTCCCAGAACACGAACTCCGGCTGCCCGATGCGGACGAACTTCGCGCGGTTGACGATGCCCTCGGCCGTCTTGACGAGCAGCTCGTTGCCCGAGTGCGCGACGAGGAACGCGATGAGCGCGTCGACGTCGTCGTTCAGGGCGCGGTCCTCGGCGTCCGCGTGCTTGCGGGCCTGGTCGAGGAGCTTGCCGAGCTGCTTGAGCGCGGCGTCGTCGAGGTTCGGCACGGCCCAGCGGGCGGCGAGCTCGGCGAAGCCGAAGAGCAGCTGGAACGCGTCGTCGTACTGCTCACGCGTGGGGGAGGCGACGCGGGTGTACCGGTTCGCCTCCATCTCGACGAGGCCGTAGTCGACGAGCTTCGCGATGGCCTCGCGGATCGGCGTGCGACTGACCCCGAGCCACGCGACGAGCTCGTCGTCGTTGAGGCGTTCGCCGGCCTGCAGCGTGCCGTCCTGGATCGCGGCGAGCATCTTCTCGAGCACGACGTCGCGCAGGAGCTTCCGGGGGGACGACTCGACCGACGACTTGGGTACCGGCATGGCTGCTCCTCACAGGTTCGGGTGTTCCGTGTGCCAAACCTAGCGTGTCAGTTGGCAAGCGTTCGGGAAATCACCTGAAAGGGAAACGCCTCAGCGTCGCAGGTCGACCACCGTCCGGCCGTGCACGCGACCGGCCACCACCTCGGCACCGACCGCGATCGCGTGCTCGAGGTCGACCGTGCGCGTGACGTCGGCGAGCAGCGCCGGGTCGAGGTCGGTGGCGAGTCGCTCCCACGCCCGCTGGCGCAGCGGCAGGGGCGCCTCGACCGAGTTGATGCCGAGCAGCGACACCGCGCGGAGGATGAACGGCATCACCGACGTCGGCAGCGCGGAGTCCTGCGCGAGCCCGCACGCCGTGACCGCCCCACCCCACTTCGTCGCGGCGAGCACGTTCGCCAGGGTCGCGCCGCCGACGCTGTCGACCGCTCCGGCCCAGGTCGCGCGCTGCAGCGGCTTGCCGAGCTCGGCGAGCGTCGCACGGTCGACCACGTCGGATGCGCCGAGGGTCCGGAGCGAGGCCTCGTTCGACCGTCGCCCGGTCGAGGCGGTCACGCGGTACCCGCGGGCGGCGAGCAGGGCGATCGCCACCGTGCCGACACCGCCGGACGCCCCGGTCACGAGCACCGGACCGTCGTCGGGGGACACCGTGCGCTCGAGGGCGAGCACGGACAGCATCGCGGTGAACCCGGCCGTGCCGATCGCCGCCGCGAAGGAGTCCTCGACCCTGTCGGGCAGCACGACGAGGGACCCGCTCGGCACCACCGCGTGCTCCGCCCACCCGCCGTGCCGCGTCTCGCCGAGGCCGGCGCCGTTGCAGACCACCCGGTCGCCGATCGCGACGTCGTGCACCCCCGGACCCAGCGCCGACACCGTGCCGACGGCGTCGATGCCCGGGACGAGCGGGTCGATCCGGGCGACGCCGGGGTTGCCCGCCAGGGCGAGCCCGTCCTTGTAGTTGACGCTCGAGTACGTGACGTCGACGAGGGCCTCGCCCTCGGCGGGGTCGGGGAGGTCGACCT
Organism: Curtobacterium subtropicum; assembly: GCF_030362975.1. NCBI lineage: Bacteria > Bacillati > Actinomycetota > Actinomycetes > Micrococcales > Microbacteriaceae > Curtobacterium > Curtobacterium subtropicum. The sequence continues at coordinate 161,337 of NZ_JAUCMM010000003.1, forward strand.
GCGTGATCGCGGGCGGGGCGGAACGGGAGACGAGGACTGCGCGCGTCATGCGTCGGACGCTACCCCGTGCCTCCCGGCCGTCGTTCCGACCCATCGCACGAAGGATGGAATGACGATCCGCGCATGGTGAGCAGGAAGGAACGGCTTCCTACGCGCGGAACTGCTTCCTACGCGCGGAACTGCTTCCTACGCGCGGAACGGCCTCCTACGCGCGGGACGGCGCCGCCGCGTCAGCCGAACATGATGGCGGCCTCGTCGTAGCGCGCCTGCGGCACCGTCTTCAGCTCGCCCAGGGCGTCCTCGAACGACACGTGCACGATCTCCGTGCCCTGGAGCGCGACCATCCGGCCCCACCGCCCCTCGACCACGGAGTCGATCGCCGCGAGCCCGAGCCGCGTCGACAGCACCCGGTCGTACGCGGTCGGTGTCCCGCCGCGCTGGATGTGCCCGAGGGTCGTGGCGCGCGTCTCGATGCCCGTCATCTCCTCGATCATCGGCGCCAGGCGCTCCCCGATCCCGCCCAGCCGCGGACGACCGAAGGCGTCGAGGCCGCGCTCGGTGTGCGCGTTGTCCTCGTGGTCCGGGACGAAGCCCTCGGCGACGACCACGAGCGGTGCCCGGCCGCGGTCGTAGGCGGCACGCACCCACGCTGCGATCTGCTCCATGCTCGTCTTCTGCTCGGGGATGAGGATGGCGTGCGCGCCCGCGGCCATGCCGGAGTGCAGCGCGATCCAGCCCACGTGCCGGCCCATGACCTCGGCGACCATGCAGCGCGAGTGGGACTCGCCGGTGGTGCGGAGTCGGTCCATGGCCTCGGTCGCGATGGCCACCGCGGTGTCGAAGCCGAACGTGTAGTCGGTGGCGCCGAGGTCGTTGTCGACGGTCTTCGGCACGCCGACGATCTTCAGGCCGGCGTCGGTCAGGCGCTTCGCGGCGGCCAGGGTGCCCTCGCCGCCGATCGCGACGATGGCGTCGATGCCGTGCCGTTCGAGGGTCTTCGTGATGTTCTCGACGCCACCGTTCGGCCCCTCGAAGGGGTTGGTGCGGCTCGTCCCGAGGATCGTGCCGCCCTGCTTGGCGATGCCCTGGATGTCCTTGCGGCCGAGGGGCACGATGTCCCCGTCGACGACGCCCCGCCAGCCGTCGCGGAACCCGACGAACTCGTGTCCGTGGATCGCGATGCCCTTGAGCACGATGCCGCGGATGACCGCGTTGAGGCCGGGGCAGTCGCCTCCGGAGGTGAGGATGCCGATGCGCACGGAGACTCCAACGTCGTCGGGTTGCGGGGACCTCCCCATCATGTCTGACGGTGGTGTGGCATTACCATCCCCGTGTGTCCCTGCCGTCCTCCTCCGCCACCGCTCGACCCGGTGCGTCCGGTCGGCGGTCGGGGGCGTCCGGCGCGTCCGCTGGGGTCGGCCGCGTGGACACCGTGTACCGGCCGGGAGGCGCGGTGGACGTCCGCGCGACCCTCCGGCCCCTGCAGCGCGGCTCCGGCGACCCCGCCTTCCAGGTGGTCGGGTCCGACACGTGGCTCGCGCTGCGAACGCCGGCCGGAGCGGCCTCGGTGCTGGTCCGCCGGGCGGGTACCGACGCGATCGCGGTCTCCGCGTGGGGTGACGGCGCCGCGTGGGCGGTGACCCACGCGCCGGACCTGCTCGGGCGCGGCGACGACTGGTCCGGCCTCGACGTCAGCGCCCATGCCTTCCTGGCCGAGGCGCGACACCGCCAGCCGGGGTTGCGCCTGCTCCGGACGAACACCGTCGTGGCGATGCTCGTGCCGGCGATCATGGAGCAGAAGGTGACCTCGCGGCAGGCCTGGCGCGCGTGGCGGTACCTGCTCCGGCGCTTCGGTGAGCCGGCGCCCGGTCCGGTGCCCGTGGAGATGTTCGTCCCGCCGGCCCCGGAGCAGTGGGCGCGGATCCCGAGCTGGGAGTGGCACCGGGCCGGCATCGAGCCCGGGCGTTCGGCGACGGTGATGCGGGCGGTCAAGGTCGCGCCGGCGCTCGAGCGGACGCTGACGCTCGGTCGCGGTGGCACGGTCGTGTCGCAGCGGCTGCAGTCCGTCCCGGGCATCGGGCAGTGGACCGCCGCCGAGACGGCGCAGCGGGCGCACGGGGACCCGGACGCGCCGAGCGTCGGGGACTACCACGTGCCGGCACTCGTGGGGTGGGCACTGACCGGCGGCCCGGTGGACGACGACGGGATGCTCGAACTGCTCGAGCCCTGGCGCGGGCACCGCGAGCGGGTCGTCCGGCTGATCGGCGGCTCGGGCTTCCGGAAGCCGGCGTTCGGTCCGCGGATGACGATCCAGGACCACCGCTGGCACTGAGCCCGACACATCGTGGGCGCCGCCGCTGTGGTCCGGCCGGGGTGCATGTCATGATCGGGCCGTGGGGAACGTCGTCGTCGTGCAGGCCGGGGATCCGCGGCGGGAACGCCTCGAGCGCGAGGGGTGGTCGGTCAGCGCTCGGTCGTTCGGTGCGCAACTCGATGCCGAGCGTCTTGACGTCGGCCGGCTGACCGCGCTCGTGTCCGCGATCGATCCGGCACTCGTGTTCCGCCCGCTCGGAGCCCACGACGTCGACGCGGTGCTCGCCCTCGACCGACTGACGGCGGACGACTACCCGGGCAGCGTCGCGACCCGGCACGAACAGATGGGCCGCGACGCGGCCACCCCCACCGCGGGCCGCCGCGCCTCCGGAGCGTTCGCTGCCGACGGGTCGCTCGTCGCGATGACCCACGTCGAGGTCGACAGAGCCGACGCCGAGACGGACTTCACCGTGGTCCACCCGATGCACCGCGGTCGGGGGATCGGCACGGCGCTCAAGGCCTGGTCGGTCCTGGCGTTTCAGCGCAAGGGTGTGCGGCGCTTCCGCACGGGAGGATCCGCCGAAAACGTCGCGATCCAGCGAGCGAACGCCGTGCTCGGGTACGTGCAGGACGAGGAGTGGGTCACGCTGGCGCCCCCGGACAGCGCCGAGGCGGCGACGTCGGCTCCGAGGTGAGAATCGATCACACGAGGAGGGACCATGTCGGACCCGAACACCACCCGCAGATCGGCGCCGCGCTCCGCGCCTTCTTCACAACCTGAACCGGACGCAACAGCGTCTCGATGACCGGTCTGTCAGCGGACGGTGTCAGCCTCGGTAGTCGGACCGCCAGCGGAATCGGCACCACGATCGTTGCCCTGTCCCGCTGCGGCAGAGTGGATGCATGGTCAGTGCCACACCCAACACGATCCACTTCCACCGCAAGCACCATGAGGCGATCATGTCCGGCGAGAAGGTCACCACCGTTCGGTGGAACGAGGACGTACCGGTAGGAGCAGCCGTGTTCGTCTTCGACGAGCACCCGACGGCAAGGCCGGTCCCCGGCACCGTGATCGCCGTGCGCCGGTACCGGCTCGACACCCTCACCGCTGAACAAGCCCACCAGCCGCCCGAGACCGACATGGAGCTCTTCGCCCAACAGCTCCGCGAGAACTACTACCCCGACATGCCGTCCGACGCAGTTGTCGAGGTTGCTCGACTTGCGATTAGGACGTCCCACCACTAGCCGACTGGCTACAGGGACACGTGTCGGCGGTGCGTGCGTGAGAGTGACGCCGTGAAGGCTCAGGTGAGGTTCGTCTCGACGAATGACGGTGAAGACCTCGAGGGCGTTGTGCTCGAGGATCCAGACGACGTCGACATCTGGATCACCGTCATGGCCGGCCCGGTGGACGGGCCGGGACAAGAGTCTTTCCAACTGCGGGTTCGCAGCCCCCTCTCATTGACGAGGGAGCTGAACCAGTGGGGCCCGCTCCACGAGCGCCACATGATCGTCGTGGCCAAGTGGGACCCGCAGCAGATCCGATCCTTCATCAACCGGCTCTTCACTGAGGCGGAGGGACGGGACTGGAACGAGGTCGGAGAGAAGCTCAGCCGGTTGGGGCACTGGGAGTTCGAGGACTACAAGCCCTGATCAGTCGGTGCAGGAAGCGACAGCATCAGGAGCACCCGCTCCCGTCCGTAGCCGATTGGGCCTCGCGTGCATCACTGAACAACAGTGGGCGTTGCTTGCAGAATGTCACGGTGAGGAGGAAGTCGATGCGTGAGAGCGACGAGTGGGTCGTCCGCGTCTTCGTCGATCACGGCGCATCCCCGGTGTGGTACGGCGGTCCCCGCGACTACGACGAGATGCATGTGTCGCCGGATCTCGAGCGCGACCTACAGGTGTTCGACGATTGGTACTACGACGCGGAAGACCCGCTCGAGCAGTACGCGGTCCGTTCGAACGTCCGGCATGACTTCGAGCGCGAGGGAGAACGTCTCGCGCAGGCTCTCGCGAAGGAACTCGGTGCGCCGTTCTCGGTCACCGTGATCCATCCGGGGGATCGCTCGGGATCCCGCACCTACCGGTCCCCGGTAGCTGCGACAAATCCCCGAGCCCACGCTGCCTTCATCGCCATCCACGATGAGGACCTGAGAACTTGACCGGTGGAGGATCCTCTGCCGGACGTCGTGACGGTCGCCACGGAATGTTCGTCAAACGAGACGAGCGCTCAAATCCCATCAGCGATGGCACTCAGGGTCCTCCCGAGGGGACGGAAGATCCACCGCCAGATCCAAAGTGCGCTCCGCGGCCACCAGTCCGGAGCTTCGTCATTCGCTCTGCTCTTCATGACTCTTGAGCGCTCTGATCGTGACCAGGGTCTCGCGACGTGCTTGGAGGACGCTCGTCGCAAGGCGCCGCGGGATCTCATGGCTCTGAAGCTAGCTGACCGCGATCGGGCGTCCGATAGCCCATCCTCTACCGGTCGGCCGCCGTGAACACGACACGACCCGAGGTCGGAGCGCGGCCGGCCCAGAGAGCTTCGACGTCATCGAGCGGTGCAGGCTGCACGTCGATGCTCACCGTCTTGTCCGCGATGGCTGCGACGATGCCTGGCAGTTCTTCGATGAACGCGGCACGTCCGACGGAGCCCTGCCCGCTGCCGACGATCCGCAGCCCTGACGCCCGAAGGGCCGCGGACGGGACCGGGGCTTCCTGGCCGGCGGTCGAGCCGATCGCGATCCAATCAAGTCGACGACCTCGATCCTGCCGGGCCGTGACGAGGGAACGCATCACGTCAGCTGCTGGCCGCCCCCAGACGTAGTCGACGACAGCATCGACATCCGCCGCCGCCTCTCCCACCGCGTCCGGGTCGGTGAGGGAGATCACGGTGTCCGCTCCGAGTCCGCGCAACTGCTCGAGGCGCGTGGCATTGCGACCGCTGGCGATGACGGACGAAGCGCCGAGGTGCCGCGCCACCTGGACGGCAGCATTCCCCGACGCACCCGTCGCACCGAGGACCAGCACTCGGCTCCCGGGTGCGAAGTCGATCCGGCGACGAAGCGCAACCCAGGACGACATCACCGGATTCGCTCCCGCTGCCACGGCGACCGGGTCCGCGCCGTCCGGGAGGACAATGCTGGCTCGAGGATCCGCGGCGACGCGTTCTGCCATCGTGCCCCGGGTGTCGCTCGACGCGACGAAGTAGCGCAGCGACCCGTCCGGGAACCGGCCGATCGCGTCGACGCCCGGGATCAGTGGGAGGGCGCCTTCGCTCATGTAGTGCGAGCCGGCTGCCTGCGACCGGACTCGCGGGTGCAGGCCCGCGGCCACGACATCGACGATGACCTCGCCGGGAGCCGGCTCGGGCTCGGGGAACTGCTGCCAGACCGGTGCTTGACCGAACTGCTCGACGACCGCTGCGTACATGAATCCTCCAATTGCTTCGTGTTACGAACAAAGTAGTTCGTAACGCGAACTGCGTCAAGTAGGATCACGACGTGGATCAAGACGACGAGGTGAGTCGGCTCGTGGATGCAATCGGGGAGCTGTCGTTCCGCACGATGGGAGTGTTGACCGAGATCGCTGCCGACGAGGGCGTGTCGTTGACCCAGCTCCGGGTGCTGGCGATCCTGCGGGACCGCCGCGTTCGGATCGGGGAGTTGGCGCAGTACCTCGGGCTCGAACGCTCGACCATGACCGGCCTGGTCGCTCGAGCGTCCGCGAAGGGGCTCCTGAGTCGGCAGGCGAACCCGGACGATGCTCGGGCGGTCGATGTCCTGATCACCGACGATGGCGCACGGGTCGCACGCCGCCTCGAAACATCGATGCGCGAGGCGCTCGAACCCCTGACGACCGCACTCGACCCGGATCAGCAGTCACAGCTTCGAGTTCTTCTCGACGCAATCCTGCACTGATCGACCGTATCGATAGCCGGTCCACCAGCGGGTACCGGGGTACTTGCGAGGGCTTCGGATTCTGACGGCTGGGCTCTGGAGCGAGCCCCGTCTCACATGGGTGGTCCGCGAACCATCTCAGTTCACGTAGCCATTCGGGCGCCTCCTGACGCAGGAGAGGTGAGCTGGGCGCCAGTCGGCAAGGCTGCTCCGCGATGCCGAACAACGTGTCCACAGCCGTCTTCCAGGCGCGTTGGGTGGCAAAGGGACAAGTCGGCTGGCGGACGACTACCCGGGCGGCGTCGCGCCCCGGCACGAACAACTGGACAACGACGCGGCGACCCCCACCGCGGGCCGCCGCGCCTCCGGAGCGTTCGCTGCCGACGGGTCGCTCGTCGCGATGACCTCCGTCGAGGTCGACGGAGCCGACGCCGAGACAGACTTCACCGTGGTCCACCCGTCGCACCGCGGTCGGGGGATCGGCACGGCGCTCAAGGTCTGGTCAGTCCTGGCGTTGCAGCGCGAGGGTGTGCGGCGCTTCCGCACGGGAGGATCCGCCGAAAACGTCGCGATCCAGCGAGCGAACGCCGTGCTCGGGTACGTGCAGGACGAGGAGTGGGTCACGCTGGCGCCCCGGACAGCATCGACGCGGAGACGTAGGCTCCAGGTGAGAACCGATCTCACGAGGAGGAACCATGTCGGACCCGAACACCACCCCTGCCGCCGAGGCCGAGGAGCACCGCGTCGCCGAGCACGACGTCGCTGACCACGACCACGAGCAGGACGGCGGCGAGCACGAGACCGTCGAGCACGGCGACCACGTCGACTTCGTGCACGACGGTCACCGCCACGCGCGTCACGAGGACCACTACGACGAGCACTGAGCGTCGCTGACGCGACCGATGGCGGCCGGGAGGGACGTGGTGGAGCAGCCACGGGCCTCCCGACCGTCGTCAGCGCGGTCTCGCACCTCCTACGCTGGCCGCATGGCGACGATCATCCGCACCGCGCGGTCGAGCGACGCGGACGCCGTCCAGCGGATCGAGGACGATGCCGACCAGCTGCTGATCGACCGCCTCCACCCCGAGGTCTGGTCTCCGGCTCCACACGGCAGTGCACGACTCTCGGAGCCCGGCTTCCTGCTCGTGGCCGACGTCGACGGCGAGGTCGCCGGTTTCGTGCACGTCCTCGAGGTGGAGGGTGTCTGCCACCTGGAGCAGCTCTCGGTCCGACCGTCGCGGGCGCGGCGGGGCCTCGGGCGAGCGCTCGTGGAATCGGCGAAGGACCGCGCGCGTGTTCGCGGCCACGATCGCATCTCCCTCCGCACCTACGCGGACGTGCCCTGGAACGCACCGTTCTACGCGACGGCCGGATTCGTCGAGGAGGAGCCGGCGACGCGCTTCCACCGGTCACTGCTCGAGGTCGAGGCGCGGCACGGCCTCGACCGGTACGGGCGCAGGGTGCAGATGGGCGCAGCGCTCGGCGCATCCCGTCCGTAGGGGCGTCCGCGGAGCCGAGCCGGTCTACGGGTGCCGGGTGCCCTCGCCGGCCAGCACCGCGCGGTAGCCCTCGCGGAACGTGGGGTAGTGCGGCTCCCAGCCGGTCGAACGGAGCAGGGCGTTCGAGAGCCGCTTGTCGCCGCCGGCCTGCCGACCCTCGGGCTCCGCGGCCGGCGGTCGCTCGACGCCGAGCTCGTCGGCCAGGAACGTCAGGACGTCGTCCAGCCGGACCGGTTCGTCGTCGGTGCCGAGGTACGTCGGTGCGGGATCGTCGATGCCCGCCAGGTGCACGAGTGCTGCCGCGGCATCGTCCCGGTGGATGCGGTTCGTGTGCGGCGAGGTGCCGGACGACAGCCTGGCCTGCCCGGATCGGAGCTGGTCGATCAGTCGCTCGCGCCCCGGCCCGTAGATGCCGGAGAGCCGGACGAGCACGGCGCCGGGTGCCCGGTCGCGCAGTAGTGCCTCGGCCTCGAGCAGGACACCCGCGGTCGGGGTGCCCGCGCGCGCCGGGGTCTCCTCCGTGACCTCGCTGCCGTCCTCGACGTCGTACACCGCGGTCGAGGACACGACGATCACGCGCGGCGATGCGCCGGACGCGTCGATGCCGTCGAGCACGTTCCGCAGGCCGTCGACGTAGGTCGCGCGGTACTCGTCGACGTCGCGGGAGCCGGCGGCGAACGCCACCACGACGACGACCGTGTCCGCGTCGATCGACGGCACCTCGCGCCGGAGGTCGACGCTCCGACCCGTGATCGGGGACGGGACCAGTTCGGCGCGACGACGGAGCCCGGTGACCGGGTGACCGAGCGCCGCGAAGCGGAGGCCGGCCTCGGTGCCGAGGTCGCCGCAGCCGGCGATGACGACGGGGGAGCGGTGCTGCATGCTCCGAGCTTGTCAGGTGCTGGTCGGAGCGGCCCGAGCGCGAGGGCTCGGGCCGGACGACTCAGACCTGCTCGTTGTCCGGCGACTCGGGCTCGCCGCCGGAGTCGACGTCGCTGTCCTGGTCCGGGTCCTCGGTGGCGTTGCCGGTGGACGAACCGTCGGGCAGGTCCTCGGTGCGCTGGAATTCGCGCTCGGGGGCGTCCGTCGAGCCGTCGGTCGGGGTGTTCTCGTGCTGCTGGTCGCTCATGCGGCGCACGGTACGCGGGGGCCCCTCCACTGCCACCCGGGCGGAGCAGGCGAGCGGCAGCGGTCAGCGAGGCTGCGCGGTCAACGAGGCGGCAGCGGGCGGAGCTCACCCCAAGCGAATCCGCTCTCGGCGATGAAGTCCTGCAGGTCGCTCTGCACGTCGGCGACGAGCTGTTCCGCGCCGCCCTCGATCCACAGCGAGCTCGAGCCGCCGTCCTCGCCCAGGATCTCCCACCGCGCCATCGCGCTGGTGTCGATCACGACGTCGTCGTCCTGCAGCGGCGTCCAGCTGCTGTCCCCCGCCTCGATGAGGAACAGCTGCAGTGTGACAGCTTCGTGCGGGTGCAGCATCGCGAGCACGGCCGGTCGGATCACCGCGAGCACGTCGCGGACCTCCATGATCTCGGGCACGGTCGGAGCGTACCGCTGCGGGGCGGCGGAGCAGCTCGTCCCCCGAGTTTGTAACGGAGAGATAACGACTCCGAACTCGTCCAAACCCTTTCGCGGAGGGTCCCGAATCCCTTGCATCAACCGGGAAACACCCGGAGCGCTCACCAGCCGCAGGTAGCTGGTTCTCCACCCCGATGCGGGGTGTGTTCGGCGCGCACTCAGGGAATCGCGCCGAGCGCGACAACGGAAGGAACCATCATGCGCAAGTCCATGAAGACCTCGATCACCCTCGCCACCACCGGCGCCCTCGTCCTCGGTGGTGCCGCGTTCGGCATCAGCACCGCGAACGCTGCGACCCCGAACGTGCAGACGGTGTCGTCCTCGTCCGACTCGAAGATCCCGGCGCCGGTCGCGTCGGTGCCGGAGGTCAAGGGTGGCAACACCGCGGTCGCGCTCGACTCGGGCTTCACCGACGCGCTGACCTCGCTGGGGCTGACCCCGGGCGTGTCCGGCAACGCAAAGCTCGAGAACGGGTCGGTGTCGTTCCCGATCACCGCCGGTTCGGTCACGTACTGGTCGCCGGACGGTAACTACCGTCCCTACGTGCAGGGTCTGCTGAACCACGACGACTCGGGCCTGACCCTCAAGGCCGGCGACACCACGGTGACGCTGGAGAACTTCGTCGTGAACCCGGGCTCGTCCAAGCTCTACGGTGACGTCCTGGTCAACGGTCAGGTCGCCGCGTCGAACGCGTACCTGTTCTCGCTGCACGGTGGCACGCTGAAGCCGCTGCAGCTCGAGGGTGACAACGCGATCCTGACCGGCACCACCGTGCACGTGTCCTCGGACGCTGCGGGCCTGCTGAACCAGACCTTCAAGACCGACGCCGTCAAGGCCGGCCTGCTCGTCGGTACCGCGACCATCACCGCCCAGATCAAGTAAGCACTGGTCGAGTAAGCACTGGTCAAGTAAGGCCCCCGCGGGCACGACCCGCACCAGCACCACCACGAGAAGGCGCCGCCCCCGACCACGGGGACGGCGCCTTCCGCGCGTCCGGGTGAACGATCCGGCCCGCTGTCTCGTCGTCAGGGCATGGGACTCCGCACACGCACGAAGGTCATCATCGGCATCGCCACCGGCGTCGTCGTCATCGGCGCCGCAGCAGTCATCGCCGGCCCGGTCATCTACGCGAACACGGTCAACGGCCAGGCCGCCGCAGCCCCCTCGCTGAGCGCCGGGCCGTCGGGCTCCGGCGGCACGCTCGACGCAGCCCAGGCCGACGGCACCTGGACGAGCACGAGCAGCTCGTACGCCGGGTACCGCGTGCACGAGGTCCTGCAGGGCAATGATGTGAACGTGGTCGGACGGACGAAGGACGTGCAGGGCACCGCGACGGTCGACGGCGGGACCCTCACGAAGGCGACGGTGACGGTGCAGGTCGCGTCGATCAGCACGCCCGAGTCCCGCCGCGACGAGTACTTCCGGACCCAGGCCCTGCAGACCGACCGGTACCCGACGGCCACGTTCGCGCTCACCGAGCCCGTCGACGTCTCCGGGGCCCTCGACGGCAGCACGCAGGACGTCACGCTCACGGGCACGATGGACCTGCACGGCGTCGAGGAGCCCGTCACGGCCGACGCGCAGGTCGCCGTGACGAAGGACGGTGGGGTCCAGGTCGTCGGCTCCGTCCCGATCACCTTCGCCGACTACGGGGTCGAGGCCCCGTCGCTCGGCTTCGTCACCGTGGACGGGAAGGGCTCCGTCGAGTTCTCCCTCGACCTGGCGAAGTGACCGTGACGAGCCGTTCCGCCGACGAGCTGCTGGCGACGCTGTACCGCGAGCACGGTGACGCGCTCACGCGCTACGTCCGGCACCTGACGCGGGACGGCTCGACCGTCGAGGACGTCGTGCAGGAGACCATGGTGCGCGCGTGGCAGCGTCCGTCCGTGCTCGAGCGAGCACCCGACAGCGCCCGCGCCTGGCTCTTCACCGTCGCCCGCAACCTGGTGGTCGACGACGCCCGGTCGGCACGCAACCGACGGGAGCAGGGTTCCGAGCACCCGGTCGACCGCGCCGAGGCCGACCGCACGGACGCGGTCCTCGACCGCATCGTCGTCGCGGACGCGCTCGCCTCGCTCAGCCCGGACCACCGCCGCGTGGTGGTGGACGCCTACTGGCTCGGCCACACCGTGCCCGAGATCGCACGACGACACGACATCCCCGAGGGCACCGCGAAGTCGCGGTTGCACTACGGGCTGCGAGCCCTCCGGCTCGCACTGCAGGAACGAGGAGTGACCCGATGAGCGTGGACCCGACCGCGCACGACCGCTACGACGAGTGGGACGCCGCGTACGTCCTCGGCTCGCTGCCGCCCGACGAGCGGCTCGAGTACGAGCGGCACCTCGAGACGTGCGACCGCTGCACCGCGGCCGTCGCGGAGCTGGTCGGACTGCCCGGCCTGTTGGCGAAGCTCCCGGCCGACCAGGCGGTCGAGATCGCGGAACCGGACGGGAGGCGCGACACCCGTCCCGAGGGCACCCTCGCCGCCGTCGCGCACCGCGTCCGCCACCGTCGCCGCCGTCGCCGGGTCTGGGTCGCCGCGACCGCGGGGCTCGCGGTCGCCGTCGCCGTGCTCGGCGGGCTCGCCGTCGGCACCGCCGCCGACCGCGGCGGAACGGTGGAGGCGGGCGGTGCCCCGACGACCAGCGCTCCGGAGTCCCCGGCCGCGGGTGACCGCTACACGTTGACGGGATCGCAGGGGCTCGACGTCGACCTGGCGGTGAGCGGCGAGCAGTGGGGCACGCGCTTCGACTGGGGCTGCTCGTACGGCGGGAAGGACTGGTCGTCGGACGGCTCGGTGATGTACGACCTGGTGGTGGTCCGGAAGGACGGCTCCGAACAGACCGTGGCGTCGTGGTCGGCCTCCGGCGCGGAGGCCCGCGGGCTGTCCGCGTCGACCGACGTCCGGCGCGACGACATCGCCGCGGTGCAGGTCCGGCTGCGCGGAGCGGGTGGTCCGCTCGCGAGCACCGACCTGTCCGGACGCACGGGATGATGGCGGGGTGAACCGCGCCGCACCCGTCCTCGACGCCGTCGTCCGCCAGGTGGAGCGGACGGGCTTCCGTGCCCACGGCCTGCACGTCCTGGTCGGGGGTGACACCGCCGAGCACCACTGGTCCGCCGACGTCCGCCGTGACGTGCACTCGGTCGCCAAGGGCGTGGTCGTCCTGGCCGTCGGGATCGCCGAGGACGACGGGTTGCTCACCCTCGACGAGCCCGTCGGTGCGCTGCTGCCCGACGTCGTGCTCGGCCCGGGTGGGCAGGACGTCACGCTCCGGCACCTGCTGACGATGACGAGCGGGATCGACATGCCGTGGTCGCCGACCGAGACGACCGACTGGCCGGACCTCGCGCGGGAGTTCCTCGGACGGCCGACCGCCGGGCGGTCCTTCCAGTACGCGAACGCGAGTACCTACACGGCGGCTCGGGCCCTGGCCGCCCGGGTCGGTGACGTCGGTGCCTTCGTGCAGGAACGCCTCCTCACCCCGCTCGGCATCGACGACGTCCGGTGGGACCGCTGCCCGCTCGGCCACGTCGTCGCCGGCGCCGGGCTGTGGCTCCGGACCGTGGAGGTCGCACGGATCGGGCGGCTGCTGCGGGACCGCGGCGTGGCGGACGGCCGACAGCTCGTGCCCGCGGCGATCGTCGACGCGATGCACACCGACTGGGTCGTGGCCGGGTCGTCGCCGTCGTACGACCGGTACGCCCTGGCCGGGTGGGGCGGCCCCGGACGGACGTGGCGACTGCACGGGGCGTACGGGCAGCTCGTGCTCCTGGACCCGGTCGCCGACGCCGTCGTGACGCTCACCGCGGACGACCACGAGCGCGCCGACGTGACGGCCGCAGCGGTCGCGGAGGTGCTCGCAGCCGTCCGCTGAGCCGACCCTGCTCAGTCCTGTGGGTCGACCGGGCCGAGCGCGTCGAGGACGCGGTGCGAGACGGACCGCAGGGTGTCCGCATCGGTCGCCACGGGCCTCCAGAACAGCTCCTCGAGGGCCGCGGTGTGCGCGCGGATGCCGGCGAGTACCGCGCGACGACCCTCGCTCGTCATCGTCACCCAGCTGCCGCGGCCGTCGGTCGGGCAGTCCGCCCGCGCGACCAGCCCGCGGGCGACCATCCTGGTGACCTGGTGGCTCACCCGCGACTTCTCCCACCCGATGCCGGCTGCGACGTCACGGACCCGCAGCCGGTGGTCGGGGTCCCGCTGCAGACCGATCAGGATCTCGAACTCGGGGATCGAGATGCCCGCGCCCTCCTGCACGGCGTGGTCGAGCGCTCGGTCGAGCCGACGCCAGACGTCGTGGAACGCGTCCCAGGTCGCCCAGTCGTGCCCCTCGCCGCCCTGCTCCGCCATGACGGCCAGCGTATCCAGCGGCGGTGTCACGGGCACGAGGATCATCCGTTCGGCTGACTCCTGGGCGGCACTCGGCGCGCTCAGAGGTCACGTCGGACGCCCGGCATACGATCACTCCATGCCGACCCCGCACCTCCGAGACTGCACCGACGACGTGGTCACGCTGGCACAGGGGTGGATCGAGGCAGCGCGCGGGGTGAAGCCGGAGCCCGCGGCCGCGCGCCTGGCGGAGCTGCTGGCGGACGAGCGCGGTGCCGAGTTCGCCCGCACGTTCGTGGACGTCGTCGTCCGGCCGGAGGACCCGAAGGTCGTCGCCCGGAACCTCGAGCGCGCTAGCCGGGCGGTCCCGGACGACCTCGCCTGGTACCTCCGCGGCGCGGTGACGGTCGGCGGCGGCTTCGCGACCATGGCGCCGTGGGCGGTCGTCCCCTCGGCGCGGAAGGTGCTCCGGCGGCTCGCGGGACACCTCGTCGTCGACGCCACGCCAGCCCGGACCCCGGCGGCGCTCGCGAAGGTCGGGGGTCCGGACACCCGGGTCGACGTCGCCCTGCTCGGCCCCGCCGTCCTCGGACCCGCCGGCCGTGACCGGCGTCTGGCGGCGATCGACGAGCTCCTGCACCAGGACGTCGCCGCCGTCACGATCGACCTCGACACCGTGCTGCCACCGGTGTCCCCGTGGGACCTCGACGCCGCCGTCACCGACGCGGTCGAGCACCTCGCACCGCTCCTGCACACCGCGGCGAGCCGACCGACCCCGCCCGTGGTCACCCTGCAGTCCGGCCGGGCGCAGGACGTCGAGCGCACCGTCGCGGTGCTGCTGGCGCTGCTCGGTCAGGACGGCACGGCGGGCCTCACCCTCGGGGTGACCCTGCCCGCCGAGCTGCCCGAGTCGTTCGACCTGCTCGACCGGGTGACGACGGCGGCCCGCGAGCGACGAGCGACCGGCGGAGCGCCCGTGCGGGTCCGGTTCACCAAGGGCACGCTGCTCGCCGCCGAGCGGGTCGACGCCGTGCTCGGGAGCCGACCGCTCGCCGTGACCGCGGACACCCGCACGACGGACACCGCGTTCCTGCGCCTGCTCGACACGGCGATCGATCCCGAGCGCACGGACGCCGTGCACGTCGGCGTCGCCACCCACGACCCGTTCGCCCTCGCGACCGCGCACGTGCTCGCCGAGCGGCGTGGCGTGCTCGACGCCGTCGAACCCGAGGTGCTCCTCGGCACCACCCGGTACGCCGACGTCCTGCGCACCGCGTTCGGTCGCGTCGTCCTCGGCGTCCCGCTCGTGCGACCCGACGCGTTCGACGCCGCCGTCCCGTACCTCGCCCGCCGCCTGCGCGAGGTCGCGGACAACCGGTCCGTGGCGACCGGCCCGGCCGCGGTGGGCACGACCGGCCCGGCGGGTGACACCGCCGCCGTCGAGCGGGCCACCGCCGAGCACGTCGACGCCGTGGCCGCCCTCGTCCGACCCGCGCCGCCCACCCGACGCACCCAGGACCGCCGCCGGCCGCCGGGTGACCCGGTGCTGCGGTCGGCCGCCGAGAACACCCCCGACACCGATCCCTCGACACCGGGCAACCGCGCCTGGGCCGCCGAGCTGCTCGCTCGGGTCCCGGAGTCGCAGCGTGGCGTCCGGACGATCCGCGCCGCCCGCATCACCGACCGAGGGCGACTCGAGCGGCTGGTCGCCCGCACCGCCCAGGCGGGCGTCAACTGGGGGCGGCAGGACCCGGAGGACCGCGCCGAGCTGTTCGACCTGATCGGCCACGCGCTCGAGACGCACCGGGGTGCCCTGGTCGAGACGATGATCGCCGAGGTCGGCCTCACCCTGACCGAGGCCGACGGCGAGGTCAGCCGGGCCGTCGACGCGGCGATGCACGCGGCCGACCGGACGCGGCACCTGGAGGACATCAACGGCGCCGTGCCGGTGCCGCCGCGGCTGACGGTCGTCGTGCCGTCGTGGAACGCGCCGCTCCTCGACGCCGCCGACGGCGTGCTCACGGCGCTCGCCGCGGGCAGCGGGGTCGTGCTCCAGCCGGCCACCGCCGCCCGACGGACCGGTGCCGTGTTCGCCGACGTGCTCTGGGACGCCGGGGTGCCGCACTCCCTGCTCCAGCTCGTCGACCTCGACGGCAGCGACCTGTCCCGCGACCTCGTCGCGCACCCGGCCGTCGACCGCGTGGTGCTCACCGGCACGCCCGAGACCGCCCGCTCCTACCGGTGGTGGCGCGCGGACCTGCCCCTCGTGGCCGAGACCTCCGGGGTGGTCACGGCGGTCGTGACGCCCTCGGCCGACCTCGACCAGGCGGTGCGCGACGTCGTCGCATCGGCGTTCGACCGCGCCGGACAGGCGTCGTCGGCGGTGTCGCTGCTCGTGCTCGTCGGCTCCGTGGGAGAGAGCCAGCGCTTCCGTGCGCAGCTCGCCGATGCCGTCCGCGGACTCCGCACCGCGTGGCCGACGGACGCCGCCGCGCAGGTCGGGCCGCTCGTCGCCGAGCCGGCCGGTGCCGTGCGCACCGCGCTCACCGAGCTGCGTCCGGGGGAGTCCTGGCTCGTCGAACCGGTCGCGCTCGACGACACCGGGCGGCTCTGGTCACCCGGTGTCCGCGAGGGCGTCCGCGCCTCAGCCGACCTGTCGCGGTCCGCGGTGCCGGCACCCGTGCTCGACGTCGTCCGCGTGGAGACCCTCGACGAGGCGATCGCGCTGCAGCACTCCGTCGACGGCGGCTCCGTCGCGGCGCTCCACACGCTCGACCCCGACGAGGTCGCGACCTGGTCCGACCGGACCCGCGCGGGCGTGCTCGTGGTCGACCGGCCGACGACCGGCGCACGACCGGGACGCCAGCCCGTCGGCGGGTGGCGGGGGACCGCGGTCGGACCGACGGTGCACCGCGGCGGCCCGCTGTCCGTGATCGGCGCGGACCGGTGGGACCCGACCCGGCGTCAGCCGCACCGGAGCATCCAGCTGCAGGGGCTCGGCAACCGGGTCACCGCCGTCATCGAGGCGGCGCGTGCCGGGCTGTCCTTCGAGGAGTTCGACCGCGTGCGCGCCGGAGCCGAGAGCGACGCCGCGGCCCGGGCGTCGCTGTACGGCCGGTCGCGGGACACCGCCGACCTGGTCCTCGAGCGGAACGTCATCCGCTTCCGCCCGCAGTCGGTCGTGGTCCGGCAGTCCTCCGGGGTCGGCGCCGGCGAGCTCGTCCGCGTGCTCGTCGCCGCGACCGCCGCCCGCGCGCACGTGCTCCTCAGCACCGCCCGCCCCCTGCCCGCCGAACTCCTGCCGTTGTTCTCGCGGGCACGGTCGCCCCTCGACGTCGTCGACCAGGTCGTGGAGGACGACGCCACGTTCCTGGGCCGTGCCGCCGCGGGCACCCTGCTGCAGGACGGGTGGTCGGACGGGACGGAGCCCGACCTCGACCCGATCGACCTGGTCCTCGCGCAGGGGGCCGAGCCGCGCCGCAACGTGGCCTTCGGCGGACCGGGGTCACGCGTGCGGCTGCTCGGCGGTGACGCCCGTGCCCTCGAGGAGGCCCTGGGTGCCGGCACCGAGACGACCATCCACGACGACCCCGCCGTGGAGTCCGGCATCGTCGAGATGCTGCACTTCCTGCGGGAGCAGACGGTCTCGGTCACGGCGCACCGACACGGGGACGTCTCGCGGGCGTTCAGCCGGCTGCGGCTCTGACGGACCGGGCCGGTCACGCTCGAGCGGCTCGCCTGCACGCTGGCTGACCGTCCTCGGCTCCGTGGACCACGCTCCGGCGTAGCGTCCGGTGCATGAACGCACGATCGAACGACGACGAGGTCCAGACCGCCCCCGTGATGGACGGCGCCACCGAGGCCACCAACGAGGAGAAGCTGCACGGCCTGGTCGAGCAGGTCGAGCACGACCACGGGCACGAGGGTGCCGGCGCCATGGCCGACCACCTGCGCGACCGGATGGACGAGACGGGTGTCGAGGAGGAGCACCCGAGCGACGAGGTCGAGTAGCCGGCTCCGGACGGGTCAGCGTCGGCGCGGGCGTCTGCGTCCCGTGCCGACGAGCCCGACCTCGAGTGCGGTGAGGACCACCGCGACCACGAGCTGCCGGGCGGCGAACCCGCGCGTCTGCCGGTCGAGGGCGATGAGCGGCACCATCGAGACACCGTGCGTGGCGTCGACCGCAGCACCGAGCACGTGCGCCTCCGGTGACGCCGCACGGGCGAGCAGCGCGGCCTGCACGAGCTGACGTGCGCCGAGCACCCGGCCGAACACCGCCACCCGACCGGTCGACCCGCGCGAGGCGACCAGGTGGGCGATGCCGATGCCCGCCCGCAGGCCCTCCACCCAGCGGGCCCGCTGCCGACGATCGCCGCGGCGGCTCACCGGCGCTTCCCTGCGGCCAGGGCGATCGCGCCCGCGACACCGACGGCGGCGCCGATGATCCCGTTGCCGAGCCGGCGGTGCTCCACCCACCACGTCTGCGGCGACCAGGCGTGCGCCGAGTCGTCGAAGACACCGTGCGCCCCGTGGTCGCCGGGGACGGGCTCGTGCAGGTTCGTCGGCAGGGACTGCCCGTCCTTCTGCTCGGCCTGCTGCCCGCTCACCAGGGTCTTCGCCGCGTACCAGTCGGCGAACCGGCCGCTGATCCGGTTGCCCAGGATCGTGTAGACCGTCGACTCGCCCACCCACGTGCGACGGCGGGGCCGTTCGGCGGTGACGGCGATGGCGCGGGCACCGACCTCGGGCTGGTAGATCGGGGCGACGGGCTGCGGGTGGTGCGGCAGGAGCGACTTCACCCAGTTGAACTGCACGGTGTTGAGCGCCGGCATGTCGACGCGGCTCACGGCCACCCTGCTGCCCTGCTCGGTGAGCTCGGACACCACCGACTCGGTGAAGCCGACGATGGCGTGCTTGGCGCTGCAGTAGGCCGCCTGCAGCGGGATGCCGCGGAAGCCCAGCGCCGAACCGACCTGGATGACGTGGCCGCGGTCACGGGGCACCATGCGGGCGAGCGCCGCACGGGTGCCGTTGACGAAGCCGAGGAAGTTGACGTCGACGGCGCGCTCGAAGTCGTCGGGGCCGGTGTCCGTGAAGCGTCCGAAGACGCCGACCATCACGCAGTTCACCCAGAGGTCGATCGGTCCGAGCTCCTGCTCGGTGCGCTCGGCGGCGGCCTCGACGGCCTGGCGGTCGGCGACGTCGGCGATCAGCGCGAGCCCGCGACGTCCGGCTGCCTCGACCTCGGCGACCGCGGCGTCGACCCCGTCACGACCTCGGGCGAGGACGGCGACGTCCCAGCCCCGTGCCGCGAGCTCACGGACGGTCGCCCGTCCGAGTCCTGCCGAACCACCGGTCACCACTGCCACGCGCGTCATGCTGTCCGTTGTACGCAGGTCCGCGTCCACGCCGGTCCAGCCGGTGTCCCCCGGACGCAGTCGGGGCCGGCTCAGTCCACCGACCGCCGCCGCGCCGTCGCCAGGAGTGACCGCACGGGCAGCACCGCCGGCTCCTCCTCCGGCGCCTGCGGCAGGGCCCCGAGGGAGAACGACTCGACGACGTCCGGCCCGAAGAGCACGCACACCGACGACCCGCCGAACTGGAAGTACCCGAGCTCGTCGCCCTTGCCGACCCGGGCGCCGGCTTCGATGCCCTCGCCGATGACGCACGAGGACACGTCGGACATCCCGATGAACACGACCGCGACGGTGCCGATCGTCGGGTCGTCCGCGTCGACGAGCACGATCGCCCGGGTGGCGACGTGCGCCAGGTACCCCTGCGACAGCTGCGGTTCGGCGGCGTCGGCGCCCTGCGACGTGGCCTCGGAGAAGTAGGTGCCCGGCTCGACCCAGGCGCGCAGGACGGTGCCGGCCACGGGGCTGTGCCAACGGTGGTACTCGAGCGCACTGAGGAAGGCCTGCCACACCGTGCCGTCCACGAACAGGTCGGCGGTCTCGTCCCCGGCGAGCAGCTCCTCGACCGAGTACGGCTCGGCCTTCGCCCAGAACTCGTCGAGCCGGTGCACGCGGCTGGCGATCCGGTAGGGGGTGGCCTCGCACGGGCTGACCACGACCGCGTCGTCGTCGGGTGCGGCGACGGGACGCTCGCCGTCCCGGAAGCGCCGGGTGAAGAAGTCGTTCCACGACGTGAAGCCCCAGTGCTCGGCGTCGGCGTCGTGCTCGAACCGGTCCATGCCGACCGCCCGACGCGCCGCGTCGCTGCACCAGCCGGAGGGGGCGTCGACGAGCACCTCGAGGGACTTGTCGCTCGACAGGAAGTCGCACCAGCCCTGCAGGATCGACCGCAGGGCCTCGTTCACGCGGGGGTCCCGGTAGAACGCGGAACCCGCGGGCGTGGCCTTCGTCCAGTCGAGCACCCCGTCGAGCGGCGTCATCACCATCTGCTCGTCGCTGTACTCGGGCGCGGTCGTGATCACCTCGTCGACGAGCTCGAGCAGCTCGCCGAACGAGTCGAGGTGCCGGTCCCGGTACCGCCGACCGACGGGTACCTGCTCGATCATCTGGTGCGCGTGCATCCGCAGCACGGGGTCGCCCTCGACGAGGTCGCGCAGGGCGGAGACCGCGGGGTGCAGTGCCCGGTCCGGGTCGCGCTCCTGGTGCCGCTCGCGGCGGCCGCGGAGCCAGGCCTCGAGCCCGCTCTGGTCCTGCGGGAGCCATCCCGCGCGGCGTCGGACGTCCTGCTGCTGCGCTCCACCGGTCACGCGGTGGACGCTACCCACCGCGCACCGCGACGGGTCCCAGCAGCCGGAGCCGTGCCTCCCGGCCGACGCGACACGCAGCGCAAGCGGCGCAGCCAGCGCAAGCAGCGCAAGCAGCGCACCCAGCGCACACTGCAGCCGGCGCCGACGCGACCGCCGCCGTCAGCGCCCCCGCCCGAAGCGCGTGGTCACCCCCGGCGAGTACAGCACCGAGTCCGGCTCCAGCCCGGACAGCCCGAAGGGCAGCCCCGCGGCCGCGACCAGGTCGTCCCGCAGCGACACGAGCGACGCCCGGTGCAGCGGCCACGACTCGTGCTCGTTCGGCCAGTACCGCGTCGCGCCCACCCGACGCACGTGCATGCCCCACCGGGCCGTCAGGAACGTCTCGAGCGGCGTCGGTTCCGCGACGACGTCGCCCACGCGCACGTCGAAGGCCGACCGCAGGTGCGTCCCGTGTCGACGCATCGCGTACCCGACGCGACCGTCCGACTTCCGGATCGCCGCGTGCGCCCACCAGTACGGCAGGCCCGTCGCCACCCGCGCGCCGAGGGTCGGCAGGAGCTTCCCGGCGTCGAGCGACAGGAAGGCCACGCCTCGTCGCCCCTGGTCGTCGCGCGTGTAGACCCGCACGTTCACCTCGACGAAGTCGCCGATGCGGCCGGCCCGGCCGAGGCGGCCCAGGGGCGGGAAGCGCGTCTCCGTGAACCGGAAGCCGATGAGACCCACCCAGGTGGTCGTCCCGTCGTCCGTCCCGTCGGGCGCCATCGTGTCCGGGGACGCCCCCGCGGGCAGCAGCGGCGCCACCGCCGACACGTCGACGCGCCAGTGCACGAACACCACGTCGAGCCAGTCCTGCGCGATCCAGGGCGTGCCGCGGAGTGGCGGTGCCTCCGGCGAGACGGCCGGGAGGCCCGCCCCACCTCCGCCACGCGTTCCGGCGGTCACGAGACGGTCCCGTCCGTGGCTCGGCCAGCGTCCGGCACGTCGTCCCACCCTTGCTGCGGGGTGTCGCAGGTCCCGCGGAACACGTACTGCGACGGGCGCTTCCGCTCGCTCGAGGTCCAGTCGATCGCGGGACGTCGACGCTCCGGCGGCAGGTACCCGATCCGGTACACGGCCATCAGCTCGAGCTCCGGCGGGACCCGGAGCAGCCCCTCGATCTCCTCCCACGCGCCGGGGGTCTCCATCGGGAAGGACACGAACTGGATCCCGAGACCGAGCTCCGTCGTTACGAGCCACACGTTCTCCATCGCGGCCCCCATGCTGAACACCGAGTAGAAGCCCGAGAGCTCCTCCTTCCGGTACTCGTGCCGGTCGAGCATCACGCCGAGCAGCAGCGGCGAACCGGCGACGAGCTTCCGGTTCTCCTCGCCGAGGGTCTGCGGCACGCGCAGCGCGTTCATCATGAGCTGCCCGCGCTTCGTGAACACCTGCTTCGTGAAGGGACGCAGGGGTCGGGGCAGCTTGTCGAACAGCATCCCGTCGCGCCGCTCGTCCATCTCGGCCTGCGAGAACCGGAAGTACGGCTTGTAGCGCTCGAAGAACGTGCCCGCCGCCATCGTCCGGGTCATCGAGCTGCCGCTGATCTCGGCGATGCGGTCGATCGTCGGACGTTCCTCGACCAGGACGAACCGCCAGGGCTGACTGTTCAGCTGCGAGGGCGCCCGTCCTGCGAGCTCCATCAGCAACCGCTGGTGCTCCTCGGACACCGGGTCGGGCAGGAACGCCCCGTTGGTCGTGCGTCGGCGTCGGATCGCCTCGAAGAGCTCCACTCACGTCCCTCGTGTCTCGTCGTCGTGGTCAGCGCCGCGCCAGCAGCGCCCCGAGGTAGGACGGTGCAGCGGCGACCGCGACTCTCCAGTGTGCTCGCGAGCGGGGGTTCGTGCGCGGGGCGAGGGCGAGCGGGACGAGTGCCGGCAGCAGGAAGAGCGCCGAGCGGTCGCGGGTCCACACCGGGGTGGTCGCGGCGACGCCGGTCAGGGTCGCGGTGACGACGAAGAGGCCGTGGTGCACGACGCGCAGCTTCTTCGTCCGGATGAGCCGGACCGCGACGGCGGTGCCCCAGAGGCAGTTGGCCAGGTACGCCACGGAGGCGGCGGCGACCAGGGTGCGGGCCGCCGGCGGTCGTCCGGGAGGCGCGCCGTGCCTCCTGGCTGTCCGCTCACGTCCCACGGACGCGACCCTACGCGCCGGGGCTAGGCGGACTCGCGGGAGACCAGCTTCGACAGGACGATCGCGCTGCGGGTGTGGTCGACCTGCGGAGCCAGGCGCACCCGGTCGAGGGCCAGCTCGAGGGCCGGCAGGTCCCGCGAGCGCATGTGCACCACGGCGTCGGCGCTGCCGGTGACCGTGCCGGCGTCGACGACCTCGGGCACGGTGTCGAGCAGCGTGCGGAGCTCGTCGGGGGAGACGGTGCCGCGGCAGTACAGCTCGACCCAGGCCTCGGTGCCACGGTCCTCGACAGCGGGGTCGACCTTGATCGTGAAGCCCTGGATCACACCGTCCGCGACGAGCCGGTCGACACGACGCTTCACTGCAGACGCCGAGAGTCCGACCACCGACCCGATGTCGCCGTAGCCGGCGCGGGCGTTCTCCCGGAGCTGGTCCAGGATGCGGTGGTCGAGCGTGTCCATGTTCGTCAATCGTACGCGGGGTTCTTGCGAGCCAGGTGGGTCCGACGCAGGAATCGTGCGTCACCCGAACGGGTGCCACGCGCTCGCGAACGGGGTACTGCACCGACCGGACCGTTCGTGTCAGACTGCTGCTGGCGTCGACCTGGTCCGCTGCGGTGAGTGAGCCTGCATCTCACCGGAGTGCTTCACCCGTGGTGGTTCCTGGCAGGCTCGGGCCAGAAGTCCCAGGAGGACTGATGTCGAACACCGCAACCGAACCGCAGGCCGCACCGGCACGTGTCGCCACGAAGCGCACGATCCTGATGTGCAAGCCGACGCACTACACGGTCAGCTACCGGATCAACCCGTGGATGCACCCCGAGGAGCCGACCGACACGTCGAAGGCCGTCGAGCAGTGGCAGTCCCTCGTCGACGTCTACGAGCAGCTCGGCTTCGACATCTCGTACATCGAGCCGATCGAGGGCCTGCCGGACATGGTCTACGCGGCCAACGGTGGCTTCGTGCTCGACGGCGTCGCGTACGGCGCGAAGTTCCAGTACCCCGAGCGCCAGCCCGAGGGCCCCGCGTACATGGACTGGTTCCGCAGCGCGGGCCTGACCGTGGCCGAGCCGCGCGAGACGAACGAGGGCGAGGGCGACTTCCTGCTCGTCGGGAACACGATCTTCGCGGGCACGGGCTTCCGTTCCGACAGCACCTCGCACGAGGAGCTCGCCGAGCTCTACGGCCGCGAGGTCGTCACCCTCAAGCTGATCAACCCGAGCTTCTACCACCTCGACACCGCCATCGCCGTGCTCGACCCGGAGCCCGCGGCCGACGGCACGAGCAACATCGCCTACCTCGAGAGCGCCTTCGACGAGCCCTCGCTGGCGATCCTGCGCGAGCGCTTCCCGGACGCGATCATCGCGACCGAGGAGGACGCCGCGATCCTCGGCCTCAACTCGTACTCCGACGGCTACAACGTCGTGATCGCCTCGCGGGCCACCACGTTCGCCACGCAGCTCAGGGAGAAGGGCTACAACCCGATCGGCGTCGACCTGTCCGAGCTGCTGCTCGGCGGCGGCGGCGTGAAGTGCTGCACGCTCGACCTGCACCCCGTCGGCACCGGCACCTCGGTCGCGCGGTAGCCGTGAGCACCGCGACCGGAGCCGGTACCCAGACGGGTACCGGCGCGTTCGGCGACGCCGCGTCCGCCGCACACGGCAGTGCCACCGCCGCTGCCCTGGCCGTCGAGGACCGTTCCCTCGCCCACAACTACAGCCCGCTGCCGGTCGTCATCGCGTCCGGCGACGGCGCGTGGGTGACCGACGTCGACGGCAAGCGCTACCTGGACGGACTCGCCGCGTACTCCGCGGTGAACTTCGGCCACGGCAACCCCCGGCTGCTCGACGCCGCCCGGGCGCAGCTCGACCGCGTGACCCTGACGAGCCGCGCGTTCGTGAACGACCGCCTCGGCCCGTTCGCGTCGGCGCTCGCCGAACTCACCGGCACCGAGCTCGTGCTCCCGATGAACACCGGGGCCGAAGCCGTCGAGTCCGCGATCAAGGTGGCCCGTGCATGGGGCTACCGCGTCAAGGGCGTCCCGGCCGGGCAGGCCACCATCGTCGTGGCGTCCGGGAACTTCCACGGCCGCACCACGACGATCGTGTCGTTCTCCGACGACCCCTCGGCCCGTCAGGACTTCGGGCCGTACACGCCCGGCTTCCGCACGGTGCCGTACGGCGACGCTCGTGCGCTCAGGGAAGCGATGGACGAGACCGTCGTCGCCGTGCTGCTCGAGCCGATCCAGGGCGAGGGCGGCGTGGTCATCCCGCCCGCCGACTACCTGCCGCAGGTCCGCGCCGTCTGCGACGAGTTCGGCGCGCTGTTCGTCGCCGACGAGATCCAGTCCGGGCTCGGGCGCACCGGGCACACCCTCGCGGTGCAGCGGGTCGGCGTCCGCCCTGACCTGGTCACGCTCGGCAAGGCCCTGGGCGGCGGCATCGTCCCGGTGTCGGCCGTCGTCGGCTCGCGCGAGGTGCTCGGTGTCCTGCGTCCGGGCGAGCACGGCTCCACGTTCGGCGGGAACCCGCTCGCGGCCGCCGTCGGGTCCGAGGTCGTCGCGATGCTCGGCGAGGGCACCTTCCAGCAGCGGGCGCTCGACGGCGAACCACTCCTGCGCGGGCTGCTCGACGAGCTCGTCGGGCACGGGGTCGTGTCGCACCGCGTCGCCGGGCTCTGGGCAGGGATCGACATCGACCCCGCGCTCGGCACCGGCAAGGAGATCGCGCACGACCTGGCCGACCGGGG
The DNA here is from genome assembly GCF_030362975.1 of Curtobacterium subtropicum. Taxonomy (NCBI): domain Bacteria; kingdom Bacillati; phylum Actinomycetota; class Actinomycetes; order Micrococcales; family Microbacteriaceae; genus Curtobacterium; species Curtobacterium subtropicum. The sequence continues at coordinate 186,596 of NZ_JAUCMM010000003.1, forward strand.
TGTGCTCGTGAAGGACACGCACGGGTCGACGATCCGCTTCGCGCCGCCGCTCGTCGTCACCGACGACGAGGTGCGCCTGGCGATCGGGACGCTCGGCGAGGTGCTGGCCGCGCGCTAGACGCGACCACCTGTCGGACGGGGGCGCGGTGCCGGCTGGTGCCGCGCCTCCCGTCCGTCGCATCGCCAGCGCGGAACAAGGTTCCGGACACAGCACTGCGGCACCGCGCGGTGTCATGTCCGGAACCTGGTTCCGGCGGGGACGCTGCGCGTCAGCGCACCTGCCAGCGCTCCACGAGCTGGTCCATCAGGCCGTCGAGCCGCTCGTCCGTCACCTGGCGCGACGGGTCGGCGTCGAACCACGCGACGATCTCCCGCGCCCCCTGCCGGATGGACGTCGTCTGCGCGAACTCCGGCACGAGCGTCTGCACCTTCGTGTTGTCGAAGACCGAGGTGTTCGCCTTGTCCCCGAGCAGGCTCGCGCCCCAGTCGGCGTCGAGCGCGTCGATCGCGTCCGACGGCACGTGCACGATCTGCAGGTCCTCGACCCCCGCGGCCGCAGCGAGCTCGTGCGCGATCCGGTCCCACGTCGGTGCCTCGTCGCCGGTGATGTGGAAGGCCTCGCCGATCGCCTCGGCACGGTCGAGCAGCCCCACGAAGCCGACCGCGAAGTCCCGCGCGTGCGTGATCGTCCACAGCGAGCTGCCGTCCCCGCACACCACGATCGGCTTGCCCGCGCGCATGCGGCCGAGCACCGTCCACCCGCCCGAGAACGGCACGAGCGTCTCGTCGTAGGTGTGCGACGGCCGGATGATCGTCATCGGGAAGTCGTCCTCGCGGTACGCCTTCGTCAGCAGGTCCTCGCACGCGATCTTGTCCCGCGAGTACTGCCAGAACGGGTTCTTCAGCGGGGTCGACTCGGTGATCGGCAGATGGGTCGCGGGCGTCTGGTACGCCGAGGCCGACGAGATGAACACGTACTGCCGGGTCCGCCCGGTGAACACATCGACGTCACGCTGCACCTGGTCGGGCGTGAAGGCCACGAAGTCGATGACGACGTCCCACCGCTGGTCGCCGATCGCGGCTTCCAGCGCGGTGCGGTCCGACACGTCGGCCTGGAGGCGCGTCACGCTCCCCGGGATCGGCCGCTTGTCCGTCTCGCCTCGGTTGAGCACGGTCACGTCGAACCCCTGCTCGACGGCTTCGCGGACACAGGCGGCGCTGATGATGCCGCTGCCGCCGATGAACAGCACGCTCGATCCCGACATGGATGCTCCTTCGCTCCCGGCGGTGCCGCTGTGCACCGCGCCCCTGCGATCCTGCCCCTCCGGCGCTGGGTCGCGCGACGGTCTATCCGCGTCAGTGCCCTGGACCCACTGTGCAGAGGTGCTCGATCGCGGTCGGGAGTGCCTGCTGCACCGGCGCGTCGGAGACGTGGACCGCCCGGGCCGCCCGGCGGAGGTCGCGGGTGCAGGACGGATCGTCCCGAACGTCCTGCAGCCGCGCGAGGCCGGACACCAGCTCGGACGTGATGCGGTCCAGCGTCGGACGGACCGTGGTCGTCAGGTCGGGCGCCTCGGCGGGAGCGCGGTCGGGGTACCGGGACCACTCGTCGAGCAGGGCCGTCTGCGCCTGCTTGCTCGCCTCGATCTGGTCGGCGAACACCGCCTCGACCCAGTCCGGGTCGACGTGGTCCCGCTCGGCGGCGGTGCGGGCGGTGTCGAGGACCGTGCGCTCCCGTGCTGCGTCCTCGACCGGCTGCCCGGAGTGGTACTTCGCGGCGGCGACCTCGGGTGCGGTGTCGAGTCGTTCCGCGACGAGGGCGACCACGGCCCGCGCTGCCGCGGCTGTGGCCGGCTCCGGGCTCGCGCTCGAGGAGGTCGTCGACCTGGCCGACGAGGGACCGGCGGAGATCGTGCTCTCCGCCGCGCACCCGGCGAGCGAGGACAGGACGGCGGCACTGAGCCCGAGGGCGCCGAGTCCCACGGTGCCGATGGAGCGGCGGGGCGTGCGGGTGACGGGCGACGTGGTCATCGGTCGAGGCATGGAACAGTGGTACACCACACGCCAGTGCCAGCGCGCCGGTGGTACATCACTCTGTGGATCGTCGTGGTCGTTGCTCGAGAACGCCGCGAAGTGAGCTGGTCCGCTCTGCCCAGGTGGCTGCAACGGGATCGACCCAGCCGAGCAGGTCGATCGCGTCGGTGCGGTCGCGCTCGAGGTCTCGACGGTGGATCGGTTCGTGGTGAGCGGCGCGGTTCCGGGCGACGTGGAGCCCGCGCATCCGTTGCTCCACTTCCCGACGGCGGGCGCGCAGGTCGGCTGGACCCGAGGGGAACGCGCGGTGGAGCGACGGCACCCAGAGTGAGGCGTGGTAGCGGGAACTGACCAGGTAACGCCAGAACCCGAACGGGAGCTCCGCGATGACCCGACCACGGGACGGCAGTGCCGAAGCCCGACCCGCGCGATCGGAGGCGGCGCGGAGATCCTGACGACCGCGTGGGTCCAGGGGTGCATGATCCGGCCAGTCGGGAACGCCGCGGCCTGCAGCCCATCTCGTCAGCTGGCGATCGAGAGCGTTCCGGATGACGATCTCCACCATCCCAGTGAGCTCGAGGACGCTTGCTGCGGCTCGCATGTTCCACTCGTAGAGCTCGAGCGCGCCCGAGAGCGACGGTGTCACCTCGAGGTACGACGACAGGCGCGCCCGTGTGAGGAGATCGGAGAGGGCACTCTCGAGATCGACGTTCGAGCTGTCCGGACTGCTCACACCGCCCCCTGCTGTACCATCGTTCGCGAAGACCCCGGAACGATCCCTGGCCCTGCCACATCGCCGGGGTTTCGTCTTGCCCACCGGAGCACTGGTACATCAGTGTACCGGTCGACTGCGCCGGTCCTCCTGGTCGGGCGCGTAGCGTCGCGGGTCGGGGCGCACCGAAGCGCTCCACGACAGGAGTGACACGCACATGGAGTACCGCTACCTCGGCGACTCGGGCCTCAAGGTGTCCGAGATCACGTACGGCAACTGGCTGACCCACGCCTCCCAGGTCGAGAACGACGCGGCGATCGCCTGCGTCCGAGCCGCACTCGACGTCGGTATCTCGACGTTCGACACCGCGGACGTCTACGCGAACACCGGCGCCGAGACCGTCCTCGGCGAAGCCCTCAAGGGGGAGCGTCGCCAGTCGCTCGAGATCGCCACGAAGGTCTTCGGCCCCACCGGTCCGAAGGGGCACAACGACACCGGGCTGAGCCGGAAGCACATCCTCGAGTCGATCGACGGCTCGCTCGAGCGGCTGCAGACCGACTACGTCGACCTGTACCAGGCGCACCGCTACGACCACGAGACGCCGCTCGAGGAGACGATGCAGGCGTTCGCCGACGTCGTGCGGCAGGGCAAGGTCCTCTACGTGGGCGTCTCGGAGTGGACCGCTGACCAGCTCCGTGCCGGCGCAGCGCTCGCGAAGGACCTCGGGTTCCAGCTCATCTCGAACCAGCCGCAGTACTCGGCGCTCTGGCGGGTCATCGAGGGCGAGGTCGTCCCCGCGTCGAAGGAGCTCGGCATCTCGCAGATCGTCTGGTCGCCGATCGCTCAGGGCGTGCTGACGGGCAAGTACCAGCCCGGTCAGCCGCTGCCCGAGGGCTCGCGCGCCACCGACGACAAGGGCGGCGCGAAGATGATCGAGCGCTTCATGAACGACGAGGTGCTGTCCGCGGTGCAGGAGCTCAAGCCGATCGCCGACGAGCTGAGCCTGTCGATGGCGCAGCTCGCGGTCGCGTGGGTGCTGCAGAACGAGAACGTCGCGTCGGCGATCATCGGCGCCTCGCGGCCGGAGCAGGTGCGCGACAACGCCGGCGCTGCCGGGGTGCGGATCCCCGCGGAGCTGATGTCCCGCGTCGACGACGCCCTCGGGTCCGTCGTCGAGCGCGACCCGGCGAAGACGAACGACAGCAGCCCGAAGACCCGCGAGGTCTGACCGGGGCGGAGCGAGGTCGAACCACGATCCCGACGTCGAACCAGCCGCACGCGCTGGTTCGATGTCGGAGTCCTGGTTCGATGCCGACCGACCCGGGTGCACCCACCGGGAACGCAAAAGAGCCCCTCACTCTCGTGAGGGGCTCTTCACCGTGGCTGGACACGGCATCGATCCGTGGACCTTTCGATTTTCAGTCGAACGCTCTACCAACTGAGCTATCCAGCCGTGGCGACCCTGACGGGACTTGAACCCGCGACCTCCGCCGTGACAGGGCGGCACGCTAACCAACTGCGCTACAGGGCCATGTGTTGTGTTGTGTGGTGTTGCTCGGTTGCTTGCTCACTCACGTGGAGTGACCCCAACGGGATTCGAACCCGTGCTGCCGCCGTGAAAGGGCGGTGTCCTAGGCCACTAAACGATAGGGCCGCAAGCTGCGCCGTGCGCTACCGGGAGTCAAGCATACGGACGGTCTGCGTGATGCACAAATCGAGGGCCCTCGAGCGTGCATCCCCGGCGTGTCGCACCCCGCCGATGCTGTCCGGCTCCGCGTCCGGTGCGACCATCGTGGACGGTCCGGACCCTCGCTCGGGGGTGTCCCTGCCGTGACCCGTGTTGTTACTGTTGCGTCTGTTGACAGTGTGGCGTGTCCGAGCCTCGCCGCACCGTTACGAGATCGAGATCATGTCGCCTGCTTCCCTCCGTGTCCCCAGTCACCGCCGCCGCGTCCTCGCCGCCGCGGTGGCCGTCGTGCTCTCCGCCGGGGCGCTCGCTGCGGTCGGCCCGGTGTCCGCGGCCTCGGCTGCGCAGTACCCGAGCTGGTCGGACGTCGAGCAGGCCAAGGCATCGAAGGACGCCCAGCAGGCCAAGGTCACCGAGATCCAGGCGCTCCTGCAGGACCTGACCGAGCAGGCATCGGCCGCGCAGCGGGAGTCCGAGGCGGCGGGCACGGCCTACCAGACGGCGCAGACGAACTACGACGCCGCGACCCTCGAACAGCAGACGCTGCAGCAGCAGGCGGACGAGGCGGGCCGCACCGCGAAGCGCTCCGAGGCGCAGGCCGGCCAGCTCGCCGCGCAGCTCGGTCGCGCGAGCGCGAACGACGTGACCACGGACATCCTCACGCACCCGTCCGACTCGGGTGACCTGCTGTACGAGCTCGGCGCGATGTCCAAGCTGACGGAGCAGGCCGACGGCATCTACTCGCAGGCCTCGCAGGACCGCGGTGTCGCCCAGGGCCTCGCCGACCGTGCCGAGCAGGCGGAGAAGGCCCTCGGGGCCCTCGCCGATGCCGCCCAGGCGAAGATGCAGGCCGCCCAGGACGCCGCCGACCGCGCGCAGTCCGCGGTCGACGCCCAGGCGGACAACAAGGAGCGGCTCGAGGCGCAGCTCGCCCTGCTGACCACGAACGAGCAGGACGTCGAGGCGAAGTACAACGAGGGCGTCGCGGCCGAGAAGGCACGGCAGGCCGCCCTCGCTGCTGCGGCGGCCGAAGCCGCTCGGAACGCCGCTGCGACGAGCCAGGGCGGCACGGGCGGCGGCGCGCCGAACTCCTCCGGCTGGGTCCGTCCCGCCGGCGGGTACCAGACGAGCCCCTACGGCTACCGCGTCGACCCGTACACGCACTACCGGGCGCTGCACGCCGGCGTGGACCTGGCGCCCGCCTGCTACGCGCCGATCTACGCCGCCCATGCAGGCACGGTGACGTTCGCGGCGAACGGCGGCGGCTACGGCAACGAGGTCGTGCTGGACAACGGCGGTGGCATCTCCACCGCCTACGGGCACATCGTCGACGGCGGCATCCTCGTCTCCGTCGGGCAGCACGTCGAGGCCGGGCAGCAGATCGCGAAGATCGGCTCCACCGGTTGGTCGACGGGGTGCCACCTCCACTTCGAGACCCGGGTGAACGGTTCCGCCGTCGACCCGGTCCCCTTCATGGCAGCGCGGGGGATCTCGGTATGAGCAACAGCGCCGTCGAGAGGCCCTGAGCGAGACATGAAGCCCTCCTCCCGCACCCTGTCCGGCTGCACCGCGGTCGTCGCCGTCCTCGGCATCGGTCTGTCGGTCGTCGTCGCCGGTCCCGCACAGGCAGCCCCGTCGGCCCCGAGCTGGGACGACGTGCGGCAGGCGAAGGCCGACACCGCCCAGGCCCAGGCCACGGTGGACGAGCTGGGCAACCGGCTGCAGACGCTGCAGGACGCCGCGGACAGCGCGGAGGTCTCCGAGCTCCAGGCGGCGCAGGACTACGCGATGGCGGTGTCGCAGCAGCAGGAGGCGCAGGCGTCCCTCGACGACCTGACGGCGCAGGCGAAGCGTGCCGAGCAGCGGGCGGACGAGTCGGCGGGGCAGGTCGCGGGACTCGTCGTGGAGCTCTCCCGCACGGGCGGTGGGGACCTGTCGACCTCGATGCTCGTCGACGCCTCGGACGCGAAGGACCTGCTCTACCGCGTGGGCACGGTGTCGCACCTGTCCGAGCGCTCGGCGCGGGTGCTCGCCCAGGCGCAGACCGACCAGAACACCGTCGAGTCGATCGCCGCGCAGCAGTCGGCGGCGACGAAGGCCCTCGCCGCGGCGACCGCGAAGTCCGAGCGCGCGCTCGACGAGGCCAACGACGCATCGGCCTCGGCGCAGGCGCGGGTGCAGGAGCAGCAGGACCAGCAGTCCGAGGTGCTCGAGCAGCTGGCGTTCCTCAAGGGCACGAGCACGGCGACCGAGACGGCGTACTGGAACGCACAGCAGGCGGAGCGGGCGCAGCAGCAGCTCGCAGCGCGTGACGCGGCGACCTCGGGCGGCTCCGGCAGCAGTGCGGACCCCTCGTCGTCCGCGGTGCCCTCGCGCCCGAGCGGCACGCAGTCGAGCGGTTCGCAGCCGAGCACGAGCCAGCCGAGCACGAGCCAGCCGAGCACCAGCCAGCCGAGCACGAGCCAGCCGAGCACCAGCCGGCCCAGCACGAGCCAGCCGAGCACCAGTCAGCCGAGCACGAGCCAGCCGAGCACGAGCCAGCCGAGCACGAGCCCGTCGCGCCCGGCACCGGCCCCTGCCCCCGCTCCGGCCCCTGCGCCCGCACCGGTCTCGAGCCCGTCGAAGGCCGCCGGTGCGATCGCCTACGCGCGCAACCAGCTCGGCAAGGCGTACGTCCTGGGCGGCGCGGGCCCGAACACCTGGGACTGCTCCGGACTGGTGATGATGGCGTACAACTCGCAGGGCATCGCGACCGGTGGCCACAACGTCGTCTGGCAGTACAACTACTTCAAGTCGATCGGGCGCCTCGTCCCGCTGTCGCAGCGGCAGCCCGGCGACATCCTGTTCTACTCGTCGAACGGCAGCGTCTCCGGCGCCTACCACGACAGCATCGTGACGAGCTACGGCACGATGGTCGAGGCAGCACGCCCCGGCGTCGGCGTCGTCGAGCGCGGCATCTGGCTGCCGAACCAGCTCCTGCCCTACGTCGCCCGCCCGAGCGGCTCGCTGTAGCGGCGAGCGACCCGCACGAACGACGGCGCCCGCACTCCCCGAGGGGAGCGCGGGCGCCGTCGTGTGTGCGAGCGTCAGTGACCGGCGGGCACGTACGCAGCCTGGCCGGCCTGCACGATCGCCTCGGCCTCGGCGGCGTCGCCCCAGCCCTCGGCCTTGACCCACTTGTTCGGCTCGAGGTCCTTGTAGCGCTCGAAGAAGTGCGCGATCTCGGCCTTGGTCTGCTCGTCGACGTCCGAGATGTCCTGGATGTGCTGCCAGCGCGGGTCCTTGGCGGGGACCACGAGGACCTTCGCGTCGTTGCCGGCCTCGTCGCTCATCTTGAAGACGCCGACCGGACGGACCTTGACGCCGACGCCCGGGAAGACCGGGTACTCGAGCAGCAGCAGCGCGTCCACGGGGTCACCGTCGTCGGCGAGCGTGTTCTCGAAGTAGCCGTAGTCGGTCGGGTAGACGAACGAGGTGAACAGCACGCGGTCGAGGTACACGCGACCGGTCTCGTGGTCGACCTCGTACTTGTTGCGGCTGCCCTTGGGGATCTCGACGACGACGTCGTACGCGGTCATGGTGCGCTCCTGGTCTCATGTGCGGGAAGAAAGCGCGGCTAACGTTACCGGGTGAACACTCCGCGTCCCCGGTTGGACCCGGCCGTCGCCGCGACCCGGCTGGCGGTCCGCACGCTGCTGTCGCAGGCACGCGACGAGGGGCTGCTGCACCCAGGCGACCTGGTCACGGTCGCGCTGAGCGGCGGAGCGGACTCGCTCGCGCTCGCCGCGGCCACCGCGTTCGAGGCGCCGAAGCAGGACCTGCGCGCCGGCGCGGTCGTGGTCGACCACGCGCTCCAGGCGGGCAGCGAGGCGGTGGCGAGCCGCGCCTCCAGGACGGCCGCATCGCTCGGTCTCGACCCGGTGACGGTCCGTCGGGTCGACGTCGGCTCCGACGGGGGGCCGGAGGGCGCCGCCCGGGAGGCACGGCACACCGCGATCGCGCAGGTCGCCGCCGACACGGGGTCGCCCCTGGTGCTGTTCGGGCACACCCTCGACGACCAGGCCGAGACGGTGCTGCTCGGCCTGCTGCGCGGCAGCGGGCCGGACGCGCTGTCCGGCATGCCGGCGCTCGCGCGGCGCGCGACCGGACCGGCCTACGGGCGGCCGCTCCTGGGGGTCCGTCGGCACGCGACGCGGCAGGCCACGGTCGCCGCCGGACTCGTGCCGTGGGACGACCCGCAGAACGACGACCCCGCGTACGCACGCGTGCGGGTGCGGAACACGCTGATGCCGGCGCTGGAGCGCGAGCTCGGCACCGGGGTGCCCGAGGCGCTCGCCCGCACCGCCGAGCAGCTCCGCGAGGACGCCGCGGCCCTCGACCACTTCGCCGAGGAGATGGCGGAGGACCTCGCCGAGCACTCCGAGGCGGGCATCTCGCTCTCGGTGCCGGGCCTGCAGGCGAACCCGCCGGCCCTCCGCCAGCGACTCGTCCGGCTGGCCGTCGAGGGGGAGTTCGGCGTGACGCTGTCCCGGACGCAGACGCTCGAGGTCTGCCGACTCGTGACCGACTGGCGGGGCCAGGGGCCGATCGACCTGCCGGGTGTGCGGGCCGTCCGCGAGGGCGACCGGCTGGCGTTCCGCGCCCCGTCCTGACGGTTACCCTGGACCGGTGGAACTCTCCGACGTCCAGGCAGACCTGTCCGAAGTGCTCTTCACCCCCGAGCAGATCGACGAGAAGCTCGCCGAACTCGCCGCGGTGGTCGACCGCGACTACGCGGGCAAGGACCCGCTGCTCGTCGGCGTGCTGAAGGGTGCCGTCATGGTCATGGCGGACTTCTCGCGGCACCTCAAGATGCAGGCCCGCATGGACTGGATGGCGGTCTCGTCGTACGGCTCCGGCACGAAGTCGTCCGGCGTGGTCCGGATCCTCAAGGACCTCGACACCGACCTGCACGGCCGCGACGTCATCATCGTCGAGGACATCATCGACTCCGGCCTGACGCTGTCCTGGCTCAAGCAGAACCTCGAGTCGCGCGGGGCCGCGAGCGTCGAGATCGTCGCGCTGCTCCGCAAGCCCGAGGCCGCCAAGGTCGAGGTCGACGTCAAGTACGCCGGCTTCGAGATCCCCGACGCCTTCGTGGTCGGCTACGGCCTGGACTTCGACGAGCGCTACCGCAACCTGCGCGGCATCGGCGTGCTCGCGCCGCACGTCTACTCCTGACGCCCACCGGGCCGTCCGAGCACCGGGCGGCCCGTACGGCTCCCTCCGGGCACGGGTGGAGTTCGCCCGCAGAGGACACCCATTCTCGCCACAGAGTCACCGCCGTATGCTGACCTCCACGCAACTCCGGCAGAGAAAGGTGTCGGGCCCTCGCGCCCGGATCACATGAACTTCAAGCGCATCTTCCGCGGCCCGTACCTCTACGTGCTCATCGCGCTGGTCGGCATCTTCATCGGCTGGAGCGTCATCGCACAGTCCGGCACGCAGCAGATCGACACCCAGAAGGGTCTCGAGCAGCTCGCCGACGGCAAGGTCTCGTCCGTGGTCGTCAACTCGACCGAGCAGCGCGTCGACCTGACCCTGAAGGACGGCAACGCGAAGGAGCAGTTCTACTACTCCACGCCGCGCGGCGAAGAGGTCATCAAGGCCGTCAACGACGCGAACCTGCCCGACGGCTACAACGACACCGTGCAGCAGGGCAACTGGTTCCTGTCGCTCCTCGGCATCATCCTGCCGTTCCTCATCATCGGCGCCCTGTTCTGGTTCCTGCTCTCGAGCGCCCAGGGCGGCGGCTCGAAGGTCATGCAGTTCGGCAAGTCCCGCGCGAAGATGAACAACAAGGAGAACCCGCAGGTCTCCTTCGCCGACGTCGCCGGTTCGGACGAGGCGATCGAGGAGCTCCAGGAGATCAAGGAGTTCCTGCAGGAGCCCGCGAAGTTCCAGGCGGTCGGCGCGAAGATCCCGAAGGGCGTGCTGCTGTACGGCCCTCCCGGCACCGGCAAGACCCTGCTCGCACGCGCCGTCGCGGGCGAGGCCGGCGTGCCGTTCTACTCGATCTCCGGGTCGGACTTCGTCGAGATGTTCGTCGGTGTCGGTGCGAGCCGCGTGCGTGACCTGTTCGAGCAGGCCAAGCAGAACGCCCCCGCGATCGTCTTCATCGACGAGATCGACGCCGTGGGTCGTCACCGTGGTGCCGGCATCGGCGGCGGCAACGACGAGCGCGAGCAGACGCTGAACCAGCTCCTCGTCGAGATGGACGGCTTCGACGGCAAGACGAACGTCATCCTCATCGCCGCGACGAACCGTCCCGACGTCCTCGACCCCGCACTCCTGCGTCCGGGCCGCTTCGACCGCCAGATCGGCGTCGACGCCCCCTCGCTCGGTGGCCGCAAGCAGATCCTCGAGGTGCACGCGAAGGGCAAGCCGCTCGCCGCGAGCGTCGACCTCGAGCTCCTCGCCCGCAAGACGCCCGGCTTCACGGGTGCCGACCTGGCGAACGTCCTCAACGAGGCCGCGCTGCTCACCGCCCGCTCGAACGCGCAGCTCATCGACAACCGCGCGCTGGACGAGGCCGTCGACCGCGTCATGGCCGGTCCGCAGCGTCGCACGCGCATCATGTCCGACCAGGAGAAGCTGATCACGGCCTACCACGAGGGTGGTCACGCCCTGGCCGCCGCCGCGATGCGCCACACCGACCCGGTGACGAAGATCACGATCCTGCCGCGCGGCCGTGCCCTCGGCTACACGATGGTGCTCCCGCTCGAGGACAAGTACTCGGTGACCCGCAACGAGCTCCTCGACCAGCTCACCTACGCCATGGGTGGCCGCGTCGCCGAGGAGATCGTGTTCCACGACCCGACCACGGGTGCGTCGAACGACATCGAGAAGGCGACCTCGACCGCACGCAAGATGGTGACCGAGTACGGCATGAGCCGTGCGGTCGGCTCCGTCAAGCTCGGCTCGGGTTCGAGCGAGCCGTTCGTCGGCCGTGAGATGGGCGGCGGCAGCGGTCGCGACTACTCGGAGAACATCGCCGAGACGGTCGACGCCGAGACCCGTGCCCTGCTCGAGGCCGCGCACGACGAGGCCTACCAGGTGCTCAACGACAACCGCGACATCCTCGACCGCCTGGCCGGTGAGCTCCTCGACAAGGAGACGCTGGACGCACCGGAGCTCGTCGAGATCTTCAAGGACGTCCGCAAGCTCCCGGAGCGCCCGCAGTGGCTGTCGAGCGACCGTCGGCCGGTGTCGAACCTGCCCGCGATCGAGTTCCCGGGCAAGGCCGCGTCGACCGCGGCGGAGCAGGGCGACACCGAGTCGTCGTCGAAGCCCCGTCGTCGCCCGTTCGGCAACCCCGGTATCGCCCCCGCGTAGGCCGGCATGACCGACCTGCCGACGAGACGCTCCCGTCGCCTCGCCGAGGCGGACCGTGCCCGTGCCGCAGAGCACGAGGCGCGGGCCGCCGCCGCGGAGCCGCCGACGGTCGCGATCGACCTCCGCGCACCGGCTCCGGTGCCGGAGATCGTGACCGGCCGTCGGCGTGACCGCGCTCCCGGCGGTGCCGCCGGCGGGTCGGGTGACCGCACGCGCGTGATGGGCATCCTCAACGTCACGCCGGACTCGTTCAGCGACGGCGGCCTGCACCTGGCGGTCGACGCAGCGGTCACGCACGCCCGGGAGCTCGTCGCCGCCGGAGCGGACCTGGTCGACGTCGGCGGGGAGTCCACCCGTCCCGGCGCGGACCGGGTGCCCGTCGAGGTCGAGCAGCAGCGCGTCCTGCCGGTCGTCCGGCAGCTCGTCTCCGAGGGCATCGCGGTGAGCGTCGACACCATGAACGCCTCGACCGCGGAGCGCGCCGTCGAGGCGGGCGCCGCGATCGTCAACGACGTGTCGGGCGGCCTCGCCGACGACGACATGGCCCGGGTCGTCCGCGACACCGGTGCCGGGTTCGTCGTGATGCACTGGCGCGGGCACAGCGACCGGATGTACCGGAACGCCGAGTACGCCCACGCGGTGGAGGAAGTGCGCCGCGAGGTCGAGCTCCGCGTCGCCGAGCTGATCGTCCTGGGCGTGCGCGAGGAGCAGGTGGTCATCGACCCCGGCCTCGGCTTCGCCAAGCAGGGCGCCCAGAACTGGGAGATCCTGGCCGGCTACGAGCGCTTCGCCTCGATCGGGCTGCCGGTGCTCGTCGCTGCCTCACGCAAGCGGTTCCTGGACGGGATCGGCAGCGCTGCCGGCGCACCGCCCCGCGACCGCGACCTCGCCACCGCCGCCATCAGCCTGCTCGCCGCCGAACGTGGCGCGTGGGGGGTGCGCGTGCACGACCCCGCACCGACGCGTGCGGTGCTCGACGTCTGGGATGCCTGGAGGGCAGCACGATCGTGAGGGACACCATCCGACTGACCGGGGTCCGTGCCCGGGGGAACCACGGCGTGTTCGACCACGAGCGCGCCGACGGCCAGGACTTCGTCGTCGACGTCGCGGTCGAGGTCGACGCACGGGTGTCGTCCGGGTCCGACGACCTGGCGGACACCGTGCACTACGGGGTCGTCGCCGAGCAGGTCGTCGCCGAGATCGAGGGCGGGCCGGTCGACCTGATCGAGACCCTGGCCGAGCGGATCGCCGCCGCGGTGCTCACCCACCGTGCGGCACTCGCGGTCGAGGTCACCGTGCACAAGCCCCAGGCGCCGATCACGGTGCCGTTCACCGACGTCTCGATCACCATCCGCCGCACCCGCGGTGGGTTGGTGTCCCTCGAGGAAGAAGAGTGAGCCGGGCGGTCATCGCCCTCGGTGCGAACCTCGGCGACCGCGGGAGCACCCTCCGCGCCGCTGCGCAGGCGATCGCCGAGGCGCCGGGCATCCGACCGGTGGCATCGAGCCACGAGGTCGAGTCCGTCGCCCTGACGCTCGACGGGCTCGACGACACGAAGCCCCGGTACCGCAACGGCGTGGTCGTGGTCGACACCGACCTCGCGCCGCAGGAGCTCCTCGACGCCCTGCACCGGATCGAGGACGACCACGGGCGCACCCGCGAGGTCCGCTGGGGCGACCGCACGCTCGACCTCGACGTGATCGCCGTCGACGACCTCCGGATCGACACGGCGACGCTGACCGTGCCGCACCCGCGCGCGGGGGAGCGGGCGTTCGTGCTCGCCCCGTGGCTCGACGCCGACCCGGACGCCGTGCTGCCGGGGGTCGGACGCGTCGCGGACCTGCTCGACACCCTCGGCGACGACACCGAGCGCGTCGACGAGCCCCGGCTGTTCGACGCCGCGCCCGCAGCGAGGCCCGCACCCGCGCCCGCAGCGAGGCCCGCATCCGCGCCCCCAGCGGGGCCCGCACCCGCAGCCACGCCCACGCCCTCGCCCGCCGCCGGGCCGGAGACGCTCGCGTGAAGCCGACCCGCGCCTCCACCCTGATCAGCGTCGCGGTCGTCGCCGCCGTCGCCGGGTTCGCCCTCGACGCCGTCCTGGCCTCGCGCCAGTCACCGACCCTGCTGCTCTCGACCCCCCTCGGCGTCACCCTCGCGCTGATCGGCGTCGCGGTCGTCGCGATGGCCCGTCCCGTCCGCCGGCACGCGCGCGACGGCGCCGGCCGGCAGCACCCCGTCGACCCGCTGTACGCCACCCGCGTGGTCGTGCTGGCGAAGGCGTCGAGCCTGGCCGGCGCGTTGTTCGGCGCGTTCGCCGCCGGACTGCTGCTGTACCTCCTGACCCGCTCCGCCCTGCCGCCGCTAGGCTCGGTCCTGCCGAACGCCGTCGCGGTCGGGGGCGGTCTCGTGCTCGTGGTGTGTGCGCTCGTCGCCGAGCGGATGTGCATGGCGCCGCCACCACAGGACGACGACGACGACCTACCGCGGGGTGGGACGACGGCGAACTGACCGACGACCGCAGGAGGCCGTGATGCCGCTCGAACGACTCGACGAGCCGGGCCTCGGCCTGACCGGGACCACGTGGACGCGGGTGTCGCCGAAGCTGGTCTGGACCGAACTCGTCAGCACCATCGTGGTCGGGGTCGTCGTGACCGCCGGGTGCGTGCTGTTCGCGGTGCTCTTCGGCGGGTTCGGGGGCGCGGCCGGCACGGTGTGGAGCTGCATCGCGATCGTGGTCGCCCTCGTCGCGCTGGTCACCGCCGTCCTGACGCCCCGCCGGGTCCGGGCGATCGGCTACGCCCTGCGCGACGACGACCTCGTGCTGCGCCGCGGGCTGATGTGGCAGCGCTTCACCGCCGTGCCGTACGGGCGCATGCAGCTGGTCGACGTGAACCGCGGACCGCTCGACCGGGTCCTCGGGCTCAGCGAGCTGAAGTTCGTCACCGCCGCCGCCGCGACGAACGTCCGGATCCCGGGCATCCCCGCCGCCGACGCCGACGAGCTGCGCGACCGGCTCGTCGAGCTCGCCGAGTCCCGCCGCGCCGGGCTCTAGAGGGCGTCGTGACGTTCCGACCCGGACCGCCCCCGCCCGCGCCGCCGCGGCAGGGCAACGCCGCCGCGGCCGCCCCGCTGACGGACGGCGAGTGGCACCGCCTGCACCCGCTGACGCCGCTGCTCAAGGGCGGCATCTTCCTGATCGTGGTGCTCGGCTACACACTGAGCAACCTGCGCGACCAGCTGCTGGAGTTCTTCGTCCCCGGCCCGGCCCCGCGGGAGGACGGCGACCCGGTCCGCTACGTGTACGAGCACGGCGCGGTCGGCTGGGTGCTGCTCGGGGTGGTCGTGGTGCTGGTCGTGCTGATCGGACTCTTCTACGTCTCCTGGCGGATGCACGAGTTCCGCGTCACCGGTGACGTGGTCGAGGTCCGCTCCGGCGTGCTGTTCCGCAGTCACCGCAAGGCGCGCCTCGACCGCATCCAGGGCATCAACATCTCGCGGCCCGTGGTCCCGCGGATCTTCGGGACGGCGAAGCTCGAGATCGCCCAGGCCGGCAACGACGCCAACGTGCAGCTGGCGTACCTCGGGGCCCGGGCGGCCGACGACCTGCGGCAGCGCATCCTCGTGCTCGCCTCCGGGGCGCAGGACGACGAGCGGACCGACGCACGAGCGTCGAACGGCGTGCTGCAGGACCGCGTCGACGAGCTGTTCTCGCCCGAGCTCGACCCGGCCGCCGTGCACGCGACCCGGATCGTGAAGGTGCACCCCGGTCGTCTGATCGCGTCGATGCTGCTCTCCGGCACCACGGTCTTCTTCGTCGTGGTGATCGTCGCGATGATCATCAGCATCGCGATCACCGGCGAGTACGGCATCCTGATCGGCCTGTTCCCCGTGGTGATCGGCGCCGGCGGCTACACGGTCCGGAAGTTCTCGCGCTCGCTGCAGTACACGATCGCCGAGACCCGCGACGGCATCCGCATCGGCTTCGGACTCGTCTCGACCTCGAACGAGACGCTGCCGCCTGGCCGCATCCACGCCGTGAGCGTCGCGCAGCCGCTGCTCTGGCGTCCGTTCGGCTGGTGGGACGTCCGCATCAACCGGGCGACGAACGCCGGCAACGGCGCATCGACCAACCAGCAGGTCTCGTCGATCGTGCTGCCGGTCGGCCGCGCCGAGGACGTCCGCCAGGTCCTGGACATCATCCTGCCGGGGCTCGTCGGCACCGCCGTGGCCGGGCCGACGGCGTCCCGAGAGGAACTCCGCGAGGGCTCGTCCGAGGCCGTCAACGTCGTCGACGACAGCCTCACCACGACCGGGGACCGCGGCGGGTTCGTGCGCTCCCCGCGCCGCGGCGCCTGGCTGCGTCCGCTGTCGTTCCGTCGCAACGGCTACCGCTTCGTGCAGGGCGCGGTGCTGCTCCGGCTGGGGGCCGTCTGGCGGTCGCTCGTGATCGTGCCGCTGCCGCGCGTGCAGAGCGTGAAGGTCGAGCAGGGCCCGCTCGAGCGGCTGCTCCGGCTCGCGACCGCGCACGTCCACACCGTGGCCGGTCCGGTGTCAGCACGCATCGGCGCGCTGGACGCGCTCGACGCCCAACGCCTGTGGTCGGACACCGCGCACCGCGCCGTCGAGGCGGCCGCGGCCGACACCACGCACCGCTGGCGCGCCCGGGAGGCCCACCGCACCCCCGCCACGCACGCCCCGGACGGACGGACGGTGCCGACCACCGCCGCTCCGGCTCCCACGGGCACGTGGCGGGCCGACGGTGGGTCGCAGGGCGGGCCTCCAGGCCGCTGGTCCGACGTCCCGCCGCCCGGAGCGGTGCGGTGAGGGCCGGACGACTCGGCGTCGGCATCGTCGGCGCGGGGAGGGTCGGTCCGGTCCTCGGAGCGGCCCTCGCGAACGCCGAGCACGCCGTGGTCGGTGTGACGGCCGTGTCCGACGTCGGCCGCGACCGGGCCGAGGCGATGCTGCCCGGCGCACCCGTCCTGGCGACCCCCGACCTGGTGGAGCGGAGCGAGCTCGTGTTGCTCGCGGTGCCGGACGACCAGCTCGCCGGGCTCGTGCAGGGCCTGGCCGACGCGGGCATCTGGCAGCCCGGGCAGCTCGTCGTGCACACCAGTCCCGACCACGGCGTCGAGGTGCTGCGGCCGGCCCTGACCGCCGGTGCCATCCCGCTCGCGATCCACCCCGCGATGGCCTTCACCGGCACGAGCGTCGACCTCGCCCGGCTGCGGGACGCCTACTGCGCCGTGACCGCCCCGGCGCCCGTGCTGCCGATCGCGCAGGCGCTCGTCGTCGAGATGGGCGCGGAGCCGTTCGTCGTCACCGAGCAGGACCGCCCCGCGTACGCCGACGCCGTGCGCGCCGCGGTCTCGTTCTCGACCGCGATCGTCGACCAGTCCGCCGGCACCCTCTCCGGCATCGGCGTGGAGCACCCCGGCCGCGTGCTCGGCGCCCTCGTGCGCTCCGCCGTCGACAACGCGCTCACCGCAGCGGACGGTCAGGCCGCGCTGTAGCCGTCCTGGCGGTGCCGGGCCGGCGCGGTGTGCCCGGTACCATCGGTGCATCCCCCACGACCCCAACGGAGCCGCAGCAGCAATGAGCGAAGAGACCCCCGCCGCAGACGCCCTGTCCGCCGAAGAGACCAGCGAACAGCGACAGGTGCGGCTCGACAAGCGGGCGAAGCTCCTGGACGCCGGCATCGAGGCCTACCCCGCCGAACTGCCGATCACCACGACGATCCCCGCCGTGCGCGAGCAGTACGCGCACCTCGAGACGGGTGAGGAGACGCAGGACGTCGTCGGCGTCGCCGGGCGCATCGTGTTCTCGCGCAACACCGGCAAGCTCTGCTTCGCGACGCTGCAGTCCGGCGACGGCGCGCGGGTCCAGGCGATGGTCTCCCTGGCCGAGGTCGGCGACGAGTCCCTGGCGCGCTGGAAGGAGTTCGTCGACCTCGGTGACCACGTGTTCGTGCACGGGCGCGTGATCTCCTCGCGTCGCGGCGAGCTGAGCATCATGGTCGACGAGTGGGCGATGGCGGCGAAGGCCGTCCTGCCGTTGCCGAACCTGCACAACGAACTCAACGAGGAGACCCGGGTCCGCCAGCGCTACCTGGACCTGATCGTCCGCGACCAGGCCCGCGAGACCGTCCGCGCGCGCGCCGCCGTCATGGCGTCGCTGCGGCAGACGTTCACCGGGCACGACTACCTCGAGGTCGAGACCCCGATGCTGCAGACCCAGCACGGCGGCGCCTCGGCCCGACCCTTCATCACGCACTCGAACGCGTTCGACACCGAGCTGTACCTGCGCATCGCGCCGGAGCTGTTCCTCAAGCGCGCCGTCGTCGGCGGCATCGACCGGGTCTTCGAGATCAACCGGAACTTCCGGAACGAGGGCGCCGACTCGTCGCACTCGCCCGAGTTCGCGATGGTCGAGGCGTACCAGGCGTACGGCAACTACGAGCAGATGGCCGACCTGACGCAGGAGCTCGTGCAGAACGCGGCGAAGGCGGTGACCGGCGGCTCCCTCGTCGTCACGCTCGCCGACGGCACCGAGTACGACCTCGGTGGCGAGTGGGCACGCATGGACATGTACGGGTCGCTGTCCGAGGCCGCGGGCCGGGAGATCACGCCGGAGACCCCGCTGTCCGAGCTGGTCGCGCTCGCCGAGGCCGAGGGGGTCGAGGTCGCGCACGCCACCCACGGCAAGTACGTCGAGGAGCTCTGGGAGCACTTCCACGGGGACGACCTGCACGCGCCGACCTTCGTGATGAACTTCCCGGTCGACACCTCCCCGCTGACCCGCGAGCACCGCACCCGTCCGGGCGTCGTCGAGAAGTGGGACCTGTACGTCCGCGGCTTCGAGCTCGCGACCGCGTACTCCGAGCTCGTCGACCCCGTCGTGCAGCGCGAGCGCTTCGTCGAGCAGGCGAAGCTCGCCGCGGGCGGCGACCCGGAGGCGATGCGCGTCGACGAGGACTTCCTGCGCGCCCTCGAGCACGCGATGCCGCCGTCGGGCGGCATGGGCATGGGCGTCGATCGCCTGCTCATGGCGATCACCGGCCTGGGCATCCGCGAGACGATCCTGTTCCCGCTGGTCAAGTAGGGACGCGACCGGCGACGCAACGGGAGGCGCGGTGCCGGCTGGCACCGCGCCTCCCGTCCGTCGACCGGTGCCGTTCCGGGCAGGTGGCGGTCACCGGGGCGAGGTACGATGCTCCGGTGCCAGAGGGAGTCGTGACCGGGATCATCTTCGCCGTGACGCCGACCGTCGTCGTCGGCCTGATCTTCTGGTTCGTGATGCGCGCGATCATGCGCGCGGACCGCACCGAGCGGTCCGCCTACGCCAAGGTCGAGGCCGAGGAGCGCGCGCGCTACGAGCGCGAGCACGGTCGCCCCGCTCCCGCACCGGGCTCCGCGGAGTAGTCCCGCGCAGGGACCCGCGCGCTCGCGCGTCACCCGTCGTTCACCGACGGGTGCTGCACTCGTGCGCGTGGACGCACGACCGACCGACCCGGCACCGCGGGACACGACTGCCGGCGCGGTCGAACCGGCCGACCTCGATCCCGAGGACGCCTTCGGTCACTCGGTCCTGCCCGATGCGGCGCGGGATGCCGTGTGGGGCGACGAGGACGACGACGACATCGACGTCTGAGCGTCCGTCGTCGGTCACCGGACGTTCACCGCGGCGTCGCCGGGCGGGGTGAGCATCGTCCGCATGTCCACCACGCACGCCTTCACCGGCCGCAGCCTCGTCGGCGACATCGAGAGCGAGTACGACGAGTTCGACCGAGACGCCGATCTCGAGACCTCCAAGCGACGGGACGGGTGGCTCGAACCCTCCTGGTGACACCGCGCTCCTGCCGCTCGGTGACACCGAGCTCCTGACGCTCTTCGGGGTACGGCACCCGGATCACGACGATCCGGAACGCCGTACCCCTTTTTCGTGTCCGCTCCGCGCTGCACTCCGGGGTACACACTTGTGATCGGTGATGAAACATCCCTGCAACACCGGAAACACGGCGACATCCCCTTGCGTACGGGCATCGGCCGGGTCCATGCTGACGTCGAGCATGTACCCCGCGGGGGACAGCTCGACGGGTGAAGCACGACGTTCCCTGGGAATCGATCCGATCGGTTTGTGGGGTACACCTCGGGACCGCTTTACTCATCAGCACCCCCCAACGAGGCCATCACCGTCGAACCGCAGGGAGAGTCACCATGACGATCGCGACCGCAGCACCGAAGACGACGACCACTGGCACCACCGCGCGCCGCAGCAAGAAGACCGCAGCCGCGAAGACCGCGGACGCCGCGGTGGAGACCACCACGCTTGACACCGAGGTCGAGGCCGACGAGCAGCTCGCGGGTGTCCGCGGCGCCTCGGTCGACCAGGTCGGCGACTACCTGCGCCACATCGGCCGCCTCTCGCTCCTGACCGCTGAGGAGGAGGCGGACATCGCCCGCCGCATCGAGGTCGGCCTGTTCGCCGAGGAGAAGCTCGCGACCGAGACCGGCATCGACAAGACCCTGCAGCGCGAGCTGCGCTGGCTCGTCCGCGACGGTGAACGCGCCAAGGAGCGCATGATCACCTCGAACCTCCGCCTCGTCGTGAGTATCGCGAAGCGCTACTCGCAGCGCGGCCTGCCGTTCATGGACGTCATCCAGGAGGGCAACCTCGGCCTGGTCCGTGCGGTCGAGAAGTTCGACTTCACCCAGGGCTACAAGTTCTCGACCTACGCCACCTGGTGGATCCGCCAGGCGATCTCGCGTGGTCTCGCCGACAAGGCGCGCACCATCCGCATCCCGGTGCACACCGTCGAGCTCATCAACAAGATCTCGCGCACCGAGCGCGACCTGACCGTCGACCTCGGCCGCGCGCCGATGCCCGACGAGGTCGCCGCCGAGCTCAGCATGAGCACCGAGGAGCTCCTCGACCTGAAGGGCCGCTCGCACGAGCCGGTGTCGATCCACACCGTCGTCGGCGACTCCGACGACAGCGAGCTCGGCGACTTCATCGAGGACGAGGACGCCGCGAGCCCGAACGAGCTCACCGAGACGACGCTCCTGCACCGCGACATCCGTTCCATCGTCGCCGAGCTGCCGAGCGACGAGGCCAACGTCATCCGCATGCGCTACGGCCTGGACGACGACAAGCCGATGACGCTCGACGAGATCTCGAAGATCGTGCACACCACTCGCCAGGCGGTCAGCCGTGTCGAGTCGCGTGCGAAGCTGCGCCTGTTCGCGAAGGCCGTGAGCCAGGACATGCAGCTGTACCTGACCGACTGAGGTCAGCGGGCTTCGGCCGGGGTCTCGACCTCGGCACGGGGAACCGGGCCGTCCTGTGGGAAGGCGGTCCGGTGGGGTGATGGGACGGCCCGTCCAGGCACTGCCTGGGCGGGCCACTTCGCTGTCCGGGCGCGCTAGTCCTCGAGCTCGCGGCCGAGCTTCTGGCGCAGATCCTGCGGGATGAGCTCGATGAGCTGGTCCGGGCGGACCGGCAGGTCGAGCAGGCTGAGCTTCACCCGGCCGGTGCGTCCGTGGCGCTCGGCGTCCAGGCGCACGACGCTGCCGGCGTCCTTCCGGAGCCGGATGTCGATCTGTGCCCCGGTCGCGACCTCGCCCACGACGAGCCCGTCCACCTCGAGGGCGGCGCTCCGGGTGCCCTCGGCGATGTCGAAGCGGTAGCGCTCCCGCGCCGCCAGGACCACCGCGCGGTCGATGCCCGCCATCGGGGCGACCGGGGTCACGACGGAGCCCGACAGCGCCGGGGAGAGCACGGGTCCGCCGGCGGCGTAGTTGTAGGCGGTGGAGCCGGCCGGGGTCGCGGCGACGATCGCGTCGGCGCGGTAGTAGCCGTAGCCGAGTCCGTTCACGCTGAGGTCGGCGGAGACCTGCCCGGCTCCCGGTCGTCGCACGATCGTCAGGTCGTTGAACGCCAGGTAGTCGGTGCGGGCGCCGCTCCACGACAGCCGGGCCTCGAGCGCGTGGTGCGGCTCGAGCTGGTACTCGCCGGCGGACAGTCGGTCGAGCGCGGCCTCGAGCTCCGGCGGCTCGATCTCGACCAGGAACCCGACGTTGCCGTAGTTCACGCCGAGCACGGGGACCGGGCGCTTCGCGACGAGTCGCATCGCGCCGAGCATCGTGCCGTCGCCGCCGAGCGCGACGACGAGGTCGACCTGGTCGGTGAAGTCGTCGTCGCCGATCACCTCGACGTCACCGCCGATGCGCTGGGCGTCCGCCCGCCGGGCCACGAGCCGTCCGGCGCCCGACGCATTCCACCGCTGCAGGGTCGTGATGGACTCACGCACGTTCTTGGTGGGGTGGACGACGAGGCCGACGACGGGCTGCTCCATGCCCAGATCGTACCCGGCGACGCCGAGCCGACTCCTGGCGGGGACCCGTGACGAGCGGTCCGCTGCGGGTGCCGTCGCCGGGCGGTGTGCCCGGTGCGCAACGAGGTCACGCCCACGGCGAACAGGGGCAGCCCTCCGGGGGTCCGCTGGTTAGTCTCGATGTACGTCACCGAGCTCCCACGAGCCCGGCAAGGGAGAGCACATGTTCGAGAGATTCACCGACCGAGCCCGTCGTGTTGTCGTCCTCGCTCAAGAAGAAGCGAAGATGCTCAACCACAACTACATCGGCACCGAGCACATCCTCCTCGGCCTCATCCACGAGGGCGAGGGCGTCGCCGCCAAGGCACTGGAGTCGCTCGGCATCTCGCTCGATGCCGTCCGCGAGCAGGTCCAGGACATCATCGGGCAGGGCCAGCAGCAGCCGACCGGGCACATCCCGTTCACGCCGCGCGCCAAGAAGGTGCTCGAGCTGTCCCTGCGCGAGGCGCTGCAGCTCGGCCACAACTACATCGGCACCGAGCACATCCTGCTCGGCCTGATCCGCGAGGGCGAGGGCGTCGCCGCCCAGGTCCTCGTCAAGCTCGGTGCGGACCTCAACCGCGTCCGCCAGCAGGTCATCCAGCTCCTGTCCGGTTACCAGGGCAAGGAAGCGGTCGCCGTCGGCGGCGAGCAGCAGCAGAACGCCCAGCAGGGTTCGCAGGTCCTCGACCAGTTCGGTCGGAACCTCACCCAGGCCGCGCGTGACGCCAAGCTCGACCCGGTCATCGGGCGCGAGAAGGAGATGGAGCGGGTCATGCAGATCCTCTCCCGCCGCTCCAAGAACAACCCTGTCCTGATCGGTGAGCCGGGCGTCGGCAAGACCGCGGTCGTCGAGGGCCTCGCCCAGGCCATCGTCAAGGGCGACGTCCCGGAGACGCTGAAGGACAAGCAGCTCTACTCGCTCGACCTCGGCTCGCTCATCGCCGGGTCCCGCTACCGCGGTGACTTCGAGGAGCGCCTCAAGAAGGTCACGAAGGAGATCCGCACCCGCGGCGACATCATCGTCTTCATCGACGAGATCCACACGCTCGTCGGTGCCGGCGCTGCTGAAGGTGCGATCGATGCCGCGTCGATCCTCAAGCCGCTCCTCGCCCGCGGTGAGCTGCAGACGGTCGGTGCGACCACGCTCGACGAGTACCGCAAGCACTTCGAGAAGGACGCCGCACTCGAGCGTCGCTTCCAGCCGGTGCAGGTCAACGAGCCGTCGCTGCCCCACGCGATCAACATCCTCAAGGGCCTCCGCGACAAGTACGAGGCGTTCCACAAGGTGTCCATCACCGACGGCGCGATCGTCGCCGCGGCGAACCTGGCGGACCGCTACGTGCAGGACCGCTTCCTGCCGGACAAGGCCATCGACCTGATCGACGAGGCCGGCGCCCGTCTGCGTCTGTCGATCCTGTCGGCGCCGCCGGAGCTCCGCGAGTTCGACGAGAAGATCTCGACGGTCCGCGGGCAGAAGGAAGCCGCCATCGAGGAGCAGGACTTCGAGAAGGCCGCGAGCCTGCGCGACGAGGAGAAGAAGCTCCTCGGCGAGCGGCTCCGCCTCGAGAAGCAGTGGCGTGCGGGTGACGTCGCCGCGTCCGGCACCGTCGACGAGGGCATCATCGCCGAGGTCCTGGCGCAGGCCACGGGCATCCCGGTGTTCAAGCTCACGGAGGAGGAGACCTCGCGTCTCGTCTTCATGGAGAAGGCCCTGCACGAGCGCGTCATCGGACAGGAGGAGGCCATCTCGGCCCTCTCGAAGACCATCCGCCGCACCCGTGCCGGCCTCAAGGACCCGAACCGCCCCTCGGGCTCGTTCATCTTCGCCGGGCCCACGGGCGTCGGGAAGACCGAGCTCGCCAAGGCGCTCGCTGAGTTCCTGTTCGACGACGAGGGCGCGCTGATCTCCCTCGACATGTCGGAGTTCGGCGAGAAGCACACGGTGTCGCGACTCTTCGGTGCTCCTCCCGGGTTCGTCGGGTTCGAGGAGGGCGGCCAGCTCACCGAGAAGGTGCGCCGCAAGCCGTTCTCCGTGGTCCTGTTCGACGAGATCGAGAAGGCCCACCCGGACATCTTCAACTCGCTGCTGCAGGTCCTCGAAGAGGGTCGCCTGACCGATGGTCAGGGCCGCGTGGTCGACTTCAAGAACACCGTCATCATCATGACCACGAACCTCGGTTCGCAGGGCATCGCCGGTGGCCCGGTGGGCTTCCAGGTCGAGGGTGACTCGGCCGTCGGCTACGACCGCATGCGCTCGAAGGTGAACGAGGAGCTCAAGAAGCACTTCAAGCCCGAGTTCCTGAACCGTGTCGACGACACGATCGTGTTCCCGCAGCTCTCGCAGTCCGAGCTGCTGCAGATCGTGGACCTGTTCGTGAAGCGCCTGTCGGACCGCCTGCTGGACCGCGACATGACGGTGGAGCTCACGCTCGCCGCCAAGGAGCAGCTCATCAAGGTCGGCTTCGACCCGGCACTCGGCGCTCGTCCGCTGCGTCGCGCGATGCAGCACGAGGTCGAGGACCAGCTGTCCG
This sequence comes from Curtobacterium subtropicum, assembly GCF_030362975.1. Lineage (NCBI taxonomy): Bacteria > Bacillati > Actinomycetota > Actinomycetes > Micrococcales > Microbacteriaceae > Curtobacterium > Curtobacterium subtropicum. The sequence goes on from NZ_JAUCMM010000003.1 coordinate 211,309, forward strand.
AGCACATCCTGCAGGGTGAGCTCAACGCCGGTGACCACGTGAAGGTCGACTTCGCCGAGGGGAAGTTCCAGTTCGAGACCGGGCGTCAGCCGGGTCGCGAGGAGGTCCTCGCCGGGGCTGCCGCGGTCGAGGCCGCGGAGACCCCGCAGGGCGAGATCGAGTCCTAGGACTCCTCCACACGACGGACGGGAGGCGGGGGGGCCGCGGGCCCCCCGCCCCCCCCGCCTCCCGTCCTTTTTGCTATAGGCCTGACACTATTTCTTGGGTTCAGATCCTAAGTAATCTTCCAGATATTCACCCAGAAAGTCCTGCACGTAACCATTCCAGTGGGAGACGATGACAGGGTCGTAGAAATCAGCCTCAGTTTTCCCCTGCTGCTTGAGTTCGAGAGGAGGCGGATAAGTAACGGCATCGAATAAGGGAAGTTCCTCAGTACCGACTATTGACCGGCCAACATTCAGGTGGCGCAGTAGGGGGTTCAAAATTGACTCAACGAGATAGCTGTAGACGTCCGGGCGAAGAGATATCGTTCCATTCCTGTCGAGGAGAGCGAATTCTACCTTTCCGTTCGTCAAGAATGCAGGAATTGCTGAGTATTCGATGTTGAGCTTGAGGTACTGGGCAACTGACCGCGTGGCCCAACCTGCGCCGCCCTCGAACAAGCAGTATTCGCTGCCGCGGAAGTTTTTACTAGTCAGATAGCAGATCAGGGTATTAGCGTCGGAGATGCTTCTCTTGACTACCTCGCTTAGCGCATCATAATCATTGTACTGACGAACGTCGTTCGGTTTCGAAGTGTAAAAAATCTCGTCGTCCGAAGCGCCTTGGTGGACGAGGAGGAAGTAGATCAGGTTAGCGAACGCCGCGTCAGAACTGGAGTGAGATAGGAAGACCGAGTATTTTGTTTTGGGCCGTGCGTCTCCCTCGAGCTTGTTGGTCACCACCGCGTGTAGCTCGTGCTTCGTCGCTTCAGGAATTGAATCGAAGTGCTCGAGGTCTTGAGTGAGCTGAGCTGCAAATGCCTGCTTTCCTCGGGCGTTAACCTCGCTCTCGTGTGCCTTTTCAGCTTCAGTTATTCTCGCTGCAAGCGCTTGACGCCGGTTCATCAGGCGCCGCACAACGGGTCGAACGAGAGCACGAAGAATTGTGACTCGTGGGTCAGTCTCGTCGAAGTCTTGCCGGTTTGAGGTCGCTATATCTTTCAGGCGATCGTCGTCGAGAATTTCAAATCGAATCTCTCCTTCGATATAATTCAAATAGGTGCCCGTGATTCCTAGTTGTGCGAGGAGGCGGTCGCTAGCCAGCTTCCCGTGCACATAAAGCCTAAGCTGCGCGGGATTATAATACCTATTCCTGGCGAAGCGCGAATCGTTCCGTTGTGCGGGCTCGCGGTCAATAGTTGCGTGGATGCCAATCCACCCCTCAAGCGAGTAGGGGACCCCTCGGTAGGTGCCGTTTTCCTCATCGAGCTCTGGGATATCCGCGGTGTTAAACTTGGTGTCGAGTGACTTTGTGGGCATCGTTGCTTGTTCGCGAGTATGCACATACGTGCCCGAAGGTAGCTTTGCCGGAATCTCGAGGCTGCCCACGTGGTGAAGCTCTGCCGGAATCGGCATGATAGTCGCCGGTGATGCCTCCGCAAACGCGAGGTTGCGGAACGCGATCACCTTGCCGGCCGGGCGGTACTCGCCAGGAGCGTCGCCGCGCCTGACGCGCACAAGAATACTGCGATTGTCGTGCGCGTCGGCGAATGAGAACTGGTTCGCAAGGCGCATTGAGAAGGCCTCGATAGCTTTGTCACCGTTGCCGCTCAAATCGACGTCAAGAAGTCGGAGGAAGGTACCGCTTCGAAGCTTCTCCCAGTAGTCCAGGTTCTCGGAGCGTGGCAGGTCGCCGACCGGGGTGAGATGGGGGTGTTCCTCAGGATCAGTTCCCGCGCCAGCCTCGAGAATCCAGGACGTGTCGCTGTCGTTATTCCGAGTGCGGAGATAGAATCGCTCGGAGAGATACAAAGCGGCTAATTTACCGATGCCCTTCCGCCCCATCAAGCGATTCATCTCGTCGCCCGAATCGGCTGCGTCGCGCTTGTTGTGACCTACTTTGACATATGTATCAATCCCGGCTCGGTCCATGCCGGTGCCGTCGTCGAAGATGTCGATGACCGAGTGGGTTTTGTCTCTAGCATCAACGTCAACCCAAACTGTGGTGGCGGAGGCGTCAAAGCCGTTCGCGACCAGTTCGGACAGCGCACTCCAAGGATTCGAGTAGAGCCCCGATCCTAGCAACCGTAAGGCTGCCCAACTGAAGGTAAATGGGACGACGTCGACGTTCATGCTCTCCCCTTGTGTCACGTTCCGAGCTTAGTGGTTGACCCGGACTGGCGCGACTGTCGCAAGCATCGTCTATCATGGACGTGCTCGTGGGTGATGCCAACGGTGCAGGAAGGTGGTCACCGTGACGTCGAAGCAGATTCATGTCGCAGAGTACTTCGCGGGCATCGGCTTGGCGCGGGTGGGGCTCGAGGCTGCGGGTTTTGCTGTCAGCTGGTCGAACGATCTGTCTGAGAAGAAGCGTCGACTTTTTGAGGCGCGTTTCGAAGTTGGCGCTCCGCACCACACCTATCATCTGGGGGACCTCAGAGATGTAACGGCCGCGGATATACCAGCCGATGTGAGAGTAGCTTGGGCATCATTCCCTTGTACTGATCTCTCGGTTGCCGGGTCCGGCGGCGGTATTCATGTTGGCGGCAGCGCGGCTTTCTGGGCGTTTGCGCGAAATCTAGCTCATCTCGGCCGCCGTCGGCCAGACGTAGTTGCAATCGAAAACGTGTCTGGACTGGTCACCAATCGGCAGGGTAAGGACCTCCGGACGGTAATTCGTGTGCTGAATGGTCTTGGCTACTCCGTCGACCTCCTGTCGATAGACGCACGGCATTTCGTTCCCCAGTCTCGGCCGCGTGTGTTCATCATAGGAGAAGCCGGCTTCGGGCAACGCGATGAGTTTGGTCCGCAACCTTGGGAGCAGAGCAGTCTGCGAATGCCAGCTTTCGCCCCGTTCTTTGCCGACCCCAGCTTGAAGATGCACCATCGCAAGTTGCCTGCGTTGCCGCCCGCGCTTGACGATGGACTGGCCAGTGCCGTCGATGATCTTCCTAGCTCCTCGGACAAGTGGTGGCGTGCGGATCGCGTCGCAAGCTTCATCCAGTCGCTGTCGCCTTTGCAGGCTTCTCGATTGCACTCGCTTCAACAGTCGGAAAGGGTGCATTTTCGAGCCGCATATAGGCGAATGCGTGCTGGAGTCGCAAGGTGGGAAGTGCGCGCTGATGGTCTAGCTGGGTGTCTCCGGACGGCGCGCGGAGGCTCGTCGCGCCAGGCCCTAGTTCGTATTGAGGGAACTGAGGTGCGGGTCCGCTGGATGACGGGCCGCGAGTACGGCAGGTTGATGGGCGCTCCGGAAGTTGACCTGGTTGGTTTTTCTGAGTCGGAGTTGATGTGGGGATTTGGGGACGCCGTTTGCGTGCCCGCTGTAGAGTGGTTGGGGCGCAACTACCTGTTGCCTGCGGCTGAGGACGCGGCACAACTTCGGCTCGCTCTGACAGCCTGAACGGTAGACCGACCGTTCCCCCCCCCCCCCCCGGACTGCTACGGCGATGCTGGGCTGCTCTTGCAACTTGTTCTCGGCCTGAGATGAGATTGGGCTTGTCCATGCTGTGTGCGGGTTCCGGCGTGCGCGGCGGGCGCGACCCCCGGCCGGGGGGTACCGTTGTTGCTGCGAGAGTTCCCCCAACACCTCGCGGACGGCGTCCGGCTGGTTCCCCCAACAGGTCGGACGTCCGTGGCCCCGGTCTCCCCCCGACCGGGGCCACGTTTCGTTCCGGGCCACGCTTTGTTCCGGGCCCCGCTTCGTTCCGGGGGTGCCTCGCCCGCTGTGGTCAGCCGAGCGTCGCGGCGAAGTCGCGGACGGCACGCTCCCAGCGCTCCGGGTCCTCGTTCCACTCGAGCGTGTGCCGGGCGAGCGTGAATGTCTCGACCCGGGCACCGAGTGCGCGCCGTGCAGCGACGTCGGTCGCGGCCACGAGCGGGTCTGCCGCCGAGTGCAGCAGCAGCGTCGGCGTGCGCTCGTCCTGCCAGCGCGTCACGGACAGCGGGTAGGGCACACCGGCCAGTCGGCTGAGGCCCGGCGTGGTCGCGATGCGCCCGGCGACGACGCCGACGGCCGCGGGGAAGCGGGCCGTCCGCACGGCGCCGCGCAGGGCTGAGCGGACGTCGAGCAGGGGCGCGACCCCGACGATCCCGTCGACCGGTGTGCGTGCCGCGGCGGCGGAGGCGGCGAGGGCGCCGGCGGACCAGCCCTGGAGCACCACGCGCTCGGCTCCGCGTGCCCGGGCAGCGTGCGCGGCGGCGGCGACCCGGTCGACGGCGGCTGGGTCGAGGGACCGCAGCGGCAGCGCGCTGGTGTCGATCACCTGGTTCGAGGCGCCGAGCTCCCGCCAGACCCGGAGGCCGCGGAGGACCTGCTGCGGACCGAGCGACTGCCCGTGCACGTGCACGACGTGGGTACGTCCGACGACGCCGTCCGGTTCGTCGCCGGGGACGTCGTGCGCGTCGATCCAGACCAGCTCGGACTCCGGCGGCACGAAGGGTGCGGGGCGGAGGAGCCGGCGTGCGGCGGCGGCCCCGAGGGCGACGCTCCCGGCGGTGGCGATCACGGTGCCGGTGACGGCGGTGCGGACGAGCTGCATGGTGCCCACCCTGCCAGCGGGACGTGTGCGTGCGTCGGGTGCGTGCAGACGGGACGCGCGGTGCCAGCTGGCACCGTCCTCCTTCGCAGGCTCAGTCGGCGCGCCCCGCGCAACGCTTCGCGTTGCTGCTCAGCGGGGCGCGCCCGTCAGAGCGTGCTCTGTGTCCTAGGCCTGGACGTCGCCGCGCCAGCCCGGCTCGGTCGGGGCGTTCTCGACGCGCTCCTTGTAGTTCTGCAGGTCCTTCTTGACGGCGTGGCCGCCGACGCCGACGGCGGAGCCGAGCTTCTCGAGCAGGCCCGCGGGCTCCCAGTCGATCTGCGCGGTCACGCGCGTCTCGTTGTCGGACAGCTTGTGGAAGGTCACCACGCCGGCGTGGTCGACGTCGCCGTCCTTCACGGTCCACGCGACGCGCTCGTCGGGGTGCTGCTCGGTGATGACGGCGCGGAACTCGCGCTCCTGACCGGCGACCTTGACCGTCCAGTCGGTGGTCTTGTCGTCGACCTGGACGATCTTCTCGACCTCGTCGAGGAAGTGCGGGAACTCCTCGAACCGGGTCCACTGGTCGTAGGCCTGGCGGACGGGGACGTTGACGTCGACGGTCTCGATGATCTGGGGCATGTTCGCTCCTTCGTTTCGTCGTGCTCTTCGGGTTCGGCATCGACGCTAGGCCGCGGTGGCTGGAGGCCCTCCAGGGCGGTGTCCCCCTGCTGCGCCGCTTGCTCGACGGGCGGCGGCGTTCCTGCTGCGCCGTGCAGCCCTCTGGGCGGTGCCCCGCTGCTGCGCCGTATGCTCGACGGGATGACTGGTCACGGCAAGCACGCGTTCGACGAGCGGGACGAGCACGGCATCCGGGTGCGTCCGGCCCTGGCGTCGGACGTGCCGCACATCCAGCGGCTCATCGCACCGTACGTCGACCGGCGCATCCTGCTCGGCAAGGAGAACGTCGCGCTGTACGGCTCGATCCAGCAGTTCCGGATCGCCGAGGGACCTGATGGTGTGCCGATCGGCTGCGGCGCCCTCGCCGTGTTCTGGGACGACATCGCCGAGGTCCGCACGCTCGCCCTCGACGCCGACTGGATCCACAAGCGCGTCGGCCACCGGATGCTCGAAGCGCTCGAGCACGACGCCCGGGAGCTCGGTGTCGCGCGCATCTTCTGCCTGACGTTCGAGGTCGAGTTCTTCGCGAAGCACGGCTACCTGGAGATCGGCGAGCAGGTCGTGTCGCCGGACGTCTACGCCGAACTCGTGCGCTCGTCGGACGAGGGGGTCGCGGAGTTCCTCGACCTCGCCCGGGTGAAGCCGAACACGCTCGGCAACACCCGCATGCTCAAGATCCTCTGATCGCCGGTCACCTGGGGATCGTCTGACGCTTTCGCGGGTGCCGCGGCGTCGCTTCGCCGCCAGGCGGCGGGTTCGCCCTACCCTGTGCGCATGTCGTCGTTCCGTCACCCCGTCGGACCCGAGTCGTCCAGCGTCTACTGGCGTCGTCGTGCGCTCGTCGCCGGCGTGCTGCTGCTCGTCGTCGTGGTGGTCGTGCTGATCGTGGTGGGCCGGGGGAGCGGGGCGTCGTCGGCGTCCGCGCCGGGGGTGTCGTCGTCGGCTTCTGCGTCCGCCGATGACGCAGGGTCGGCTGCGGGCTCCTCATCCGGAGCGGACGACCCGACGTCGCCGTCCGCCACTCCGTCCGCGGGCTCGTCGGCTGCTGCGTCGTCCTCTGGTGATGCGGAGACGTGCTCGAAGGACCAGATCGAGCTGACGCCGGTCCTCGACAAGAGCACCTACGGGCCGACCGAGGACCCGCAGATCGCCATGTCGATCAAGAACACCGGCTCCGACGCGTGCCACATGGACCTCGGATCGGCGCAGCAGGTCCTGACGATCAGCTCCGGTCAGGAGCAGTACTGGTCGTCGAAGGACTGCCAGACCGGTGGGACCAACCAGGACGTCACCATCAAGGCGGGGCAGGAGCTCACCACGCCGGCGATCGCCTGGGACCGCACGCGCTCGTCGACGACCACGTGCGACAGTGCGCGGCCGTCGGTGCCCGGGGGTGGGGCGAGCTACCACCTGCAGGTGGCCGTGGGGGACCTGGAGTCGAAGGAGTCGGCGCAGTTCGTGCTGAACTGAGAGCTGTTGCCGTGCGCCACGCCCGTCGGTCGTCCGATCACCGCACTTCGCCGTCGGAGCGGTCCACTGTGCGTCATGCTGACAGAGTGTCGGATCAGGGAATCGTGCAGGAGTCGGCGTACGAGCGTGACCGCGGCGTCGAGCCGGTGAAGATCGCGACGCTCAAGGGGCTGCGGAAGCGTGCGAAGCGCGGGTTGTTCGAGCCGGCCAGTGACACCATCTGGTCGGATGGCGTCCGCAGCGAGTAGCAGCGCGGGCGCCGAGGGCTAGGCCTGTTCCTCGACCGACCCCGGTTCGAGTCCGGTCATGAAGTCGTCGAGGAACGTCTGCATGTCGAACGGCTGCGCGCTGTCTTCCGGTCCGTGGTGCGTGGAAGTCATAGGACAACGGTACGTCACATCGCTAGGTTGTCTAGCGACCTGTCCAGAAGTGGCGTGATCTCCGCCGCGCGCATGCGATCGCTCGCCATGAACGGCCGCGTCAGCACCTGAACGAGCCCGGACGTGCGAACGGGCCCGCCGTCCGAAGACGACGAGCCCGTTCCGAGCAGCTGAGGTCAGCCGATGACCGAGATGTTCTCGGCCTGCGGGCCCTTGCGGCCCTCGGTGATCTCGAACTCCACCTTCTGGTTCTCCTCGAGCGACTTGTAGCCGTTGCCAGCGATCGCGGAGAAGTGCGCGAAGACGTCGGCGCTGCCGTCGTCCGGAGCGATGAAGCCGAAGCCCTTTTCGTTGTTGAACCACTTGACGGTGCCAGTTGCCATGATGGCGTTTCCTTAACTTTCTTGCCAGGCCACGTTCGTTGCCTGTCTTGCGAGACGGCTCTTGCTGCCGCCGATCCACCGACGGTTGTCGTCAGATCAGTGCGTCCCGCGGGCATGGGCCGGTGGGACGGGTTCGGGGCCAGGCGACCTGGGAAGATCAGTGACCGATGGCGCTCGAAGGTGCAGAGCACCGGAAGAACGATGGACTCCCGCCGGAGCGGTTGAGACCAACCTACCGTGCTGTGGCTGCAATGGAAGAGGCAGCGCCCACATCTGTGCATCATCTCCGCCCCGCAGCCGTTCCTGTTCGCCCACCGCGTCGAAGTCTGGTGGACTAGGGGCGATGGCAGACAAGGAACAGCGCTTCCGGAGCGAGCAGCTCGAGGAGGCCCTCGCGAAGCAGGACGTCGCCGCGGTCGCGTTCGCCCTGCGGAACGACATCGTGATCGTCCCCCGGCTCGTCACCGGCAAGAAGGACATGCAGGTCCGGGTGTTCGGGCGCGAGGGCTCGGACAAGCGCATCCTGCTGCTCTTCTCGTCCGCCGACGCCTACACGGCGATGGTGCCGGACGAGAAGATCCGCCAGGTCATGGTCTACGACGGGCCGCGGCTCGAGGAGTTCCTGGCCGCGCACCTCGACTCGCTCGAGGGCGTGTTCTTCGACATCGCCGGGCCGCACACGATGCAGGCCACACCGTCGGACCTGCTGGCAGCGCTCCGCGCGTAATCGCGCTTCGCCGCGATCGTCCGCCCCGCTGCTCCGGCGTCGCGGTCGGCCGCCGCTGCTCCGGCCTGGAGGTGCTGGTCGCCTCCGCCGCGTTGCGCACCGTTCCCGGCGGCCGGCTCCGTGACCGCGGGTCAGAACGCGCGGTCGAGCTCGCGTTCGCGCACGGACTGCGTCAGCGAGAACGCGACGCGCAGCGCTTCGCGCAGGTGTTCGGCGTCCGCACCGAGCACGGTCGTGAACCCGAGTCGCGAGGCCTCGTTCGCCCGCTGCTTCGCACCCGTCGCCGGACGGATCTCGCCCGCCAGGCTGATCTCACCGACCGCCGCGAGCGTGTGCGGGTACGGACGGTCGCGAGCCGCACTCGCCAGGGCCAGCGCGATCGCCAGATCGGCGCCCGGCTCCGTGAGCTTCATCCCGCCCACCGTCGAGACGTAGACGTCCGCGTCGGAGAGCTTCAGGCCGGCACGTCGTTCGAGCACCGCGAGCAACATCGCCACGCGTGACGAGTCGACGCCGTTCACGACACGGCGCGGTTGCGGCGCCGAGCTCGGCACGACGAGCGCCTGCACCTCGACCGGGAGCGCACGGCGTCCCTCGAGCGCGACGGTCACGCACGTGCCGGACACCGGCGTGCTGTTGCGGGACATGAAGAGGCCGCTCGGGTCAGGGACCTCGTGGATGCCGTCGCCGGCCATGTCGAAGCAGCCGACCTCGTCGGTCGGGCCGAAGCGGTTCTTGAGGGCGCGGACGAACCGGAGCGCCGTCTGCCGGTCGCCCTCGAAGTGGCAGACGACGTCGACCAGGTGCTCGAGCAGCCGCGGACCGGCGATCGTGCCGTCCTTCGTGACGTGGCCGACGATCAGGACCGGGAGCGACCGCTCCTTCGCCACCCGGATCAGGGTGGAGGCGACCTCGCGCACCTGGGACGTCCCACCGGCGATGCCGTCCACCGTGCTCGACGAGATCGTCTGCACGGAGTCGGCGATCACCAGGTCGGGCTGCACCTGGTCGATCTGCCCGAGGATGACGCCGAGGTCGACCTCGCTCGCCAGGTAGAGCTGGTCGTGCATGGCGTTCGTGCGCTCGGCGCGGAGTCGCACCTGGTCCACGGACTCCTCGGCACTGACGTACAGGACGCGCTTGCCGGTCGCGGCCGCACGCGAGGCGACCTCGAGCAGCAGCGTCGACTTGCCCACGCCCGGCTCTCCCGACAGCAGAACGGCGGCCCCGGGGACGATGCCGCCGCCGAGGACCCGGTCGAACTCGCCGATGCCGGTGTTCCAGCGCTGCGCGGCGGTGCCTCGGGCCTCGGTGATCGGTCGGGCGACCCGCGTACCGGCGACGGACACCGCGGCGGTCCCACGCGAGCTCGCAGCGGCTGCGGTGGTGTCCTCGACAGTGCCCCACGCCTGGCACTCACCGCAGCGGCCGACCCACTTGATGCTGGTCCACCCGCACTCGGTGCAGCGGTAGAGGGACTGGGTGCGCGCCATGGCTCGAGGCTAGAGCGCCCCGCCGACACCGCGGTGCCGCGGCGCGTGTCCGTCCCGTGCGTCGTCCTGGTCGTGTTGGGGTGTCTGGTCCTGGCTGTGAGCCTGCTCCGGCAGCGGGATTCCGCCGGTCATCCGCTGGCGCAGGCGCTCCACGCGACCCGGGCGTTCGCCGTGGTCGAGCTCCACCGCGTGCTCGACGTCCTGCTCGGCACGCGCGCTCGCGACCGCGCCTGCTTCGCGTCCCAGGTCCTCTGCCTCGCGTGCGGACAGGTAGTGCCGGATGGCTGCGACCATGTCGACTCGCGCATCCACCGCTGGCTCGAAGGCGCTCGCCCAGATCTCGTAGCCGCGGTCGTTCGGGTGGAACAGGTCGCCGTAGCTGTTGAAGAAGGTCCGGCGGAGCCCGACCCGCTTCGTGATGACGTGGAGCGGCGCCACCGTCAGTCCGAGCTCGGCTGCGACACGGTGCACGATCTCGTTCGCCACCGCGACCTTGCGCTCCCGGTCCGGCACGAACATGCAGGGCAGCTCGGCGACGATCGCGTGCGACGGCACGGCGCTGTAGATCGCCCGGATGTTCCGCTCGAACTTGTCCGGGTGGAAGTCGGCGATGTCGTTCGCGCCGATCGACACCGTGCAGATGTCCGGCGAGTACTGACGAAGCTTCGGGAGCTGGTCCTGCTTCGCGCCCCACGTCGTCGCACCCGAGACACTGAGGTTCACCACCCGCACCGACATGCGCGAACGGTGGCGGATGCGCCGCGCGAGGAGTCCGACGTACCCACGGCCCGGGGCGGTCGCGCCGACGCCCTGTGCCGCTGAGTCGCCGATCGCGAGGTACGTCAGCTGGCCCTCGTGCTGCAGGCGCTCGCGCCACCAGTCAGCGTGCACGGGCAGCATGTCCACCACGCGCTGGGACGCCGCACGCTGGCCCCGGATCCCTGCGCGAGCTCCGAACGCGCCGCCACCCACGACGGCGAGACCACCGATGACGGAGGTGAGCAGGGCGACGAGCGTGCGGGTCTTCATGCCGGAGACCGTACGCGGCCCCGCTCATCCCGGGCTCTACCGGAGCTCGCCGGTGGATGGGTGCTGTGGAGGTGCGGGCTGTGCAGGGGGAGGAGGCCCGCCGGTGGTCGTGAGCACCGCCGGAGTCGTGTAAACTCTTTCCCGGTACCGTGTCCGAGCGGCCGAAGGATCATGTCTCGAAAACATGTGTGGGGGCAACTCCACCGTGGGTTCAAATCCCACCGGTACCGCCACCCAGAACCCCCGGCTCCGGCCGGGGGTTCTGCTGTTCCTCGGGAGCGGTTCGGCGCTCGGTCCCGGCGTTCGCCGAAGGGTCTTCGGCTCTTTGCGCGCTCGGTGCGCCGGGGCCAACTCGTTCTCGGGTGCGCGGCGGCCCGGCCGGACCGGGGACCGGGCGATGGCTTGCATCGGCGGACGGGAGGCACGGTGCCAGGCCGCCCTGCGCCTCCCGTCCGGAGATGGTCCCGCGGCGCCGGTGACCGGATGCCGACGGAACGTCTCCTACGCTCGGGGCATGGGGATGGACAGGGACCGACGTCTGGCCGTGATCATCGGGAGCCTCGTGGCGGTGCTCGGCGGCGTCGTGCTGATCGCTGTGGGCGCGCTCCACGTGATCGGCACATAGCCCGAGCGGAGGATGAACGAGCGGAGGATGAACATGCCGAGGAACGAGGTGACCACCTCTCCAGCGCAGGACGTGGCCTTCGCGCTGTTGAACGTCGCGGCGCTCGTCACTGCGGCCGTCGTCTGGTTCCTCTACCAGTTCTCGTTGATGGTTTACACGCCCTGCGGGGGAGCGGGGACGTGTTCGCAGGGCGCGCAGCAGGCGATCTCCGTCGGCTTCCTCCTCGCGGGGGGTGCGAGCATCGTGCTGCCGCTGTGGGGCGGGCTCGCCCGTCGCCGGAAGGGGCTGCGCTTCTGGTGGGTGCCACTCGTCGCGATCGTCTCGGTCGTCACGGTGCTGGCGCTGTCCTGGCCGCTCAACCAGTGGGCGGCGTCGCCTTCCGCCGCCCTCGACCAGCGGATCGTGGCGGGTGCTGCCGCAGGTGCCCGCTGACCCGCCCGAGGACGTCCGCCAGCGCCGAAGCGTCGTCATCGCTGATCTGCGCGAACAGCAGCCCGTGCACGGTCGCGATGTGGCCGGGGAAGACGGCCGCGAGGGTGTCACGGCCGGCATCCGTCAGGGAGACGATGGTGCTCCGCTCGTCGTCCGGTGACGGCCCCCGCGTGACGAGCCCGCGCTGCTCGAGCACCTGCGCCTGGTACGTCAGCCCACTGCGGCTGTAGACGACCCCGTCCGCCAGGTCCGTCATCCGCAGCCGCCCGTCCGGCGCATCGCCCAGCCGCGCCAGCAGCTGGAACTGGACGTAGCTGAGTTCGCCGGCCTCCCGGAGCTGCTGCTCGACCGCGGGGCGGAGCAGCGCCGCGACCTCGGTGAACGACAGGTACGCGTCGAGCTGGGTCCGGGTGAGTGCCGACGGGGGAGTGATCATGGATCGATCCTACCCGTTGCTTCGAACTCGAAGTAGGTGTACGGTCGCCTCATCGCTTCGAATTCGAAGCACGTCACGAAGGGGAAGACCATGAACGAGAACACGATGCAGGCGGTCCGGTTCCACGAGGTCGGCGGACCGGAGGTCCTGCGGATCGAGGACGTCGAGCGCCCCGAGCCCGGTGCGGGTGAGGTCCTGGTGCAGGTCGCGGCCTCGGCCTACAACGCCGCCGACAACGGCATGCGCGGCGGGTTCCTGCCGATCCCGGTCCAGCTGCCGCACGTGCCCGGCTACGACGTCTCCGGCACGGTCGCCGCGCTGGGCGCGGGCGTCGAGGGCCTCGCCGTCGGCGACGCGGTCGTCGGGTTCCTGCCGATGGAGCGCGACGGCGGTGCCGCCGAGTACGTCGTCTCGCCCGCGGAGGCACTGGTCACCGCCCCGACGAGCGTCCCGCTGGCGGACGCCGCGGCACTGCCGTCCGTGGCGCTGACCGCATGGCAGGCCCTGTTCGACGAGGGTCACCTCGAGGCGGGCCAGCGCGTGCTGGTCAACGGCGCCGGCGGTGTGGTCGGGAAGTACGCGGTCCAGCTCGCGGTCCGCGCCGGTGTGCACGTGGTCGCCACCGCGAGCCCGCGGAGCGCCGACGCGGTCCGCGCCGCAGGCGCCCAGCAGGTCGTCGACCACACCACGACGGACGTCCTCGCGGCGCTCGACGAACCGGTCGACGTGCTGCTCAACCTCGCGCCGATCGAGCCGGAGCGCTTCGAGGCACTCGTCGCGGCGGTCCGCGACGGCGGGACCGTGGTCAGCACCACGGCGTTCATGGCGACACCGGACGACGCGACCCGGGGCGTCCGGGCCGCGACGGTGTTCGTCCTGCCGAACCGCGAGCGACTTGCCGAGCTCGTCGGGCTCGTCGACGCAGGACAGCTGACCGTCGAGGTAACCCGCCGCATCCCGCTGGCGGAGCTCCCGGCGCTGCACGCCGAGGGTGCGGCCGGTCGGATCGCCGGCAAGGTGGTCGTCACCGTCTGAGACGACGGCCGCCAGGAGCCGTTCCGGCCGCACGCCGGTCGGTCAGCCGATGAACGACGCTGCGTCGACCGCCCGCTCGCCGGTGACGTACGGGGTGAGGTCGACCACCCGGTCGTCGACACGGAAGACGTACCGGCCGAGCTGCTCGACCACCGCGGTCCCGCCGAGCCAGTCCGCGGCCTCGGCACGCTCCTCCGGCCGCAGCCAGTCGACGGGGTCGGACGTCGACCGGAACCCGAGGACCGCCGCGGTGTCCTGCAGCGCCCCACGCTCGTCCGGCCCGAGCAGGTTCCGTCCGCTCCGGAAGTAGACCGAGTCGGGATCCACCTCGTACAGCCGCCGCATCCACACCCGGTTGACCGAGGAGACCAGCGCGTTGCGGGCGCCCTCGCCGGACGGGTCGCCCACCCGTTCGGCGTTGTCCCAGAACGGCGCGACGTCCGGGCCGACGCGGGCGCCGTCGAACACCCCGACCGAGGGGATCATCGGGACCCCGCACCCGAGCAGGTACACGTCGTCGCCGACGGTGGTCCGGACGTGCTCGATCGCCCGACGGTAGACCTGCTCGCGGGGCAGGTCGACGTGTCGGTGTCCGCCGACGGCGCCGGCGTACATGAAGTCGAGCTTCAGGTAGCTGTAGCCGTCCGCGGTGATCCGGTCGAAGACCCCGCGGAGGTGGTCGAGCACCTCCGGGTGCGTCGTGTCGAGCGAGTGGTAGTGCGATCCCCAGTTGTGTCCGGTGACGAGCGGGCGGCCGTCGTCGCCGGCCACGAGCAGGTCGGGGCGCTCGGTGGCGATCGTCGAACCGGGCAGCGCGATCAGCGGCGCGAGCCAGATGCCCGGGCGGAAGCCGTGGCGCGCGACGGTCCGGGCGGTCGCCGCCATCCCGCTCGGGAAGTCCGGCCCGGCCGTCCAGTCGCCGACGACCGGCTCCCACCCGTCGTCCATCTGGAAGACGTCGACCGGGTACCCCTCGAGGTCCGCGGCCGCACGCGCGATCCGGTCCTCGGTGATGTCCTCGTAGTACGAGTACCAGCTGCTCCACACGGTGCCGGCGCGGGCGCTCCGACGGCCGAGCCGCTCGGTGACCCGGTCGGCGTAGGCGGCGAAGACGTCCTGCTCGGCGCCGTACGCGACGAACCACTCCGCGTCGTCGTGCTCGCTCCGAGCCCACAGGACGTTGCCGTCGGCGCCGACCCGCGGGGTGCCGAGGCCGAGCGCCCCGACGAGCAGCGTGCCGCCGTCCGGACCGGTCACCGCGCCCACGGCGCTGCCGGAGTGCGCGTGCGGTGTCTCGTTCGCTGCGTCGTCGGCGGTGAGCAGCCGTTCGGGGCTGTCCTTGATGCCGATGGTGTCGCCGTCGACACGCGTCCACCCGCTCGGGCTCCACGAGTTCCAGCCGTGCCGGTAGAACTCGGCTGCGGCACCGAACGGGTGGAGCAGCGCGACGGGACCCGCCGGGACGATCCACCCGTCCGCCGTTCGACGGGGTGCTCCGGAGACGTTCGCGGGGACCCGGAGGCCGTCGAACTCGAACGTGAACTGCAACTGCGGGGCTCCTCGTGGTGTCGGTGCGTGGTGTCGGTGCGTGGTGTCGGTGCGCGGTGTCAGCGTGCGGCGGCGCTGGAGCTGGTCGCCGCGAGCACGTCCGCCGCGAACCGCTCGGGGATCGGTGCTCCGGCCCGGCGCATCGCGACCAGGACGCTGCCGACGGTCGGGTCGTGGCGGGGCTCGACGAGCTCGAGGGTCGCGTCCTGCGCGTGCAAGGCGGCGGCGAACTCCTCGCGGACCAGCGGCGCCCGGAAGAGCCCGCCCGAGTACGACACGGGTACGGGCTCGTCCGCGGGGAAGTCGAGCGCGCGGACGGTCGTGACGACGAGGGTCGTGAGTTCGGCCGCGGCACGGCGCAGGACGTCGGCGGCGGCCGCGTCGCCGGCGTCGGCGGCCGCGACGACCACCTTCGCCAGGTCGGCGACGGTGCCGCGGTCCGCCCCCCACTCCTCCATGACGACGCCGATCAGGTCGAGGTCCTCGGTCACCCCGACCCGCTCACGCACGAGTGCGTGCAGCGGGCCCCGGGGGAGCCGGCCGTCCGCCATCCGCGAGAACGCGTTGAGCCCCTGCACGGCGACCCAGTACGCGGAGCCCTCGTCGCCGAACACCTCGCTCCAGCCACCGACGCGGTGGGCGCTGCCGTCGCGCTCGCCGTAGGCCATCGAGCCGGTGCCGGCGATGACGTTCACGCCGTCACGACCGGCCAGGGAGCCGGCCCAGCCGCCGAGCATGTCGTTGCCGCAGGAGTACCGGTCGTGTCCGAGCACCGACGCGGGGAGGGCGTCGAGCACGGGGGTGTCCCGACTCGACTCCCCGTGTCCGGGGATGCCGAAGTACGCGGAGGTGATGTCCGCCGGGGTGATGCCGGCCGCCGCGGTCACCGCGTCGACTCCCGCACGGACGACGTCGCCGACGAGCCCGGTCCCCGCGTCGAACCAGGAACAGGTCGGCTGCCGCGACTCGGCGAGCGTGGTGCCCTCGCCGTCGGTGAGCAGGAACGCGGTCTTGGTGCCGCCGCCGTCCATGCCGAGGAAGACGGTCATGGCCGTACCGCTCCCTCGCGGTGGTCGTGGATGGTCACGCCCTGCACGACGCGGTTGACCGTGCCGCCCGGGAACGGGTTGTCCGGCGTGCAGCCGTGTGCGACCGACGTCGCGAGGGCGAGGAGCTGGGCGAAGCCGACCAGGGCGACACTGCGGAGTGCGTCGTCGAGGCCCGCCAGGTCGTCGAGCGGGAAGGAACGCTCGTCGTCCGCGTCGCCGCCGACCGAGACGACCCGGACGGCCCCGTCCCCGCGGAGCTCGCGGAGGATGTCCGCGTCGTACCGCGCCGTGTACGGGTCGGCCGAGCCGTAGACGATCACCAGGGTGTGCGTACCCGCGACGGCCTTCGGACCGTGCCGGAAGCCGAGCGGAGTGTCGAAGAACGACACGACCCCGCCGGCGGTGAGCTCGAGCAGCTTCAGTGCCGACTCGCGGGCCAGGCCCTGCAGCGCACCGCTGCCCAGGTAGACGACGCGTTCGGTGCCCTCCGCGAGCGAGGCGATCCGCGCCTCCAGGCCGGCGATCGTCCGTGCCGCCGCGACCAGCGCGCCGGTGCCGGACGCGAGCTCCGGCCGGAAGGCCAGGAGCACGGCCAGCAGCATCGTGGAGAAGCTCGACGTCATCGCGAAGCCGGTGTCGTTCGTCTCCGGCGGCATCTCGAGGACGAAGGACCGGTCCTGCCCACGGTGCTCGCGGGCGAGGGATCCCGAGGGGTCGCACGTGACGACCAGGTGGTGCGTGTCCGGCGCGACGTCGTCGACGACCCGGGTCGCCGCGACGCTCTCCGGGCTGTTCCCCGAGCGGGCGAAGGAGACCAGGAGCACACGGCCCGGAGCACCGAGCGACCCGTGCGGGTCGGCGACGACGTCGGTCGTGGCGATCGACTCGACGCGACGGCCGAGGTGCCGGCGCAGGTCGACGCTCGCGATGTCCCCGACGAAGGCCGAGGTGCCGGCCCCGGTGAGCACGATGCGCAGCTCCGGGTCGGCGAGCAGCGGCTGCAGGAAGGCGTCGAGCTCGGCACGGCGGTCGTCGAGCGACGCGACGAGGCGCTGCCAGCTGTCGGGCTGCTGCAGGATCTCGCGGTGGGTCGCGGTCTCATCGGCGCGGACGGGGGCGGTCGTGGTCACAGGGACTCCTTGCTGGTGGTGGTGGCGACCGCGTCGGCGAGACGCTCGCGCGGGGCGACGGCTGCGGAGTACGGGCGCAGGACGTCGCGGACCCGGTCGAGCACGATGTCCTCGGCGCGGTTCGGCAGCAGGCCCTCGCGGACCCGCTCGTACTGCAGGGGCAGGTGCTGGCTCAGCAGGGGCAGCGGGATGCCGACCTCGTCGAGGCTCCGCAGGAGCGCCTCGGTCGCGGCGGTGATCTCCGGGTCCGGCCAGTAGTAGCGCATGCGGTCGCTGTAGCTGTAGGTGCGGGCGATGCGCTGCTCGTGCTCGTCGCCCTCGTAGTAGCGCTCCCACCGACCCGGCTCCGCGAGCATGCGGCGCTCGACCACGCCACGCAGGTCGGTGGCGGAGCCCTCCGGCACGAGCTCCGACTCGAGGGCGTCGAGGGCGAACAGGCCCTCGCGGAGTCCGAAGGTCAGACCGGGACCGACCTTGAGCACCGCCCAGTGGTCGTCGACCAGGGCACGGAGCGCCTCGGGCGTCTGGTAGTCGGTCGAGTGCGCCTCGTACACGAGCCCGGGCGTCGCCTCGATGACCTCCTGCAGGGCGGCCGTGGCCTCCGGGACGTAGTCGATGACCTGCAGGTGGTCGAACTCCACCGCGGGCTGCACGACGAGGGCGACGACGCGCGGCCAGACGTCGGCGAGCCCGGCGCGCGCGAACGCGGCGCGGTGCACGTCGAGCGTGCCGACCGCAGCCGTAGCCGGGGTCGGCACGAGGTCGTGGAGCGTCTCCTTCGCCCCGCCGGGGGTCGGGACCTCGGTGCCGATGACGTAGACGATGCCGTCGCGGTCGATCCCGGCGTCGGTGGCGGCGGCCTCCGCGGCGGCGAGCAGCACCGCGGCCCGCTCGGCGACGACCGCGTCGGTCAGCGGAGCGGTCTCGCCCTGCAGCGGCATGCTGCAGTCGAGGTGGATCTTCGTGTAGCCGGCGGCGACGTACGCGCGGACGAGGTCGACGGCGAGCGGCATGGCCTCGGCAGCCGGGCGGTCCTGCCACGTGTTCGGGCCGAGGTGGTCCCCGCCGAGGATCAACCGGTCGGCCGGGAAGCCCTCGGTCTCGGCGAGGTCGAGCACCGCCGCGCGGAAGTCCTCCGGGGTCATGCCGGTGTAGCCGCCGAACTGGTCGACCTGGTTCGAGGTCGCCTCGACGAGCAGGGGCGCGTCGTCCTCGAGCGCCTGGCGCATCGAGGCCCGCAGCACGTAGGGGTTCGCCGAGCAGACCGAGTACATGCCCTCACCGGATCCGGCACGGTGGCGAGCGACGAGCGCAGTGATGGGGTTCACGTGGTTCTCCTGGTGCGTGCGCCGCGGTCGGCGGCGCTGCCGACGCGGCACCGTGCGGCGCCGCGTCCGGTCTCAGTGTCGGCAACGACCGATCAGTTCCGCTGCCGTAACGATCACTCCGGTCATTCGCAGTGATCGTTCTGGCGCATGATGGGTCCATGGACAACGACTCTCCGGACGTCGGCCGCAAGCGGCGGGACCGCATGCGGGACATCCTCGAGCGGGTGCGCGAGCAGGGCTCGACGACGACGGACGAGCTCATCCGCGCCTGCGGTGTCTCCGCGGCCACGGTCCGGCGCGACCTCAGCGAGCTCGAGGCGCGTGGACTCGTCCGTCGCAGCTACGGCCGGGTCGAGGCCGTCGGCGTGCTCCCCGAGTTGCCGGTCGTGATGCGGGCGTCCGAGGCCGACGCCGCCAAGCGCGCGGTCGGTCGGCTCGCCGCACGACTCCTGCCGTCCGGACGCCAGGCCGTCGCGGTCAGCGGCGGGACCACGACGATGGAGGTCGTCCGGGCACTCGGCGACCGGAACGGCCTCACCGTGATCACGAACGCCGTCACGATCGCGCTGGAGGTCTCGCGCAGCCCCCGGGTGAAGACGATCCTGACCGGTGGGACGCTCCGCGCGACCTCGCTCGAGGCGGTCGGACCCCTGGCCGAGGCGGCGTTCTCCGCGTTCAAGGTGACGACGGCGTTCCTCGGCACGGACGGCATCAGCGCCGCCGGCGGCGTCACGACGCACGACGACACCGAGGCGCGGACGAACGGCGTGATGGTGACGCACGCCGACCGGGTGGTCGTCGTGTGCGACGGGTCGAAGGTCGGACGGCAGACGATGGCGCGGATGGCCGACATCGGTGACGTGTCCGTCCTGGTGACCGACGAGCACGCCCCGCGGGAGGCGCTCGAGCAGATCGCCGCGGCGGGGGTCGAGGTCCTCATCGCCTGAGCGGCCGACGTCCGAACGCGCATCCGTCCTGCGCGGTTCACCAGGTCGCGTGGTGGTCGTGGCCAGCGCCCCCTACCGTGGGGCCCGGCCGGCGAACCCCGTCGAGGCCGCGCACCGCAGGGAACCGTGTCGGGAAGCGCGCCCTCCCACCCCTCCGTGCCTTCTGCCACCGCAGGTGGTTCCGTCCGCCGACCCTCGGCGGTACCCCGAACGAAGGGCTTCCCGTGACCCGCATCGTGTTCGTCGGCGCCGGCAGCGTCGTCTTCACCCGACAGCTGCTCGCCGACCTCCTCCGCTACGACGACCTCCCCGAGCTGGACCTCCGGCTGTTCGACGTCGACGAGCGCCGCCTCGCCGTCGCCGAGGCCACCGCCCACCAGGTGAGCGAGCGCCTCGGGCGTCCGGTCACCGTCACGGCGACGACCGACCGCCGTCGCGCCCTCGCCGACGCCGACTTCGTCGTCGACATGGTGCAGATCGGCGGGATCGCGGCGACCCGGACCGACCTCGAGATCCCGGAGCGGTACGGCCTGCACCAGACGATCGGCGACACCACCGGTGTCGGCGGCGTGTTCCGGGCACTCCGGACCTTCCCGTTCCTCACCGAGCTGACCGCGGACATGCGCGAGGTCGCCCCGGACGCGGTCCTGCTCAACTACACGAACCCGATGGCGATGAACATCTGGTGGGCGAACACCGTCGCGCCGGACATCACCGCGCTCGGGCTCTGCCACAGCGTCTACTGGACCGCGCACGACCTCGCCGAGCTCGTCGGCCTCGACGTCGGACAGACCCGGTTCCGTGCGGCGGGCGTCAACCACCAGTCGTGGCTGCTCGAGTGGACGCACGAGGGCGAGGACCTGTACCCCCGGCTCCGCGAGCGCATCCGGCAGGACCCCGAGCTCGAACGCCGGGTCCGGGTGGAGATCTTCAAGCGGATCGGCTTCTACCCGACGGAGACGAGCGAGCACTCGTCCGAGTACCTGTCGTGGTTCCTCCGCTCGCCGGAGCAGGTGGACCGCTTCCGCCTGCGTCCGCTCGAGTACGTCGGCATCTCCGAGGACAACGTCGCGGAGTTCGAGGCGGCCGAGCGCGACCTGGCGGCCGGTCGACCGGTGCAGCTCGAGGAGGGCGCGTCGGAGTACGCCCCGCAGGTCATCCACTCACTGGTGACCGGTACCGAGCGCGAGATCCACGCGAACGTGCCGAACGCGGGCCTGATCGACAACCTGCCGGACGGGTGCGTCGTCGAGGTCCCGGCCACGGTCGGAGCCGACGGCATCGCCCCGATCCCGATGGGGGCACTCCCGGTCCAGGCTGCGGCGCTGAACCGCTCGTACGTCTCCGTGAACGAGCTCACGGTGCACGCCGCGCGGACCGGTGACCCCATCGCGGTCCGGCAGGCGGTGCTCATGGACCCGAACGCGTCCTCGACGCTCACGCCCGAGCAGATCTGGGAGCTGTGCAACGACCTCGTGGTCGCGCACGGTGACCTGCTTCCGGAACCGCTGCGCGCGACGATCCCCGCTCGCGGGATCTGACCCGGCCGACCGCCGACGACGCACCACTGACGACGAAGGAGTCCACAGTGACACGGACCCGCACCCGCACCGGCAGCAGTACCCGCTCCGCCCGCCGCCCGACCGCACGACGGTCCGCACGTACGGCGCTCGCCGTCGCGATCGCGGTCGCCGCCACGGTCCTCACCGGCTGCGCACCGCAGGGTGCCACCGTCCTCGACACCGCGGCGCCCGTCCGCCTCACCATGTGGTCGGGCCAGAGCGACGAGGCGGCGAAGCTCCTGCAGGGGCTCGTCGACGAGTACGAGGACGCACACCCGAACGTGACGATCGACATGTCCTCCGGGGCGTCGTCGACCGACGAGCTGCTCCAGAAGCTCGCGGCCTCGTTCGCCGGGAACGACTCACCCGACATCTCGTACACCTTCGGGTCGTGGGCGAGCCAGCTCGAACGGTCCGGACGGACGCTCGACCTGCGCGCCGAGGCCGAGGACCCGGACACCCACTGGGACGAGTTCTCTCCGGCGGCCCGCGGGACCGCGCAGCCGACCGGGCGGAAGGTGATCGGCTTCCCCGCGGTCGTCGACAACATCTCGCTCTTCTACAACAAGACGGTCTTCGACGCCGCCGGCGAGCCGTACCCGACGGCGGACTGGGACTGGTCGGACTTCCGTCGCGCCGCGAAGGCCTTGACGGACCGGGACAGCCAGACCTTCGGCTACGGCTACTCGGTGTCCGGCAGCGAGGAGACCACCTGGCAGATGTGGCCGCACCTCTGGCAGAACGGCGGCTCGATCCTGTCCGAGGACGGCGAGCACGCAGCGTTCGACTCGGAGGCCGGCGTCGACGCCCTGTCGTTCATGCGGTCGATGGCCGTCACGGACCGGAGCGTCTACCTCGACCAGACGGACACGAAGTTCGCGCAGCTGTTCGAGAGCGACCGCGTCGGCATGATCACCTCCGGCCCGTGGGAGCTCTCCGCCCTGAAGACCGCAGGCACCTCGTACGGCGTCGTGCGGCTCCCGGGGACGGACGGCGACCACCAGACGGTGTCCGGGCCCGATCTCTGGACCCTCTTCGACAACCACGACGTGAACCGCGCGTACTGGGCGAAGGACTTCACGAAGTGGCTGACCGCGCCCGCGCAGGACGAACGGTTCAACGTCGCGGTCGGCAACCTGCCGCTGCGGTCGAGCGAGGCCGACAGCCCGGCCTTCCGGAAGCAGGTCGCAGCCCTGCCCGGACTCGACGTCATCCAGGCGAACTCCGCGAACGCGAAGCAGGTCCGTCCGACCCTGCCCGGCTACAACGGCCTGTCCGAGGCCTTCGGCGACGCGGTGTCCCGCGTGCTGCAGGGCGAGGGCGAACCGGCCGAGGCGCTCCGGCAGGCGACCGTCGTCGCCGACAAGGCACTCCGTCAGGGCTAGGAGGCCCCGTGACCACTCCCGCACTCCGCACCCGTCCGACCACCGACACCGAGGCGCCTCGACCCGGGCGCCGACGCCGGTCCGCAGCTGCCCGCGAGGGCCTCGCCGGCTGGGGCTTCGTCGCCCCGGCCCTGGCGGTCGTGCTCGGCCTCACGATCTTCCCCGGCGTCTGGGCGCTCGTGCTCTCGTTCCAGCGCTGGGACGGCTTCAGCCCGCCGTCGTTCGCCGGCATCGAGAACTACCAGGACCTGGCGACCGACGCGAGTGCGCTAGCGGCTGCCGTGCACACCCTGCTGTACACGGTGCTGTTCGTCCCCGCGTCCCTGCTGCTCGGGCTCGCCCTGGCCGTCGCCCTGAACCGGCGCATCCGGTTCATCGGGCTGTACCGAACGGCGATCTTCGTGCCGTTCGTGGCGTCCGCCGCCGCGACCGGCATCCTGACCACCTACCTGTTCAGCCCGCAGTTCGGCGTCGTCAACAACGTCCTCCGCGTGCTGCACGTCCCGCCGCAGGGCTGGCTCGAGGACCGCTCCGAGGCGATGGTGGTGATCGTCATCATGTCCCTGTGGGGGCAGGCGGCCTTCACGACCGTCATCTACCTCGCAGCGCTGCAGGACGTCCCGGGCGACGTGCTCGAGGCAGCGCGCATCGACGGTGCGAACAACTGGCAGACGTTCTGGCGCGTGGTGTGGCCACAGCTGGCACCGGTCACGGCGTTCGTCGGGATCTACCAGACCCTGCAGGCCGTGCAGCTCTTCGACCTCGTCTACGCGACCACCCGAGGCGGACCGCTCGACGCCACGCAGACGATCGTCTACTACCTGTGGAAGACGGCCTTCCAGAACCTGCAGTTCGGCTACGGGTCGGCCATCGCCTACGGCATGTTCTTCGTCACCCTCACCGCGACCGTGATCGTCACGGTCGTGCAGCGCCGAGCCGGAAGGAAGGCGTCACGATGACCGTCGAGACCCGCGTACTCGAGACCCCGAACCGGTCGGCCGCCGTCGCGGCTCCCGCCGCGCGCACCGCGCCCCGCCGTCGACGTCGCCTGCCGTTCAGCCCGTGGCACCTCCTGCTCGCACCGGTGGCACTCCTGTTCCTGCTGCCGTTCGTCGAGATGTTCCTCACCTCGCTCGAACCGGCGTCGGAGATCAACAGGTTCCCGCCGTCGTTCCTGCCGACGCAGTTCACGTTCTCGGGCTACTCGCGCCTGTTCGCGGAGTCGGACATCCTGCACTGGCTCCTCAACACGGTCATCGTGTCGGCGTCGGCGATCGTCTCGCACCTCGTCCTCTGCTCGCTGGCCGGCTACGGCTTCGCGCGGCTGCGGTTCCCTGGCCGGACGTTCGGGTTCCTGGCGATCCTCGCAACGATCATGATCCCCTCGCAGCTCCTGATGATCCCGACCTACGTGATGTTCGCTCGGCTGCACCTCGTGGACAGCCTCGGTGCGGCGATCGTGCCCTGGCTCGCGTCCGCGTTCGGCATCTTCCTGATGCGGCAGTTCTTCCTGTCCCTGCCCGCCGAGCTCGAGGAGGCCGGTCAGATCGACGGCTGCACCCGCCTGCAGGTCTTCTTCCGGATCGTCCTGCCGCTCGCGCGTCCGGCGCTCGCGACGCTCGCGATCTTCACCCTGCTCGGGTCGTGGAACGACCTGGTCTGGCCGCTCGTCGCGATCAACGACGCGGACTCGTTCACCCTGCAGCTCGGTCTGACCAACTTCCAGGGGGCGCGGCGGACCGACTGGTCGCTGCTGATGGCCGGCAACGTGGTCGCGACCCTGCCGCTCATCCTGCTGTTCCTGGTGGCGCAGAAGCAGTTCGTCGCGACGATGGCGTCGGCCGGCCTGAAGGGCTGAAGCGGGACGCAGCTCACAGGAGGCACGGTGCCCACGGCACCGTGCCTCCCGTCGTGCGTACCGCCGGTGTGGAAACGCGGGGCGGTCCGGCACCGTGCCTCCCGTCGTGCGTACCGCCGGCCTGGAGGCACAGGGCGGTCCGGCACCGTGCCTCCCGTCGTGCGTACCGCCGGTCCGGAGGCGCGGGGCGGTCCGGCACCGTGCCTCCCGTCCGGACGCTCGTCGTAAACGGCGAAGCGCCCCTCGGATCCCGAGGGGCGCTTCGTCCGGTGGCCGTCGCGGCCGCCGTTCACTTCAGGCCGGAGGACGCGAGTCCGTCGATCACCCGCCGCTGCAGCACGATGAACAGGACCAGGACGGGTGCCATCGCCATCAGGCTCGCCGCCATGAGCAGCGGGTAGTCGATGGTGCGGTCGCTGGAGAGCGTCGCGAGCCCGGCGGCGAGCGGCATGTCCTCGGCACGGGTGGACACCACCAGCGGCCAGAGCAGCTCGTTCCACGACCAGAGCACCGTCGTGATCGCGAGCACGCTGATCGACGGGCGCGCGAGCGGCAGCATGATCCGCCAGAAGGTCTGGAACGGGTTCGCGCCGTCCATGCGTGCGGCCTCCTCGAGTTCGGCGGGCATGTTCAGGAACGCCGTCCGCATCAGGAACGTGCCGAAGGCACTGAACAGCCCGGGCGCGACGATGCCGGCCAGGGTGTCCAGCCACCCGAGGCCCTGCACGATCTGGTACTGCGAGATGAGGTAGACCTGCGACGGCACCAGCAGGATCGACAGCACGATGCCGAGGATGATCGCGCGTCCGCGGAACCGCATCCGGGCGAACGCGTAGCCCGCCAGGGTGCACAGCACGATCTGCGCCAGGGTGCGGATCAGGGTCACCCAGATCGAGGTCGCCAGCTGGTCGAGGAAGGGGAGCCGCTCGAAGACCCGGGCGAAGTTCCCCCACTGCAGCTCGCCCGGCCAGAAGGTCGGCGTCGGCGAGGTGACCTGCGCGTTCGTGGACAGCGCCATCACGATCTGCCAGAGGAACGGGAACGCCATGACGAACCCGCCGATGCCGAGCACCACGTGGATCCACCAGCGGCTGCCGCCGCGGCGACCGGGACGTGCGGCGGTCGTCGCGCGGGTGCGGCCCGCCGCCCTCGTGGCTGCCGCGACCCTGCTGCCGCGTGCGTCGACGGTGCCGGTCATGACTGGACCCACTTCCGCTGGACCCGGAACTGCACGACGGTGATGATGCCGATGAGCACGAAGATCACCATCGCGATCGCAGCCGCGAAGCCCTTGTCGTTGTCGATGAACCCGGCGTTGTAGAAGTAGAAGACGAGCGACATCGTCTTCGGGATGACCGGGTTGGTGGAACCGAGGATGGCGTAGAGCAGGTCGAACAGCTGGAAGCTCGAGATCGTGGTGACCACGAGCACGAAGAAGATGCTCGGCGTCAGCAGCGGCACGGTGAGCGAGCGGAACTGGCGCCAGCGGCTCGCGCCGTCGAGCTCGGCGGCCTCGTACAGCTCGGGCGGGATGTCCTTGAGCCCCGCGCCGAGGATGATCATCGAGAAGCCGAGCGAGGACCACAGGCCGACGAGCGACACCGCGACGAGCGCGAAGCCCGGGGTCGAGATCCAGTACGGGCCGTCGATGCCGAAGCGTCCGAGGAACCAGTTCACGATGCCGAAGTCGCCGTTGAACATGATGCGCCACACCAGGGCGATCGCCGCGGGCATCGCCACGTAGGGCAGGAAGAAGAGCACGCGGTAGAACTGGGCGAACCGCAGGCCCGGGGTGTTGAGGAGGCTCGCGAGCCAGACCGCGATCGGGATGCCGAGCAGGACGATCACCGTGTAGACGATCGTGTTGACGAGCGACTGGTACAGCTGCGGGTCGGACAGCAGGCGGGTGTAGTTCGCGAGCCCGGTGAAGGTGGCGCCGCCGAACACACCCCAGCTCGTGAACGAGTACCAGAAGGTCTGCAGGATCGGCCAGATGAAGAACGTGCCGACGCCGATCAGCAGCGGGAGCACGAACAGCCACGGCCAGATGCCGTCGGTGCGGGAGGCACGGGTCGGCCTGGGCCGCTCGTCGTGGTGAGGTCGGGACGGCGGGCGGGTCGCCCTCGTCTGCCGGGTGGTGGTGGTCATCGGGTCGCTCCTACGCCGGGCGGGCGGATCGAGGGGTGCGGGTGCGGGTGTCCGGTGGGACGGACGGCGCCGATCGGCCGGGCGGACCCGACCGATCGGCGTGACGGTCACTCCTTGGCGAGCGCGGCGTCCATCTCCTCCGCCAGCTGCGCCGTCACCTGGTCGACGGGTCGCGACCCGTCGAAGGCGCTCGGCAGGAGGTTCGTCTCGAGGGTGTTCCACGCGGCGGTGTTCTTCGACACCGGGAGCGGCTTCGCGTAGTCGACCGCGTCGAGGAAGACCTGCAGGTCCGCGTCGGGCATCGTCTTCGTGAAGGCGTCCTGCGTGCCCTCGTAGGCCGGGATGACCGCGCCCATGTCACCCTGCTGCTGCTGGGCCGGCTTGCTCGCCAGGTACGCCTGCAGTGCCTGGGCGGCCGCCTTGTTCTTCGACCCCTCGGCGACGACGTTCGAGACACCGTGGATCACGGTCGCCTGCTCCTTGCCCTTCGGCAGCGGGTAGACGACGACGTCCTGCTCCAGGTCGGTGCCGATGAGCGCCGACCGGAACCAGCTCCCGCCCTGGTACATCGCGAGCTTGCCGGAGGTGAACCACTGGTCCGCCGTGGTGTCGGTCAGCTGCTTGATCGACGGCGAGGCGCCGGAGCCGATCAGGTCGGTCCAGAACCGGATGCCCTCCTGCGCGGCCTTCGTGTCGTACTCCGACTTCCCGTCGTCGACCACGGACCCGCCGGCCTGGAAGATCGTGTCGTAGTAGGTGGTCTGGCCGTCCATGCCGCCGGCGGCGCCGTACGCGCCGTCGCTCTTCAGCTTCTGCGACAGTTCGGCGGCGGTGTCCTGGAAGTCCTGCCAGGTCCAGTCCTTCGACGGCAGCGGCATGCCGGCCTTCTCGAACAGCGCCTTGTTCACCCAGACGCCGATGGTGTCGAAGTCCTTCGGCACGCCGTACTGCGTCCCGTCGTAGGTGTACAGGTCGTCGAGCGCCTTCGAGTACTTCGACGGATCGATCGCGCCCGACTCCACCGCGCCGGTGATCGGCGCGAGCTTGCCGTTGGCCGCGTAGAGCTGGAAGTTCGGGCCGTTCATCCAGAACAGGTCGGGCAGCGTGTCGCTGGAACCCTGCGTCTGCAGCTTCGTGAAGTAGTTGGCGAAGGGTGTCACGTCCACGTTGACCGTGATGTCCGGGTACTCCTCGTTGAAGCCCTTGATGTTCGCCTTGATCGCGTCGACCTGGTTCTGGTCCCAGACGGCGTAGGTCAGGTCGGCCTTCGTGTCCTTCGCGACCGTGCCCGTCCCGGAGTCGGAACCGGCGGACGACGCGCTGCTGCACCCCGTCAGGAGGGCGACGGCGCTGACCGCAGCAGCGAGACCGAGCAGGGCACGGCGGCGACCGCGGCCGTGACGGGGGGAGGGGAGGGTCATCGGGTGTTCCTTCCGGAGGGGTCGTCGTGGCCGGTTGCGGCCGTGAAGTGACGGATGGTGGCTTCGGGGAGGGGCGGCACGTCGAGCGGGACGGAGCCGTTCCGCAGGGAACGCGTCGCGAGCGCTCCCGCGGCGACCGCGGCGCGAGCCGCGATCGGGGACAGGGTCGTCGGCTCGCCGAGGGCGACGGAGCGGAGGAACTCGGTCATGGTGAGGAGGTCGGCGTCGGCGTGGCCGTCCTCGACGCCGTCGATCGGGTACTCGACGTCACCGGCGACGTCCCAGTTGCGGCGGTGGTTCCACACCTTGACGACCCCGCCGCCGGTGTCCCCGATGTTCTCGAGGCGGCCGTGGGTTCCGATCACGGTGTAGTTCCGCCAGTAGTCGGGCGTGAAGTGGCACTGCTCGTAGCTCGCCTGCACGCCGTTCTCGAGCGTCATCATCACCATCGAGACGTCCTCGACGTCGACGACGGGGTTGAGGCCGGTCTGCTCGGCGGGCGGCCAGTTGTCGAACGAGAACCAGTCGGTCATGAGTTCGTCGCTGCGGTCGCGCCGGTCGGTGACGTCGCCGTACACGGAGAGCGACCCCATCCCGACGACCCGGCTGGTGTACGCGCCGGCGAGGGCGTGCACGACGTCGAGGTCGTGGCTCGCCTTCTGCAGCAGGAGCGAGTTCACGCGGCTGCGGTCGGCGTGCCAGTCCTTGAAGTAGTAGTCGCCGCCGTTGCCGACGAAGTGACGGACCCAGACGGCCTTCACCTCGCCGATCTCCCCGCGGGCGATGACGTCGCGCATGAGGCGGACGACGGCTGCGTGCCGGAAGTTGTGGCCGACGTACAGGGGCGTACCGGTCTCGGCAGCCGCGTCCAGGACGGCGTCGGCGTCCTCGACGGTGATGGCGAGGGGCTTCTCGAGGTAGACGGCGATGCCGGCGCGGAGCAGGTCGATCGCGATCTCGGC
The DNA here is from genome assembly GCF_030362975.1 of Curtobacterium subtropicum. Lineage (NCBI taxonomy): Bacteria > Bacillati > Actinomycetota > Actinomycetes > Micrococcales > Microbacteriaceae > Curtobacterium > Curtobacterium subtropicum. The sequence continues at coordinate 240,055 of NZ_JAUCMM010000003.1, forward strand.
GTGGGTCCAGTCCGGGGTGGTGACGATCGCCGCGTCCACGAGGTTCGGTGCGCCGTCCGTGCCGATCAGGGCCCGGTGGCCGGGCACCACCTCGGCCTCCGGCCAGTGTGCGGCGGCCCGTTCGCGTCCCTCGGCGGTGGTGTCGGCTGCGGCCGTGATCCGCGCGTCCACCCCGTCGGCGTCCAGGCCTGCGGCAGCCACGTGGTCGGCGATGGCCGATCGCTGGCCGATGCCGACGACGGCGACCCGGAGCAGTCGTGTGCTCGTGGTGATCATCTCGCTCCCTTGCGTGATTGTGACGGCAATGATGCCAAATCGATCATGAGTGCACAATAAGCACGCACGGCTCGATCACGGAAGCGTGCATCCGAGGTTGTTACACGCCGGCAACGTCGGGACGCCGACGCTCGCGGCAGGGCGACGGACGACCGCAGCCGTGACCGCGGGATCGCCGGGGGCGGCCCCGCGGGTCAGCTCGCGACGACGAGCTCCACGCCGGCGGACGCCAGCTCCGCGGCGAACGGGGTCGGCACCGCCTGGTCCGTGACGAGCACGTCGATGCGCTCGAGCGGGCAGATGCGCGCGAAGGTGGCGCGCTCGATCTTCGTCGAGTCGGCGACCACCACGACGCGGCGGCCGACCGACGCGAAGTGCCGACTGACCTCGGCCTCGCCCTCGTGCATCGTCGTCGCACCGTACTGACCGGTCAGCCCGTCGACGCCGAGCACGACGACGTCGAGCGCGAAGCCGTCGAGCGTGTCCCGCACGGTCGGACCGATGAGCTCGTACGACTGCCGCCGGGCCACGCCGCCGGTCACGACGATCTTGACGTTGGCGCGGACCGACAGCTCGTACCCGATGTTCAGCGCGTTCGTGACGATCGTGATCCCGCACTCGCCGTCGGCCCGGATGAAGCGTTCGCTCTTGCCGAGCTCGCGCGCCACCTCGGTCGTCGTCGTCCCACCGTTCAGGCCGACCGTGTCCCCCGGCGAGACGAGCGCAGCGGTCGCGCGGGCGATGGCGGTCTTCGCCTCGGCCTGTCGGGCGATCTTGTACTGCAGGGGCAGCTCGTACCCGGCCCCGAGCGCCGCGGCACCGCCGTGCGTGCGGGTGACGAGTCGCTGGTCGGCCAGCGTCGCGAGGTCGCGCCGTGCGGTCGCAGCGGAGATGCCCAGCGCCTCGCCGATCTCGGCGATGGAGACGTTCCCGCGGTCGCTCACCAGCTCGAGGAGCGCGTTGAGCCTCTGCTGCGGGGTCATGGCGTCATCCTACGGGCGGTGTCATACGGCGATGTGAGCGGAATTGCTGCGCGTTGTTTGCACTGATCATGATCGATCGGCAGGCTGACGGCGTCCGATCAGTGTTGGTCGGCACGATCGGAGGGCTCGGGATGACCGCTCACGGCGCAGTGCTCGGCATCGACGTCGGCGGCACGAGCGTGAAGGTGCGCCTGGTCGCCGACGACGGGCGGGTGCTCGAGGAGCAGCGCGTCCCCACCCCGCGGGACGACGCCGAGGCCACCGCGCTGGCCGAGGTCGTCGCGGCGCTGGGGCAGCGGGCACGGACAGCGGCGCGGCAGCACGGGACCGACCTCGGGGCGATCGGGCTGGTCGTCCCCGGGGTCGTCGACGAGGACGCGGGTCGTTCGGTGCTCTCCGTGAACCTGGGCTGGCGGGACGTGCCGGTCCGTGCCCGCGTCACCGAGGCCCTGCGCGCCGCGGGGGTCGGCGCCGTCCCGCTCGCCTTCGGCCACGACGTCCGGGCCGGAGCGCTCGCCGAGGTCCACGCGGCTGCACCCGCCGCTGACCCCGCCGCCGCGCTCGGCAGTGGCACGGTCGCCTTCGTCCCCGTCGGTACCGGTCTGGCGAGCGCCCTGGTGGTCGACGGCCGGGTGGTCCCTGGCGGTGGCTGGGCGGGGGAGATCGGCCAGGTCCGGATCCGGGACGGTGCACATGCGGGTCTCCGGGTCGAGGAGGTCGCCTCGGCCGGGGCCGTCGCGCGACGCAGTGGTGCTCCGAGTGCCCACGACGCGATGCTCCGCGTCGTGGCGGACGACCCGGTGGCTCGGCGGGCGTGGGACGACTGCGTCGAGGTGCTCGCCGACTCCCTGGCGTGGTTGACCGCCGTGGCCGGCTGCCACACCCTGATCGTCGGCGGCGGCCTCGCGCAGTCCGGACCGCTGCTCTTCGATCCGTTGCGTTCCGCGCTGGTGGACCGACTCACCGGGGTCAGGGTCCCCGATCTCGTGGGTGCGCGGCACGGTGACGCGGCCGGTGCCATCGGCGCGGTGCTGCTCGCGCGCCAGCAGCTGATCGACCCGGTGCGGGTCGGATCGGTGCGCACCGGTTCGCTCCCGAACGTCACGGTGACCGCGTGACCGTCCTCGTCCGTGCCCCACGGATCGTCACCGCCGAGGTCGACCTGGCGGACGCGTGGCTCGCCGTCGACGGTGGTCGGGTCGCCGCGGTCGGTACCGGTCCGGCCCCCGCACACGAGCGCGTCGTCGAGGCGTCGGGCACCGTCCTGCCGGCCTTCGTCGACCTGCACGCGCACGGCGCTCTCGGGCACGACTTCGCCTCGTGCTCGGTCGCCGACGCCCGAACGGCCGCCGCCCACCACGCCGCTCGGGGGACCGGACGCCTGGTGGCGTCGATCGCGACGGGCACGGTGCCGGACACGGTCGCCGCCCTGCACCGCCTCCGGCCGCTCGTCGACGACGGCACGTTCGCCGGACTGCACCTCGAGGGGCCCTGGCTCGCTGCGGCCCGACGGGGTGCGCACGCTGCCGGGCTGCTCCACCCGCCGACCCCGGACGAGGTCGACCTGTTCGTGGACGCCGGCGGCGCAGCGCTCCGGATCGTCACCCTTGCGCCCGAGCTCCCGGGCGCGCTCGACGCCGTCCGCCGACTGGTCGCGTCGGGCATCGTCGTCGCGGTCGGCCACACCGACGCCGACGCCGACCAGGTGCGCGCCGCGGTGGACGCCGGCGCGACCCTCGTCACGCACCTGTTCAACGGGATGCCCCCGCTGCACCACCGTGCGCCGGGCCCGGTCGGCGTCGCGTTGACGGACGAGCGGCTCACGGTGGAGTGCATCGTGGACGGCCACCACCTCGATCCGGTGACCGTCGACCTGGTGCACGGCGCCGTCGGTGACCGGCTCGTGCTCGTGTCGGACGCCATGGCGGCGACCGGCTGCGCCGACGGCCGCTACCGGATCGCCGGCTCGGAGGTCGTGGTCTCGGACGGAGTCGCCCGGCTCGCGGACGGCTCCTCGTTGGCCGGGAGCACGATCACGGTCGCCGACGCCGTGGCCCGGTTCGTCGACGGTCGTCCGGACCGACTGCCACCCGCCGTCCGCGCGTCCTCCGCGCGTGCGGCGTCGGTGCTCGGGCTGCGCCCGCCGCTCAGCGTGGGGGCGGCCGCCGACCTCGTGGTCCGGGTCCAGGGCGGCCGGGTCGAGCCGCTGCGGCTCGGTCCGACCGACTGACCGACCGACCCGACGACCGGCCGACCGAGGCGGCCTGCTCGGGGCCGTTCGAGGTGCCGGGACCGGTCACCGTCGGACGGGAGGCGCGCTGACGACCCGCGCCGTGCCTCCCGTCCGCCTCAGCGGTGCGCCGGCGGGCCGCACGCCACCCCGACGACCGGGCACCGGTTGCCGTCGAGCTCGTCGGTGTACTCGTCGCCGTCGCCGAGCAGCACGTGCCGGTACGCCTGGTCGTCGATCGGCTCCGCGGAGCGCACGGCCGCTTCGAGCACGCTGTCGTCGACCTCGGGGAGTGCGCTGACGGCGACGAGCACGTCGCCCACCACCGCGGAGACCTCGTGACCGTGCGCGCTGGTGCGGCGGGTGAGGTCGCCGTCGTCGTCGCAGGCGGTCTCCGGCTCGGACCCGCCACCGGGTGCGACGCCCTCGACCGGCCGACCGCACGGCGGGGCGTCGGCGGCGAGCGTGACGACCGTCAGGTCGGACCCGGACGTCTGCCCGGGGGCGTGCGCCCGCTCGGCCGGCGACGAGAACACCTGCAGGAAGCCCGGCAGCCGCTTCTCGATGTTCGCCTCGTACACGGAGCCGTACCCGTCGGGCGAGATCGTGACGGGCCGGAAGTCCGCGCCGATGGCGTGCTGTGCCCGCGCGATGGCCTGCTGGTCACGCTGCACGACACCCGCGTGCGCGCGGACGCCGGCCACGACGAGAAGGGCGACGACGACGGCCGCGCTCGTGGCTCCGGCAGCCAGGCCCACCGTCCGCACGACTCCGCGGTGGACGAGCATCGCCGGGACGGCCGCGACGACCGTGCCCACCAGGTACGGCAGGGGCGTGGGGGAGGGGAGCAGGATCGTCGACCCGGAGCCGCTGACGACCGTGGGCACCAGGTCGGCGACGACGACCGCGGGGACGAGGAGGAGGGCCGCCGCACCGAGCCACGCCGCGCGTCGGCGGCGGGTCGCGACGACTGCGAGACCGCCGAGCACCACGCTGACCAGGACCGTCTGGACCAGGAGCGCGGCGAGCCCGGGCACGCCGGTGAACAGCACGAGCGCGGTCGCTGCGTGCGCGGCCTGTGCGGCGCCGAGACCGATCACCATCGCGGTCCCCACGTGCACCCACGCCCGCCGGCCGGTCCGCTCGTCCGTCGTGTCGCCCACCGGTCACCCCCAGCTCCGGACCCCCTGTCCGACGAGCCGATCCTCGCACGCGGTGGACGGTTGCGGCGTGTGGGCCGGCGCTGAGTACGGCTCAGCCTCCGTCGGCCCCCGCGACGGTCGACCCGCGCACCACCAGGGACACCGGGTTCCGCACCCGCCCTCGCTGCACCTTGCCCTCGATCGTGTCGACCAGCGCCCCGGCGGCCAACCTCCCGAGCTGCTGCAGGTCCATGTCGACGCTGGTGAGCTGCGGCCGAGCACCCTCGACCAGGATGTCCCAGTTGTCGAACCCGACGACCGCGACGTCCTCGGGGATCCGCCGCCCGGACTCCCGCACCGCGTCCATGACCCCTCGAGCGATGTGGTCGCTGCCGGCGACGATCGCGTCGAGGTCCGGATGGCGCTCAAGCAGCCGCTCGGCCGCCTGCCGGCCCCACTTCTCGTCCCACTGGCCGAACACGAGCCCGGGACTCCCGACGAGCTCGAGCCGGTGTTCGTCGAGCGCCGCTGCGGCACCACGGAGACGGTCCCGCGCGGCGGCGTAGGTGTCCTCGCCGTTGACGATCGCGATGCGACGTCGGCCGGTCTCCACCAGGTGGTCGACGGCGATCCGTCCGGCGAGTTCGTTGTCCGGCTCGAAGGACAGGTCCTGCTCGTCGGTCGAGGGTGCGTAGACGTAGACGACGGGAACGTCGGGCTTCGCCTGGAGCGGCGGCCGCGGGTTCGTGGTCCGCCCCACGATGAGCACGCCGTCGACCCGCCGGGTGAGCAGGGACTGCAGCTGCAGCTGCTCGCGCATCGCGCTGTCGCGGGCGTCGGCGAGCAGGACGCTGAGCGAACCAGCGCCGAAGGCGTCCTCGGCCCCGAGCAGGATCGGCAGCACGAAGCGGTTGTCGAGGTCGCTCGTGAGCATGCCGATGGTGTTCGTCGAGGCACGGTTCAGGGCGCGGGCGAACGGGTTCGGGGTGAAGGAGAGGGCGGCGGCGGCGGCGAGCACGGCCTCCCGCGAGCGGGCGCTCACGTGGGCGCGACCGTTGAGCGCCTTCGACGCCGTGGCCACCGAGACGCCGGCGGCGCGGGCGACGTCGGCCAGCGTCACGGTCTCCACCGTCGTCGCGGTGCGGTGATCCTCGTCGTCCATCGGCCCCTCCGAAACCAGTTTACGAAAGTTCTTGACACCGCGGCAAGCGTGCTCGTACATTGCTCCCGAAACCGGTTTCGGTTCCGCTCGACGACGAGGTCCTCCCGCAGGTGCGCTCGGTGGAGTGGACGTGGCCGGACCCGAACGGCGATCACGTCGCATTCAGAGAGGAACCCGTGATCATGCGCACCAAGACTGTTGTCCGCATCGGCGCGCTGGTGGCAGCAGCCAGCGTCGTCGCCGGTCTCACCGGATGTTCTGCCCAGTCCTCCGGCTCCGGTTCGTCCGACGCCGCGAAGGGCACCTACACGTTCTGGGACCCGTACCCCCAGTACGACGCTTCGTCCGCGTGGGGCAAGCTCGTCACCCAGTGCGGTCAGGACGCCGGCGTCACCGTGAAGCGCACCGGGTACGACACCTCGGACCTGACGAACAAGGCGCTGCTCGCCGGGCAGCAGGGCAAGTCGCCCGACGTCCTGCTCGTCGACAACCCGGTCGTCTCGACGCTGGCGCAGGCCGGCATCATCACCGACACCGGGACGAACGGCCTGAAGACCGGCGACATCGCCGAGAACATCCTCGGCGCCGGGGTCATCGACGGCAAGACGTACGGCGTCCCGATCGGCGCGAACACCCTGGCGCTCTACTACAACCCGAAGGTGCTCGAGGCAGCCGGCGTCGACCCCGCGTCCGTGAAGGACTGGGACTCGCTGACGGCGGCGCTCGCGAAGGTGAAGGCGGCCGGCAAGAAGGGCATCACCTTCTCGGGCATCAACACCGAGGAGGGCTCGTTCCAGTTCCTGCCGTGGTTCTGGGGCGCCGACGCCGACCTGACCAAGCTCGACTCCGCCAAGGCGGAAGAAGCGCTGAACCTCTGGAAGGGCTGGATCGACGAGGGCTACGCGCCGAACTCGGTCATCCAGAACACCCAGACGACCAGCTGGCAGGAGTTCCAGTCGGGCGACTTCGCCTTCGGCGAGAACGGCACCTGGCAGAAGGACGCCGCCAAGGAGATGGGCGCGGGCGTGATCACCATCCCGGCGAAGGACGGCGGTGCCGCCCCGGTGCCGACCGGCGGTGAGTTCTTCACGATCCCCGTGCAGAAGGACGACGCCCGCTACGCCACGACCAAGAAGATCGTCGAGTGCCTGTCGTCGGGTGACAACGTCGTGAAGACCGACAACACGCTCAACTACATCGCCGCATCGAAGGACCTCCAGCAGCAGCAGCTGTCCGGCAACGCCGACCTCAAGACCTGGGTCGAAGCCGTCGGCGCCGCCCGCGCTCGTACCGGGGACAACCTCGGCGTGCAGTACCCGGTCATCTCCGAGCAGCTCTGGACGGCCGTGCAGAAGGCCGAGTCCGGGTCGGCGTCGACGTCAGACGCGCTGCAGGCGGCGCAGCAGGCCGTCGACGCGAAGCTCCAGAAGTAGCCCGCAGCGGCAGCACCCAGCACCGTCACCACCCGCACCACCGAACGGAAGCCGACACGACCATGACGACCGACACGACGTCACTGCGACCGTCGGCTGCGCGTACCCGGGCCGAGGAGACCACCTCCTCGGCCCGGGGCCGCCGCGCCCACGCGCAGCGGAGAGCGCAGCTCACGGCCTGGGCCTTCCTCGCCCCCGTCGCCCTGTACCTCGTGCTCTTCTACGCGTACCCGCTGTGGAAGAACATCGAGCTGAGCCTCAAGCACTACACGGTGGCGTCCTTCGTCTCCGGCAACGCCCCCTTCGTCGGCCTGCAGAACTTCGTCGACGTGTTCTCGAACGCGACCTTCGGACCGGCGATCTGGCACACCACGGTCTTCGTGCTCGTGTCGATCGTCGTGCAGTTCGCCCTCGGGCTGGCCCTGGCGGTGTTCTTCCACGATCACTTCCCGCTGTCGGGGCTGCTGCGCGCCCTGTTCCTCGTGCCGTGGCTCCTGCCGCTGCTGGTGTCCGCGAGCACGTGGTCGTGGATGATGAACAGCGACTCGGGCATCGTGAACGCGTTCCTCGAGGCGGTCGGCCTCGGGCAGATCAACTGGCTGACCTCGCCGGACTGGTCGCTCTTCGCGGTCCTGGTCGCGAACATCTGGATCGGTATCCCGTTCAACCTCGTGATCATGTACTCCGGCCTGCAGGGCATCCCGGGCGAGCTGTACGAAGCGGCGTCCCTGGACGGGGCGAACGGCTGGCAGCGTTTCTGGCGGATCACCTTCCCGCTGCTCCGTCCGGTCACGGCGATCACCCTGCTGCTCGGCTTCGTCTACACGCTCAAGGTGTTCGACATCATCTGGATCATGACGAAGGGTGGCCCCTCCGGCTCGTCCACCACGCTCGCCATCTGGTCCTACCAACTGGGCTTCGGATCGCTCCTGCCCGACTTCAGCTCCGCCGCCACCGTGGGCAACGTGCTCATCGTCATCGCCCTGGTCGTCGGCCTCGTCTACGCGCGCGTGCAGCGCCGCCTGGAGGTGTGAGATGGCCACCACGACCGTCACCCGAGCCGTCACGACCCGCCCTGCCCGCGGCGCACGGCCCCGCGGAACCGGGACACCGCCTGCGACGAAGCGCTGGTGGCGGACCGCGCTCGGGATCGTCCTCACGGCGGTGATGCTGTTCCCCGTCTACTGGATGGTGAACGTCTCGCTCACCCGCGACCAGGACATGCGGAAGAGCCCGCCGAACCTCATCCCGATCGACGGGACCCTGCACGGCTACACCACCGTGCTCGGGCAGCAGCTGCCGTTCCTCGGGACGAGCCTGGTCGTCGGCCTCGGCACCGTGGTGCTCACGCTCGCGCTGTCCGCCCCGGCCGCGTACTCGCTCGCCAAGCTGAACCCGCGCGGCGGCGGTGCGATGAGCTTCGTGCTCCTCATCGCGCAGATGATCCCCGCGATCATCATGGCGATGGGCTTCTACACGATCTACGTGCAGCTCGGGATCCTCGACACCGTCTGGGGGCTCGTCCTCGCCGACTCCACGATCGCGGTGCCGTTCGGGGTCCTCATCTTCACCGCGTTCATGCGTGGCATCCCCGACGAGCTGCTCAACGCCGCCCGCATCGACGGCGCGAGCACGTGGCGCACCTTCACCTCGGTCGTCATGCCCGTCAGTCGCAACTCGGTCGTGACGGTGTCGCTCTTCAGCTTCCTGTGGGCGTGGTCGGACTTCCTGTTCGCCAACACCCTGGACGGCGGCGGTGACGCGAAGCCCATCACCCTCGGCATCTACGCCTACATCGGCAACAACAACCAGGAGTGGAACTCGATCATGGCCACCGCCGTGGTCGCGTCGATCCCCGCAGCGGTGCTCCTCGTCCTCGCTCAGCGCTACGTCGCCGCCGGCGTCACCGCCGGTGCCGTGAAGGACTGACGCACCCGTACCCACGTCCCAGGAGGACATCGTGACCATCACCCACACCACCGTCGCGGCCGGCCCGGTCGTGCCGTCCACGGGCGCGCTCCGCCCCCTGCCGCTCGGCGACCTCCGCCTGACCGGCGGCTACTGGGCGGACTGGCAGCAGCGGAACGCCGACACCGTGATCCGGCACTGCGAGACCTGGATGGAGCGGATCGGCTGGACCGGCAACTTCGACGCCGCCGCCACCGGGGATCCGTTCGACCACGCCGGCATCGAGTTCGTCGACTCGGAGGTCTACAAGCTGCTCGAGGCGATGGCGTGGCAGCTCGGCGTGCAGCCCGACGACGACCTCGCCGACCGCTACGACCGGCTCGTCGACCGCGTCGCCGCGGCGCAGGACGCCGACGGCTACCTGCACACCGCCTTCGGCCGGCCGTGGCAGCGACCCCGGTGGTCGGACATGGAGTGGGGCCACGAGCTCTACTCGATGGGTCACCTGCTGCAGGCCGCGGTGGCGCGGCTGCGCACCGCGGGCGGCGGACGGCTCGTCGACGTGGCGGTCCGGGTCGCCGACCACCTGGTCGAGGTGTTCGGCTCGGACGGACGGGAGGCGGTGTGCGGCCACCCGGAGATCGAGCCGGCTCTCGTGGAACTCGGCAGGGCGACCGGTGACCGCCGGTACGTCGACCTCGCGCGGACCTTCGTGGAACGACGGGGACACGGTCTGCTGGCGCCGATCGAGTACGGCCAGGAGTACTTCCAGGACGACGTGCCCGTCCGCGACGCGGACGTCCTGCGCGGGCACGCCGTGCGAGCGCTCTACCTGGCGGCCGGCGCGGTCGACGTCGCGGTCGAGACGGGCGACGCCGAGCTGCTCCGGGCCGTCGAGACCCAGTGGGCGAACACCGTCGCCAAGCGCACCTACCTGACGGGGGCGATGGGCGCCCACCACCAGGACGAGGCGTTCGGTGCCGACTTCGAGCTGCCGCCGGACCGCGAGTACGGCGAGACCTGCGCGGCGATCGCGTCGAACATGCTCTCGTGGCGCCTGCTGCTCGAGACGGGTGAGTCGAAGTACGCGGACCTCATCGAGCGCACGCTCCACAACGCGGTCATGGTCGCACCGCGCGAGGACGGCCGCGCGTTCTTCTACGCGAACACGATGCACCAGCGGGTCGAGGGCACCGTCCCGCCGGAGGACGAGGTGAGTCGTCGCGCGCTGTCGAGCCTGCGCGCCCCCTGGTTCGAGGTGTCCTGCTGCCCGACGAACCTGTCCCGCACGATCGCGAGCGTGCAGAGCGTGTTCGCGACGGTGAGCGACGACGGGCTCCAGCTGCACCAGTACGGCGACTACGAGGTCGACACCGTGCTCGGTGACGGGACCCGCGCGGCGTTCTCGGTCCGGTCGGACTGGCCGCGCTCCGGACGGGTCGAGGTCGTCGCCACCACTGACGGTGACGAACCGGTCGCGCTCCGGCTGCGGGTACCGTCGTGGTCTTCGGGCGCCACGCTCGACGTGGCGGGCCAGGCGGTACCCGTGGAGGGCGACACCGTCACCGTGCGACGGGTGTTCGCCACCGGGGACCGCATCGTGCTCGAGGTCCCGGTGCACGCCCGGATCACGGTCCCCGACCCCCGCATCGACGCCGTCCGCGGCACGGTCGCCGTCGAGCGCGGCCCGCTGGTCTACGCCCTCGAGTCCCTCGAGGCCGGCGTCGACGTCCGCGACGTCGTGGTGCCCGCCGGCGCCGAGCCGGTCGACCACGGGGCGGACGACGTCCGGCTGCCCGTCCGGACGCGCGCGGTGCCGGACCCGGTCGGCCTGCCCTACGGTGCCGGCACGGACCCGCTGTCGGTCGACGGCCCCCGCGAGGTGCGTCTCGTGCCGTACGCGACATGGGGCAACCGGGGTCCGTCGACGATGCGGGTGTTCCTGCCCGTCGAGTAGGCGAGCCGCGGACGGGAGCCGCACCGTGCCTCCCGTCCGTCCCCCGTGGCGCGACCGACGCGACGCGGCCGGGCCCGGCCGGCCACGAGAGGAGGAGCAATGGTGCTCGACGGCTCCGAGAAGCCGACCATCTACGACGTGGCGCTCGTCGCCGGGGTGTCCCACCAGACCGTGTCCCGCGTCCTGAACTGCCCGGAGACGGTGCGTCCGGTGAACCGACAGCGGGTGCTCGCGGTCATCGCGTACCTGGGCTACGAGCGGAACACCGAGGCCGAACGGCTCGGTCGGCTCCACAAGCACACCGCGGGCGACGCGGGGTGACCACACCAGCGTTCCGGGACCACCCGGAGCACCACGAGGAGGAAGCAATGACGCATCTTCGACCATCCGTCCGAGCCGCGCGCCGCCGGGGTCGACCGGGTCGGACCGCAGCGGTCCTCTCGGCGATCGCCGTCACGGGGACCGCGGTCCTCGGCCTCGGCACCCCCGCCTTCGCCGCCGGCAACACCCTGACGGTGAACGTCGGGACGACCGTCCGCCCGGTCACCCACGTCGCGGCCGGCGGCCTGTACGGCGTCGACACCGGCGACACCCCGCCGCTGAGTCAGCTCTACCCGCTGCACGTCAACACCTTCACGCAGCCGCCGCCCGGCACCCAGCAGCTCGGCAACGGTGCCACGCACCCCTGCTGCGACGGTCTGCAGGTCGCCGACAAGATCACCGCCGCCGGCGGTCAGCAGTACCTCCGGCTCCCCGACATCTTCAGCACCTTCCCCTACAACTGGGTCAGCTGGTCCGACTGGGAGTCGAAGATCAGGACGATGATCACGGCCCGGGTGAACGCGACGAACACCACGAACATCGCCGGGTACGAGATCTGGAACGAGCCGGACGCCAACTGGGGCGAGAGCACGAAGAACGACCCGAACGCCGGCACCTACCTGAACGCCTGGACGCGGACCTACCGCGACATCCGCGCGATCGACACCGAGACGCCGATCATCGGACCCGGTGCCAGCGCGTACAACCACGACTTCATGGTCGGCTTCATGACGAACGCGAAGAACACGAACACGCTGCCGTCGGTCGCGGTCTGGCACGAGCTCGGGGACTTCAGCTACCAGGACGTGCAGGCACACGTCACGGACTTCCGGTCCATCGAGGACTCCCTCGGGCTGCCGCACATCCCGATCTCGATCAACGAGTACGCATCACCCGGACAGGTCGACCAGCCGAGCATCGGCGTGCACTACATGGCCGCGTTCGAGCGGGCGGGCATCCACGACGCCGAGCGGGCGTACTGGTACGAAGCCGGCACGATGGACGGGCTGCTGTACGACAACCTGCCGACGGCGTCCTACTGGGCCTACGAGTGGTACGGCGACCAGTCCGGCAACGTCGTGCAGACCGTCCCGCAGTCGTACCTCGACGGGGTTGCGTCCTACGACGCCAGCCGCAAGCAGGTGAACGTCGTCTTCGGTGGCGACAGCGGATCGAACACGGTCAAGGTCAACGGCCTGGCAGGCCTCGGCAACCAGGTGTCGGTGCAGCTCTCGTCGACGAACACCACGGGCCGGACGACCAACCAGGCAGCCCCGAACCTGGTGTCGACCACGACCTACAGCGTCGTCAACGGTTCGATCAGCGTCCCGGTGTCGAACATGGACGCGGTCGCCGCCTACCAGCTGCTCATCACGCCGACGACCGGTGTGCCCACTCACCAGCAGACGTACGAGGCGGAGAACGCGACCGTCGTGAACGCCGCCCGGCTCTCCTCGACCACCGCGTCGAACGGCGGGTACGTCGGCCGCATCGACGGTTCCGGTGATGCGCGGACCGACAGCTTCGTGGACTTCCTGGTGAACGTGCCGACCGCGCGGTCGTACACGATGACCGTCAAGTACGCGAACGCGACCGGGGCGAACGCCACCCAGGGGCTCGCCTACAACGGCGGCGGGTTCTCCACGGTGAGCTACCCGCCGACCACCTCCGGGTGGGGCAACCCCACGGGCAGCGTCGACGTGACGGTGCAGCTGAAGGCCGGGTACAACGTGATCCGACTCGCGAAGGGCTCACCGAACTTCGGCGGCGGGACCGGGTACGCCGAACTCGACAGCATCCGCCTGCAGTAGGAGGCAGGACGAAAGGTGGGTCCACTGCTCTCGGGTGGTGGGCCCGCCCTCCGCATGTGTCGATGTGTGTATGGACGCGTCGGCCGGGGTGCGGATGAATTGGCCTCGAGAGTGACCGTGAGGGAACGGTCGCCAACGAGGGGAACAGCATGAAGTTCACACGCACCATCTCCGCCGCCGCGATCGTCGTCGGCATCGCCGGGGCAGGGGTCATGATGGCGGCACCCGCCAACGCGGCGGCATCGGACTGCCCGTCCGGTGCTGCCTGCGCCTGGATCACGTCCAACTTCGCGGGAACGGAGCTGGGCTTCCAGCAGTCCATCAAGGACTACACGCCCTACGGTTACAACGACAACATCTCGTCGGTGTACAACAACGGCAACGCGTCGACCGTGCGCTTCTACAAGGACGCCAACTACAAGGGACAGTCCTTCGCACTGGCCATCAAGACCGGCGACGGCAACCTGAACAACGACGACGGTCTCGCGCCGACCGGGTTCAACGACAAGATCTCCTCGGGTCGGTTCGTCTGATCCGGAGGACACGCTCGTCGACGAGGGCGACCCCGGGACTCCCGGGGTCGCCCTCGTCGTGTCAGGCGGGCCAGTCGAGGTGTCGGTGGACCTGGTTCTCGTAGGCGAACACGACCAGCTGGACACGCGTCGTCGTGCCGAGCTTCGCCAGGACCGACCGCACGTGGGACTTCACGGTCGCCTCCGACAGATGGAGCGCCGCGGCGATCTCGCCGTTGCCGAGGCCGCGCGTGACGAGCTGGAACACGTCCCGTTCGCGCGCGGTGAGCGCGTGGAGCCGCCGACGGACCCCGTCATCGCCGCGGTCGTCCGCGAACTCGGTCACGAGGCGCATCGACGCTTCCCGTTCGGGCAGCTCGCGGTCTTCGACGGTGTCCCGGATCGTCGCGAGGAGGCGGGCCGGAGTGGCGTCCTTGGTGAGGAAGGCCGAGGCGCCGGCGCGGAAGGCCTGGTAGACGGCCTCGTCCTTCTGGATGGTCGTCAGGACGATCACCCGCGGCGCCGGTGCGTTCGGCTCCGCCAGGACGGCGCGGGTCGCGTCGATCCCCGACATGACCGGCATCCGGAGGTCCATCAGGACGACGTCCGGACGTCGGGCTCGCACCGACGCGATCGCCTCGGTGCCGTTGCTCGCGACGCCGACGCTCCGCATCTCCGGCTGAGCCTCGATGAGCATCTGGATGCCGGAGGCGAAGAGCGGGGAGTCGTCCACCACGAGCACCGTGATCACGCGACGCCTCCGGTCGAGCGGGCATCGGCCGTCTCGTGCTGGTCGTCCGCGCTCGGGAAGGCGGCGTCGACCACGAAGCGTCCGTCCACCGATCGTCCCGCGGTGGCCCACCCGCCGGCGATGCGCGCCCGCTCACGCATACCCTCGAGGCCCACTCCCCTCCCGGAACTCCCCGGCGTGATCAGGGGCCGGTCCCCGACGGAGGCCACCTCGAGGGTCAGCCCGTCGGCGGTCCAGTGCAGGCCGACCGTCGCCGTGCTCGAGGTCCCGCCGTGCTTGAGCGCGTTCGTCAGGGCTTCCTGCACGATGTGGTACACCGCGACGTCCTGCGATGGGGTGAGCCGACCGGGGATCCCCGACCGCTCGACCGCGATCGTCATCCCGACGAGGCGCATCTGGTCGACCAGGGCGTCCACGTCGTCGGTCGAGGACCGCGGTGCGACGACGTCGTCGTCCTCACGGATCTGCTCGACCAGTCGCCGCACGTCCGTGAGCGCTGACCGAGCGACGGAGGCGATGTTCCGGAGCGATGCATCCGTCGTCTCGGGTCGGAGCTGCTGGAGCGCGGACGCGCCCTCCGCCTGGGAGACGACGACGGCGAGCGAGTGCGCGAGCGCGTCGTGGACGTCGCGGGCGATCCGGGCGCGGTCCTCGGAGAGGCGCAGCGCGAGCTCGCGGTCCTCGAGCCGCTCCTCTGCTGCCTGCAGCCGGTGGAGGAGGCGCAACGAGGACAGCACGACGCCGACCGCCCACGCGCCCGCGTAGAGGCCGAACCCACCGAGGAAGATGGTGCCGAACTCCCACCAGAGGGGGTGCGACTGGAACGGCTGCCCGTTCGGCAGGGTCCACCGACCCCATCCGCCGTCCCGGACGATCACCACCGCATCCAGGAAGCAGACCACAGCCCCGACGAGCAGTCCGGCGTACCGACGGACCCCGACGAGACTGCTGCCGGCGAACGGGGCGACGAGCAGCACTGCCCCGTACAGCGTCCACTCGACGATGTCCGGCGCCTGCCGCGACTGCAGCAGCTGCGCGGCCGGCACGACGACGAGCAGGGCCAGGGACACCCACGGCCGGAGTGCGGCGAGGGCGATCGCCGCGCTGAACACGAGCAGGACCACGACGTTCTCGAGCTGGTCCAGTTCCGACCACCTGACGACGGCGCCCACCACGAGGAAGGACCCGGCGGCGACGAGCGCCGACACGGCGCCCCAGCTCGCCCGACGCCCCGGCGCGAGTTGCTCCACGGATGACCCCATGGCGTCAGCGTAGGCGAGTCGTCGGGCGGAGCAGGGGTCCGGGCGCGGACCTCATACCCAGGGCTGAAGTCTGCTCAGCCGGCCCGGGTCGTGCGGTGCGCCGACCCTACGGTGACCGACATGGAGAAGCCTCAGTCATCGCGGTCCGCAGTGCCGGTCGTGCGTCGTTCCGCCGTCCTCGGAGTCGTCGTCGGTCTGGTGGCCGTCGTCCTCGCCGGGTGCAGTGCTGACCCGTCGGGCGGAGGGGGTTCCGGTGGCACGAGCGACGCACAGGCACTCCCCGCGCAGAACATGGACCAGTGGGTGCTGCCGCTGGACTCCTACGTGGTCGGCAACACGAAGAACGCCGACTACGCGCAGAACCTGCTCGTCGCGCCCTGCATGGAGGAGGCCGGGTACTCGTGGGACGTGCCGTACCGCGACACGACCGCGACCGACGGCCCGTCCTGGAACGCCGTGGAACGCCGACTGTTCACCCCCGCGATCGCCGAGCAGTGGGGCTTCCACCTCGCGCCGTCGTCCGACACGACACTCGGAGCGCTCAAGGACTTCATCGCGAGGGCGAACGCCGTCCCTGCCGCCGAGTCGGCTCAGGTGACGAAGTGCGTGGTCGCGAGCCGGAAGGAACTGCCGCCCCTCACCGGCTCGGCTCAGCTCGGAGCCTCGTACGCATCGCAGGCGTACTCGGCGGCCCTCGAGGAGCCCGCCGTCCGTGCGGCGGCCGAGCGGTGGCAGACCTGCATGGTCCCCGCTGGCGTGTCCGACCTCCCCACGAGCCCGGAGGAGTTCCCCTCCCCGTCGGTGGTGTCGAAGTTCGACATCGAGCTGGACGTGTCCGCGACCCCTCCGACGGTGAGCCCTGCTGAGATCCAGCTCGCGACGTTCGAGGCGACGTGCGAGGTCGACTCCGGGTGGCTGACATCGCTGTACCACGCCGAGTGGGACGGGCAGGCTGCGCTCCTCCGGAAGAACGCGGATGCGCTCCAGCGGTCGAAGGCGCAGCTCGACCGCTACGAAGCGCGCCTGCAGGAGGTGATCTCGACCCATGCGCCGAAGCACTGAGGGGGGAACGTCCTCCGTCCTCGAGGTCGTCGCGCCCGACGACGAGCGGATCGATGACGAGCGGATCGACGACGAGGACACCGTCCTCACGCGCCGCGTGCTGCGGACGGGCCGACGGCGGACTGCGCTCGCGGTGGTCGCGGTGGTCGCAGTGGTGGCGCTGTTCGTCGCCGGGTGGTCCGCGGCCCGGGCGTTCGAATCGCCCGCGCAGCGAGCCGCCCGCGCGACGCCGCCGCCCGCCGGCGTGGTCACGGCGGCCGTCTCCGACGGCAGCCTGGAGCGGACGCTCAGTGCAACCGCCACCATCGGGCGGGTCGCGCCGGAGACAGTCACGGTCGCCGCTTCACTCGCGTCGGCGGTCGTGACGAAGCAGACGGTCGCTGTCGGCGGTCAGCTCGGAGCGGGCTCCGTCGCGCTGGAGGTGAACGGTCGTCCCCTGCTCGCGCTCCCCGGAGCGTTCCCGTACTACCGGACGCTGACGCTCGGTGACCAGGGGCCGGACGTGCGGCAGCTGCAGGCCGGACTCGTCGCTGCCGGCATGCAGGTCACCGAGGACGGTCGCTTCGGTGGGACGACGGCCCGCGCCGTGACGGCCCTGTACACGCGCGCAGGCTACTCGGTGCCCACGACCGAGGTGCCCTCGGCACCTGCCGCGGACGGCACGGCCGCGGCCGACGGCACGGTCACCTCCTCCGCGACGACGTCCGACGCTCGGTCCACCGGCTCGAGCGCGAGTCCAGCAGCTGGGTCGTCCACAGGGACGTCCGGCACAGGGACGTCCGGCACAGGGACGTCCGGCACCGGGACGTCCGGCGCTGGGCCGACCGCTGCGCAGGTGTCGGTGCCGGCAGCCGAGCTCGTGGTGTTCTCGACCCTGCCGGCCGACGTCCTCACGGTCCCGTCGGTGGGGACGATCCTCACCGCGACCAGCGGGATCGGCGTGGAGTCCGGGGCCGTGGTCGCCAGCGCCCCGGTGGCTGCCAGCGCAGCGGGGACGCTCCGGGTCGGTATGACGGGCACACTGACCGGTCCTGACGGGACCCAGGCCGATGTCGCGATCACGTCGATCGACGCCGCCGGGGAGACGACGGGTGCCGCCGCGGGGGAGGCCGCGAGCGGCGTCTCCGGCAGCGGGACGCCGTCGGCCGGGAGCGGTCCCGCGTCCGCGTCCTCCGGATCCTCCGGGTCGCAGTCCGCGTCGTCGGGTGGCATCACGATCGGCGGCGCCGAGGTGAGCACCGACCCGCCCGCGTCCGAGGACTCGACGGTGCGCCTCTCCGCCGCTGGTGGTGACGGCTTCCCCGCGGCGTGGTTGCACGGCTCGGGTGTCGCGGTCATCACCGTCTCCGTCGCAGCGCAGCACTCGCTGATCGTCCCCTCGATCGCCGTCGTCTCGGGGGCGAAGGGCGCCGCGCACGTGCTCAAGCGCGGACCGGACGGATCCTACGTGTCCGTCCCGGTGACGGAGATCGGGACACTCGAGGGCAAGAGCGCCGTTCGACCGACGACCGCCGGAGCACTCCGCGCCGGCGATGCCGTGAAGGTGGGGTGACCGTGCCGGACCTCACGTTGCGGGGCATCCGCAAGCAGTTCCCCGGTCCGACACCGGTCGACGCGCTCAGGGGAGTCGACCTGACGATCCAGCAGGGGGAGTTCGTCGCCGTCGAGGGACAGTCCGGCGGGGGGAAGTCCACGCTCCTGAACGTCATCGGTCTGCTCGACGAACCGACCGGGGGCCGGTACTGCATCGATGACGAGGACATGGCCGCGGCGAGTCCCGCCGCCGTTGCCCGACGCCGATCCGCGCAGTTCGCCTTCGTCTTCCAGAGCTTCCACCTGCTCGATCGTCGACGGGTGCTGGACAGCGTCGAGCTCGGTCTGCTCTACCGCGCGGTCCCGCCGGCCGATCGCCGTCGTGCTGCGCTCGTGGCCCTCGAGCGGGTCGGGCTCCGGCACAAGGCACTGCAGACCGCGAGCCGGCTGTCCGGCGGGGAGCGTCAGCGCGTCGCCATCGCCCGCGCACTGACGGCGGGCGCCCCGGTCGTCGTCGCCGACGAGCCCACGGGCAACCTCGACTCGGCGAACAGCTCCGCGGTGGTCGACAGCCTCCGGAGCCTCCACGCGGACGGCGCCACGGTGGTCCTCGTGACGCACTCGCCGGAGGTCGCCGCGCAGGCGGAACGACGGGTGCGGATCCGCGACGGCGTGGTCGTCGAGGACGAGGAGAGGCAGAGGCGGATCGCCTCGTCCGCTCGGTCGACGTCCGGGCCACCTGCGCTCGTCGGACGTCCGTCGCGTCTCCGCCGCCGTGACGTCCTCCGTGACGCCACCGCATCGTTGGGCTCACGCCTCGGTCGGACGAGCGGGCTGGTCGCGGCCGTCGCGGTGGGCGTCGCACTGGCCGTGGCGACCTTCGGCGTCTCGACGTCCGCGAGCGCGCAGGTCGCCGACACGTTCGACGCGCACACCAACCGCGACGTCTCGGTGGAGTGGCAGGGTGATGCTCTCGCCGCGGAGCCCGGGGGGACCCGGGACAGCATCGTCGACCGTCTGGAGGACCTGTCCGGGACGGACGCCGCCGGCATCATCAGCAACCACTCGCAGCACAGCGTCCAGCTCACCCCGGCTCGGCCGGTCCTGCAGTCGACCGTGTACGCGATCACGCCGCACGTGCCCACCGCCGGCCGCCTCGCGATCACCTGGGCTCCGGGACACCCGGCCCGCCTGGCGGCGGGCGAGGCGCTCATCGGTTCCGGCCTGGCGGCGCAGCTGGAGATCGGGCCACTCGTCGGCGGCCCGCAGCTCACGGTGGACGAACGGTCGCTCACGATCGTCGGGGTCGTCACGTCGTCCCCCCGTGTCGCCGACGTGATGGGGAGTGTCGTCGTCCCCGCGGACGACGCCGCTGCACTGGGACCGGTGGACCAGGTGCAGGCGCTGGTCCTGAGCCGCGCCGGGGCAGCCCAGCAGGTCGCTCGGCAGGCGCCGCTCGTCGTCGACCCCTTCGCACCGACCTCGCTCCACGTCGAGGCTCCCGTCGACCCGTCGACCGTCCGCGCACAGGTCGAGACGGCGGTGCAGTCGACCCTCCTGGCGCTCACGGGCATCGCGCTCCTGGCCTCGGTGGCCGGGCTGACGAACGCGATGGTCCTGTCCGTGATCGAGCGCAAGCAGGAGTTCGGGCTGCGGCGCGCGCTCGGGGCCCGCCCGGTGCACGTCGTCGGGCTCGTCCTCACCGAGTCGTCACTCGTCGGTGCCGTCGGCGGGATCGTCGGGCTGCTCGCCGGGCTCGCCGGGATCCTCGTCGTCACGGTCGTCCGGCACTGGAGTCCCGTCTTCGACCTGCGGCTGGCACCCGTCGCGCTCGTCGGCGGGGTCGTCGTGGGCGCGCTCGGTGGCGCGATCGCATCCGTCCGGGCGTCCCGGATCCAGCCGAACGAAGCGCTGCGGCTGTGAGTGGGAGCGTCCGGGTCGGAACTCCCGCCGCCCCCTCACCCAGCGGCGTGCGGCGCGTCCTGGTCGCCGTCGGTGGGACGTTCGTCGAAGCACGCCCGCAGGTCCAGGGGATCGTCGCGCTCCGGCTCGCCGTGGGCAACGTGCTCGGTCACGGCGGTGCGCTCCCGGACACGGGCGCCGTGCTCCTCGCCGACGTCGCCTGGTGGTCGGCCTCCGCCGCGATCTACGTCGGGAACGGGCTCTCCGACCTCGTCGGTGACCGGCGGAACGGGTCGCTCCGTCCGCTCGCCGCCGGTCGGCTCCGCGTCGCCGACGCCGAGAGCGCGGTGGTCGTGCTGGTAGGTGTCGCGCTCCTGTCGGGAGCCGCGACCGGCCTCGGTGCGGTGCTCGCAGTGGCGGCGTTCCTGGTGCTCGGCGGCGCGTACTCGTCCGGTCCGCGTCCGCTCAAGGAGCGTGCGGCGGGTGCCTCGGTGACGGCCGGGGCCGCGGGGGCCGCGACGCCGCTGTTCGGTGCGCTCTCTGTGCACGGTCAGCTCACGGGGCAGGTGGTGGTCGTCGCGTCCGTCCTGGGCCTCTGGATGCTCGTGGCCGGGAACGCGAAGGACTTCGGGGACGAACCGGGCGACCGACTGGCAGGGCGTCGGACGTTGCCGCTGGTCCTCGGCCCAGCACGTGCTCGACGGGTCCTCTCCGTCGGTGTGCTCGTCGTCGGGGTCCTCGCGGTGATCCTGGCAGGGGCGTGGCCAGGCGTCCGGTCCCTGGCGCTCCTCGGGGGCGCTGCGGTGCTCATGGTCGCCGCGTGGCGGCTGCCGGCCGACCGCGGCGCGACCCGAGGACGGCCTACCGGGTGTTCATGTGGAGCCAGGTCCTGGTGAACCTGGCGTTGATCTGCGGTCGTCCGACCGCGTGAGGGGGGAACCGTGCAACCGATGACCGAGGCTCCGACGGGTCCGAGCACCACGGGCAGGAGGACGAGCATCGCCGACGAGGTCTTCGCGGCCCTGGTCCGCGACGGGCTGGAGGTGGCCCAGGACCCGGTCTCCGGCGAGCAGCTGCGTCGTCAGGTCGCCGGGATCGTGCGCGAGGTGCAGGACGCATGCGCCGGCCGTCAGCCGGACGTTGCCGACGGACCCTTCCGTGCGCTGTCGGTGTCGATCGGTCGCAGCCGTGCGCGGGACGCCGTGCATCCGTCCGTGAGCCTCGAGGCGGCCAGCAGGTTGTTCGAGGTGGCACTTCCGCTCCTCATCGCCGACGCGCGCGCTCGACAGGACGGCCCCGACACCTCGACCGCGATCAGCCGGGCGTTGCACCGTTCCGTCATGGCCCGGGTCGCCCCGGCCGCGGTCGGCTACGTCGAGACACTGATGGAGAAGCTCGCCATCGCGCAGCACGAGGAACGGCTCCGGCTGTCGCGGGAACTCCACGACCACGTCGCGCACAACGTCGCTGCCGCGATCCAGCGCATCGTGCTGACGAGGTCGACCGGCAGCTCGGGAGCCGCGGGTACCGAGCTCCTCGACGTCGCCGAGCGCCTCCTCCGCAGCGCCCTGGCAGACACGAGGAGCATCGGCGTCGAGCTCCGGCAGAGTGTCGGGGACCGGACGGTCGACCAGGCCGTGCGGGAGTACGTCGAGACCAGCCCCACCCTCCGACCGCTCGTCGGGGTGCAGGTCACCGGTCTCCCGGTCCGCCTGCCCGTCAGCTCCGGCGAGGAGCTGTACGTGATCGTCCGAGAGGCGCTGCGGAACGCCGTCGCGCACGCCCGAGCGAAGCACGTCTCGGTCCACTTCGCGTGGCGTGCAGGCGGACTCCGGATCGCGGTCGTCGACGACGGCGGAGGGTTCCGTCTGGACCAACGGCCCTCGACCTCGATGGGCTTGCTGGCGATGCGCGAACGGGCGGAGGCGATCGGCGCCGAGCTGATCGTCGCGAGCACGGTCGGCACCGGCACGACGGTCACCGTCGACCTGCGACACGAGGGGTTCAGCGCATGACGGGAGGGCTCGTCCGTGTCGCACTCGCGGACGACCACCACCTGTTCCGGGACGGGCTCGCATCCTTGCTCGCGCAGAGCCCGCGCGTGACGGTCGTCGGCCAGGCGTCGTCGAGCGTCGCAGCCGTCCGCATGGCCGAGGAACGTGCTCCTGACGTGCTCCTGCTGGACGTCGAGATGGACGACGTACCGGCTGCGGTGACGATCCGCCGACTCGGTCGGCTCGCACCCGCGACCCGGGTCGTGGTCCTGACGATGCACGGTGACGCGGTGCTCGAGCGCCAGTTGCGTTCCGAGGGAGCGGCGGACTACCTCACGAAGGACGTGTCCGCTCCGCACCTGGTCGACCGGATCGCATCCGTCGCACGGCTCGGCGGACGAGGCGCCGCGCCGCTGCCGAGCACCGACGCGGAGCCGACGTCGGCCGGGCTCCTGACCGACCGAGAACTGCAGGTGCTCAGGATGATCGGCCAGGCCCAGACGAACCGGGCGATCGCGTCCGCCCTGTCCATCGCCGAGGGCACGGTGAAACGGCACGTCGTCCACATCTTCGCGAAGCTCGGGGCCTCGTCACGGATCGACGCGATCCGCAAGGCGCACCTGCTCGGCGAGGTCTGAGCCCCGCCCCGCGGCCAGCGTCAGCCGGCGGCCGGGCGGAACCAGCGGATGAGCTCGCGGAGCGCCGGCAGGGAGCTGATCTGCGTGCCGTCAGCGGCGTCGAGGTCGTCGAAGGTCGTCCGGTACCCGGGTGCCTGCTCGACGTCGGTGTCCTCGGCCGGGTACCCCATCGTCCACTCCGGGAACTGCCGCTCCTCGATGAGCTCCTCCATCAGCACGGTGACCTTGGTGTGCCGGTCGTCGTGCTTGATCGTCGCCATCTTCGTGCGCACGGCCTGGTCCGGCCCCTCGAGCAGCTGCAGGAAGTAGCCGTTCCGGAAGAGCAGCACCCCGGTGATGTCGTTCTCGGCGTTGGCCCGGCGGCTCTGGGCGAGCAGGGCGGAAAGGTCGGCGTCGTCGAGGGGACGGGTGGCGACGCTCGAGTAGATGAGGGACAGCATCGGGGCTCCTTGGTGGGGGTCGTGCCGGGTCCGTCAGTCAACTCCGCCGCACCCGTGCGTCCGCAGGCCACCGGGGGACGACCGGACAGCGCGCCGTCGCACGGGCGCCGCGTCTGCCACGCTGGACCCGTGGACACCGTCATCGTCATCGGAGAAGCCCTGGTCGACGTGGTCGACCGCCCCGAGGGTCGCGTCGAGCACCCGGGCGGCAGCCCGATGAACGTCGCCGTCGGACTCGCCCGGCTCGGCCGATCGGCACGACTCGTCTGCGCGCTCGGCGACGACGACCGCGGCGCCTCGATCCGGGCGCACGTCGGCGCGAGCGACGTCGAGGTCGACGCGACGGCGATCGACCGGACCTCCACCGCTGTCGCGACCATCGGCGAGGACGGCGGTGCGTCGTACGAGTTCGACCTCGACTGGCGGCTCGACCCGGTGCACGTTCCCGCCGGGACGCCGCTCGTGCACGTCGGCTCGATCGGTGCCGTGCTCGAACCCGGGGCACGTGCCGTGCTCGAGGCGCTGCGGGTCCGCCCGGCCGACGCCCTCGTCTCGCTCGACCCGAACGTCCGACCGTCGATCACGCCCGACCGGGACGCCGTGCTCGCCACGCTCGAACCGCTGTTCGCCGAGGCCGACGTGGTCAAGCTCAGCGACGAGGACGCCGCGTGGCTCTGGCCGGACCGCAGCGTCGACCAGGTGCTCGACGGGCTGCTCGCCCACGGGACGGCGCTCGCCGCGGTGACCCTCGGCGGAGCGGGGTGCGCGGTGGCGTCCACCCGGGCGCGCATCACCGTCCCGGCACCGCGCGTCGACGTCGCGGACACGATCGGTGCGGGGGACTCGTTCATGGCGGGGCTGCTCGCTGGCGTGCTCGCCCGGGGATCGGCTCCGGCCGGACTCGACGCGGACGAGCTCGGCCGTCTGGCGTCGCTCGCGTTGGCCTGTGCCGCGGTGACCGTGTCCCGGCCGGGCGCAGACCCGCCCACCCGTGCCGAGCTCGACGCGGACGCCGCCGGGGTCCTCGGCGCCTGACCGCGCGTCGACAGGTGCCCGCGCGGGGCGCGCACACGGGGCGCACAGACGTCCCGCCGCTCGGTCGGTCGCCCGGCCGGCCCCGCGGATCAGACGTGCGCAGCGAGGAACGCGTCGGTCTCGGCGGCCGTCGGTGCCGTCGCCGGCCCCCGCTGCGTCACCGCGAGCGCCGCCGCGGCGTTGGCGCGCCGGACCGCGTCGACCAGCGAGTCCCCGCGCGCCAGGGCGGCGACGAGCACCCCGCCGTGGGCGTCACCCGCGCCGTTCGAGTCCACCGCGTCGACCGAGAACCCGGGCACCAGGACCGGGGCGCGCCCCGGCTCGGCGACCCAGCAGCCCGCTGCGCCGTCGCGGACCAGCGCGGTGCCGCGGGCGGACGCGGCGATCGCGGCGACCGCCTCGGGGAGTCCCGCGGCGGTCGGTGCCATGAGCCGCGCCTCCCGGCCGTTGGCGCTGACCACGTCCGCACGGGCGATGACGGGGCCGAGCACCGCCGGGGGCAGCGTGTCGACCAGGGGCGACGGGTCGAGCACGACGCGCACCGTGTCCGGCACCGTCGCCAACCAGTCGGCGATCGCCGGACCGTTGACGGCGTGGGCGAGGCCGTAGCCGGAGACGAAGACCGTGTCGTCGGACCGGAGCACGATCCGGTCGAGGTCCTCGCGACCGAGGCGGCCCTCGGCACCGACGCTCGTCACGAAGGTCCGTTCGGTCGTCGCGTCCACGAGTGCCACGCAGTACCCGCTGTCGACGTCGTCGAGTCCCGGCTGCAGGACCTCGACGCCCGAGGCGACGAGTGCGGCTCGGACGACGTCGCCGAACGGCCCGGTGCCGTACTGCCCGGCGAACACCACCGGGAGCCCGTCCCGGACCGCGGCCAGCATCGTGTTGAGCCCGCCGCCCGCGGTGATCTCGGATGCCGAGGCGATGACGTCGCCGCCGGGCTCCGGGATCGCGTCCACGCGCATGACGATGTCGACGACGACGTTCCCGACGGAGACGAGGCGGCTCATGCGCGCTCCTCGGGTGCGTGCAGCTGGCCGCGGGGACCGCCGGTGAGCAGGTAGACCAGGGCGGCGACGACGAACGTCACGACCCAGCCGAGGCCGTTCGCGCCGATCCAGCTGTCGGAGAGCGCTCCGACGAACACCGGGTCCGCGTCGCCGACCTGCACCGAGGTGAAGAGGAAGCCGACGACGATCGCGACGACCCAGGCGGCGAGGGCACCCCAGGCGACACCGCCGCGGTACCAGTAGCGACTGCCGGCACGCAGGTCGAGCAGGGCGGCTGGGTCGTACCAGCGTCGCTTCCCCATGTCGGCGATGAAGACCCCGAGCCAGGCCGTGATCGGCACCGCGAGCACGGAGATGAAGGTGATGAAGGGCGCGTAGAAGCCGTCGGCGACGAGCATGAAGTACATCGCGCCGAGGGTCGTGACGACCACGTCGACGGCGACCGCCCACACCCGGGGCACCTTGACGCCGAGGGTCAGCGTGGTGAGGCTCGCCGAGTACACCGACAGGTGGTTCGACAGCAGCAGGCCGCCGAACGCGGCGACCAGGTACGGGATCGCCATCCAGCTCGGCAGCAGGTCGCGGATGGCCGCCACCGGGTCGCCGGCCTGGGCGAGGGTCGGGTCGCCGGCGGAGACGAGGGCGCCGAGGCCGACCAGGACCACGAGCGGGATGCCGGCGCCGGCGGCGCTCGCGCTGATCAGTGCGCCCGCCTTCACCGAGGTGCGCGTGTACCGGGCGATGTCCGCGCCGGCGGTCGCCCAGCCGATGCCGGTGCCCGCGGCGATGGTGCCGATGCCGATCACCATCGCGGCGACCGGACCCGCCGGCTGCGACCCGACGACGTCCCAGTCGACGCGGAGCACCAGGAAGACGGCGACGAACACGTTGAGCGCGCCGAACACCCACGTCGCCCACTTCTGCACGGCGACGATGAACGCGTGACCGAGCCCGGAGATGAGCACGGTGGCGACGACGAACACCAGGATGGCGACGATCGTCAGCACCGGGTTCGCCTTCGCGTCGCCGTCGGTGCCGAAGAGGATCGTGAAGAGCGACAGCAGCACGAAGGCCGCGGTCGTGGTGTTCACGGTCTCCCAGCCGAGGCGGGAGAGCAGTGACACCGCGGTCGGCCCGATGTTGCCGCGGACGCCGAACACCGCGCGGCTCAGGGTCAGTCCGGGGGCGCCGCCGCGTCGTCCGGCGATCGAGATCACGCCGACGACCGCGAACGAGCCGGCGGCGCCGATGACCGCGACGACGAGCGCCTGCCAGATCGTCAGGCCCTGGAACGCCACGAGGGTCGCGCCGAGCGGGAGCCCGAGGATCGAGATGTTCGCGGCGAACCAGACCCAGAACAGTGCGCCGGGTGCGCCGTTCCGCTCGTCGTGGGGCACTGGCTCGATGCCGCGCTGTTCGACGCTCGTCAGCGTGCCGCTGGAGAGCGTGCCGCCGGAGCGTGTGGTGGTGTCCTGGGCCATGGGGGTCCTCTTACGTCATCGGAAGGGTGCTGCGGGGAGGGGTGACCGGACGGCGGCGGAGGGGGGACCGCCGCCGTCCGGGGTCGGGTCAGGCCCGGTGACGGAGCGCGAGCAGTCCGTCGACCAGCGGGCCGAGGTCGAGGTGGTTGACGGTCGTCACGGTGGCGACCGCGTCGGCGGGCCAGGCGTCCGGACCGTGCACGGCGCCGAGCACCGCACCGGCCATCGCGGCGATCGTGTCGGTGTCGCCGCCGATCGACGCGGCGGTGCAGAGCGTCTCCCAGGGGTCGAGGTCGAGCGCGACGAGCGCGAGCGCAGCGACGACGGACTCCTGGCTGGCCACGCTCGTGCCGATCACCTGCGCGACGGCGTCGATCCGGCCGTCGGTGGGGACGGTGGGCAGGAAGCCGCGCGCCCAGGTGGTCTTCGCCGCGATGTCGCCACCGGCGACCCAGTGGCCGCGCGCCGCACCGATCGTGGCGGCAGCGACCGCGGCGTCGAGCGCCTCGGTCCGGGTGGCGCCGTCGATGCCGGCGCTCACCGCGGCGGCGACCGCGCTCGCTCCGGCGATGCCGAGTCCCGTGTCGTGCGTCACGCGCGACGCGTCCTGCACGGCGTCGACCAGGCGGACGAGGTCACCGGAGGGCACGGCGATCCCGACCGGGGCGATCCGCATCGCGGCACCGTTCGTCGTGCCCGTCGAGCCGGCCTCGGACGCCGGCACCCCGTCGAGGATCCGCTGCACGGCGGTCTTCGTGCTCGGTCCGAGCAGGTCGAGCGACCCCTTGGCCTCCATCGCGCGTTCCCACGCGATGAGTGCCTCGGCGAAGCGGGAGGGATCGATGCGTCCGTCGCCCTCGACGAGCAGCTCGGCGACCATGACCGCCTGCTCGGTGTCGTCGGTGATCGTGCCCGCGGGCATGCCGGCGGCGATCCGCTGGTGCGGTCCGGCATCGACGAACCCGGTGATCGTGCCGTGGTCGGCGCGGATCTGCGCGAGGGACATCGACTGCGTGGGCATGCCGAGGGCGTCGCCGATCGCGAGTCCGGTCAGGGCGGCGAGGGCGTGGGTGCTGGCGTTCACGGTGTCCTGTCGGGTCGTCATCGTGCCGTTCCGAAGCGCATGTGCAGGCGGAAGCGGTCCGGGTCGAGGAGGCTGTCGACGCGCTCGACGAACGTGCCCTGCGCCGTGCGCGAGTCACGTCGGCTCCGAAGGAACGGGGTCCCCTCGGCACGCTCGAGCAGTCGTGCGTCCTCGGCGTCGAGGGGCACGACGTCGACCCACTGCTCGGCGCTCGTCGGCACGAGTCCCGCCTCGGCGATGGTCGCGGTGAGCGAGTCGTCGACCAGGCCGGCGGTCGGTGCGGTGGCCAGGCGGCCGACGGCGGGCAGGACGCTCCGCTCGAGGGACACCGGGCGTCCGCCCACGACGGTGCGCAGGCGGTCGACCACGACGAACGTCGCGTCCGCCGCGTCCACCTCGGCCTGGAGGTGCGGGTCGTCCACGCGGTCGAGCCGCAGGACGCGTGTGGTCACCTCGGTGCCCGAGGCGGCGATCGACCGCGCCCAGCCACCGCGCGGGTCCAGGGCGGCGCCGTCGAAGGTCACGACCGACCCGACGCCCCCGTGGGTCGCGATGTACTCGTCGTCGGCCAGGTCGGCGAGGGCGGCACGGACGGTGCCGCGGCTCACCGCGAAACGGGCGGCGAGGTCGTGCTCACCGGGCAGGCGATCGCCGGCGCGGTACCGGCCCGTCGCGATCGCGTCGCGGAGGGCGTCGGCGACGAGGCGTCGCTTCGATGAGACGGGCATGGACAGGAGTGTACATGTACAAGTCCTGTACAGTCCACGTCGTGGACCCGTGACGGACGGGAGGCGCGGTGCCAGCTGGCACCGCGCCTCCCGTCCTGCGGACCGCCGCCGCTAGACCAGCGCGGTGAAGGACGCGTCGCGCACGAGCAGCGTCGTTGCGTCGCCCTCGACGGCCTGGTCCGGGTCGCTCGACAGCCCGAGCGACCAGCTGCCGCCGCCCGGCTTCTCGGGCAGGCTGAACTCCACCGTGGTGTCGGACGCGTTCAGCAGCACCGCGACGGTGTCGTCCCCACGCTGCAGCACGAGGATCACCGCGCGGTTGCCGCCGTCGGCCCAGTCGCCGTCCTCGAAGCCCTGCGCGTCGGCGCGGAGCACCTGCACCGTGGACCCCGAGTCGCCGGGGGCCGTGCGGTACCACTCCGGGCGGAGCGCCTCGTGCTCCTTGCGGAACGCGATCGCCGCCGTGGTGAAGGCGAGCAGGTCACGGTCGGCGGCCTGCCAGTCGAACCACGAGATCTCGTCGTCCTGGCAGTACGCGTTGTTGTTGCCGCCCTGCGAGCGGGCGATCTCGTCGCCGCCCAGGATCATCGGGATGCCCGCCGAGAGCATGAGCGTGCCGAGGAAGTTCCGGCGCTGGCGGTCGCGGTAGTCGTTCACCGCGCCGTCGTCGGTCGGGCCCTCGATGCCGCCGTTGAACGAGGTGTTGTTGCTCTCGCCGTCGTTGTTGTCCTCGCCGTTGGCCTCGTTGTGCTTCTCGGCGTACATCGTCAGGTCGGCCAGGGTGAAGCCGTCGTGCGCGGTGACGAAGTTCACCGAGCAGAGCGGCGAGCGGCGGGAGCCCTCGTACACGTCCGGGGAGCCGAGGGTGCGCTGCACGGCGTCGCCGAGGGTGCCCTCGTCACCGCGCCAGAACGCACGGAGGTCGTCGCGGTACTTGCCGTTCCACTCCGACCAGTCGGCCGGGAAGCCGCCGACCTGGTAGCCCGCGGTGTCCCACGGCTCGGCGATCATCTTCACCTCGCGGAGCACCGGGTCCTGGTGGATGATGTCGAGGAACGCGGAGTGCTTCTCGGCCTCTCCGTCCTGGCGGGTCAGCGTCGTCGCCAGGTCGAAGCGGAAGCCGTCGACGTGCATCTCCTCGACCCAGTAGCGCAGCGAGTCGGTGATGAGCCCGAGCGCCGACGGGTGCGACACGTTGAGCGAGTTGCCCGTGCCCGTGGTGTCGAAGTAGTTGCCCTCGTCGCCCTCGACCAGGCGGTAGTACGAGGCGTTGTCGATGCCCTTGAAGGACAGCGTCGGGCCCATGTGGTTGCCCTCGGCGGTGTGGTTGTAGACGACGTCCATGATGACCTCGAGCCCCGCGGCGTGCAGGGCCTTGACCATCTCCTTGAACTCGGTGACCTGCTGGCCGGCGGTGCCCGAGGACGAGTACTCGTCGTGCGGGGCGAAGAAGCCGATGCTGTTGTAGCCCCAGTAGTTGCGGAGGCCCTTGTCGGCCAGGGTCGAGTCCTGCACGAACTGGTGCGTCGGCAGCAGCTCGACGGCGGTCACACCGAGGTCGGTCAGGTGCTTGATCGCCGCCGGGTGCGCCAGGCCCGCGTAGGTGCCGCGGATCTCCTCGGGCACGTCGGGGTGCTGCTTCGTGAAGCCCTTGACGTGCACCTCGTAGACGACGGTGTCGCGGTAGGGGGTGTGGAGCAGCGTGTCGCCGTCCCAGTCGAACTCGCGGTCGGCGACGACGGACTTCGGCATGGCGCTCGCCGAGTCGGTCTCGTCGATCTGCTCGGGGTTGTCCATGTCGTGCCCGAACAGCGCCTGGCCCCACTCGTACGAGCCGTCGACCGCGGTGGCGTAGGGGTCGAGGAGGAGCTTGGCCGGGTTGTGGCGGAGGCCGTTGGCCGGGTCCCACGCGCCGTGCACGCGGAAGCCGTACCGGGTGCCGACGGTCACGTCCGGAACGACGTCGTGGAACGTGTAGCCGGTGCGGTTGCGGAGCTCGGTGCGGTGCTCGGTGCCGTCCTCGTCGAAGCGGCAGAACTCCACGCGCTCGGCGGTGCTGGAGAAGAGAGCGACGTTGGCGCCGCCCTCGACGAGGGTGACACCGAGGGGCGTGCGGGAGGAAGAGGTCATGACGCCACTTGTAGTGGTCGGCGGCTGTGTCCTCGGGCCGGGTGCGTACCCCGGCGACACAACGACGGACGGGAGGCGCGGTGCCGGCTGGCACCGCGCCTCCCGTCCGTCGTCCGGTCACGTCGTCACGTGACCGTCGCGATCATCCGTGAGCGGTCAGACCGAGGCGGTCGCCTCGTCGCGGTGCGGGAGCTTCCAGCCCGGGCGCACGAAGTGGCAGGTGTACCCGGCGGGGTACTTCTCGAGGTAGTCCTGGTGCTCCTCCTCGGCCTCCCAGAAGTCGCCGGCGGGCTCGACCTCGGTGACGACCTTGCCGGGCCAGATGCCGGAGGCGTCGACGTCCGCGATGGTGTCGAGCGCGACCTGGCGCTGTTCGTCGGACGTGGAGAAGATCGCCGAGCGGTAGCTGCGGCCGACGTCGTTGCCCTGCCGGTCCTTCGTGGACGGGTCGTGGATCTGGAAGAAGAACTCGAGCAGGTCGCGGTACGAGATCTGCGAGGGGTCGAAGACGATCTCGACGGCCTCGGCGTGGTCGCCGTGGTTGCGGTACGTGGCGTTCGGGGTGTCGCCGCCGGAGTAGCCGACGCGCGTGCTGATGACACCCGGACGGCGACGGAGGAGCTGCTGCGCTCCCCAGAAGCAGCCGCCGGCGAGGATGGCGGTCTCGGTCGTGGTCATGGTGGCCTCCTGGGGGTCGTCGTACCGCTGGCTGCGGCATCACCGGGTGCAACCGGCGGAAGGACGCAGGTGTTCCCGGGTGTCCATCGTGCCGTGTCGACCCGCGTGGCGGCTGTCCGACGGACCGTGCGGAGTGCCCGCTGTCCACCGACCGCCGCCACGCCGGAGGCCCTCGCCGGTGTCGTCGCGGTGCTCTACCATTCGAACACACGTTCGAATCGGGAGGTCGAGATGATGTTGACGCACGAGGTCGCCACGGTGTGGTGGGAGCGCGGCGTGCCGGACCGGATGGTGTGGCGCGACCGACGTTGGCGGGTGAGCGACACCCCGACGCGGCTGACGGCCACGGCTGAGTTCCTGCCGTCGGCGATGACCCACGCACCCGAGCGCACGGTCGGATGGCGCTTCCAGGTCAGCGCCGAGGGCGACGCGGTCGTGGTCGACATCGTGCCCGAGGGGGACGGCTGGGTGGTCGCCCGCACCTGGCGCTGACCGCGGGACCGGTCGTGCGCCGACGCGTCCCGGGTCAGCGGGTGAGGGCGTGTGCGAGCCCGCGGACGAGCACCGCGCGGGCACGGTCGGTGGGGGAGCCGTCCGGGTCGCTCCACGCCGCGCGCCCGAGGCCGTCGGTCAGGGCGAGCACGGCGTCGGCCGCCACCGGGGCCGGCTCGGCGAGGTCGACCCCGTGGCGAGCGGTCCACCGGGTGATGCCGGCCGCCACCCCGTCCCGCCAGAGGGTCCGTTCGGCGGCGGCGAGCTCGTCGTCACCGTCGAGGGCGGTGCCGCTGACGGCCTCGAGCAGGCGGAAGCGCTCCGGCTCACGGCGCACCAGGTCCAGGTACGCGGCCACCCCGGCGTCGAGTGCGTCGACCAGCTCGTCGTGCTGGTCCGCGGCGGCGAGCACGCGGGGCAGGACGTCCCGCGCCTGTCGCTCGAGGAGCGCGACGACGAGGTTCCGCCGGGCGCCGAAGACGTAGTGCACGACCCCGTGTGCGACGCCGGCCCGCTCGGCGACCGCCCGCGTGGTGAGGCCCGGCAGGCCGTGGTCGCGCACGACGAGGGCGGCTGCGTCGAGCAGCTCGTCGCGCCGTTCCCCTCGGCTGCGGTACGCCCGCGTCCGCTGGTCCTGCGTCTGCTGGTCCTGCGTCATCACAGGAAGCGTACGGGTCGCCTGCAGCAAGCGGCGGGAAGCTGATCTGGCCAAGCGGCCGAATGTGCCACCGCCAGCAGAGGAGTCCCGATGTCGATCACCGTCCGTCCCGCATCCCGGTCCGAGGTCCCCGCCGTGGCCGCCGTGCTGGCCGAGGCCTTCGCCGCCGATCCCGTCCTCGCCGAGATCCGCCCGGCACGGCCGGGCGAGCAGCGGGAGGCCGTGCTCGGCACACTCTTCGCGGCGCTGGTCCGCGCGGTCCCCGAGCACGCCCGCGCGCTCGACGTCGCGGTCGACGGCGATCGTGTGCTCGGCGCGGCGTTCTGGCAGGCGCCACGACCGCACCGGGGCGGCACGGTCGCGTTCCTCCGGAAGGTCCCGGAGCTCCTCCGGGTCCTCGGGGTCGGAGGTGCGTTCCGGGCGCTGCGGCACCTGCGGCGGATGGACCGTGCACGACCGGACACGCCGCACTGGTACCTCGCCGAGATCGGGGTCGCTGCCGCAGCCCGGGGCCAGGGGGTCGGCGGGCTCCTGCTCGACCAGGCGCTGCGGCGGGTCGACGAACTCAGCGCACACGCGTACCTCGAGTCCTCGACGCCGCAGAACCGTCGGCTCTACCGTCGCCACGGCTTCGGCGACGGGGCACCGATCACCGGCTTCCGAGCGGCGGCGCCCGTCTCGATGTGGCGGCCGGCGGTCGCCTGAACCGTGCGACGACGGACGGGAGGTGCGGTACCAGCCGGTACCGTGCCTCCCGTCCGTCAGGTGGTGTCGCTGCCGGTCAGGCGACCGCGATCTCGTTCGGGACGCCCGGCAGCTCGTCGCTCGAGGCGACGACCTTCCCGGTGGTGAGGTCCACCGCGTGGATCCTCCGCTCCGCAGGATCGGTGACGTAGGCGATGTCGCCGGCGACCTTCAGGGCCGGGTGGGCGTCCTGCCACTCCGCCGGCCCCTCCCAGGCGTCGATGACGTCGACCGTGTCGATCGGCTCGCCGGTCGCGACGTCGAAGGTGTGCAGCGCGCCGTCGGAGCCGAGGATCACGGCCTCGTCAGCGGGGCCGCGCGCGATGTCACGGAAGGTGAAGCCGACGCCCTCGGGCATGTCGGTGACGCGGTACTCGCCCGACGCGGCGTCGATGAGCGCGACCTGGTCGAGCAGGTAGCCCTCGCTGTCCGGGTCGTCGTTGTAGTCGCCCACGGCCACCGACGAGTCCTCCGTCGTGAAGAGGTTGCCGGTGCGGCCGTACTCGGTCGGGGCGTCGATCTTCGTGAAGGCGCCGTCCTGGTAGAGGAGGGCTCCGTCGGTGCAGCCGAAGACCGCGACCTCGCCCTTCACGGCCCCCTCACCGTGCACGCTCGGGCACTCCTCGGAACGCGCGATCTCCTGGCCGTCCTCGTCGAGCGCGCGGACGCCGGAGTGGGACTCCTCGGTGCCGATCGTGGAGAGGAGCGTGCCGTCCTCGAGGACGATGGCGACGCCGTGGTGGGCGGCCTCGGACTCCGTCGTCTCGACGTCGGGGAGCGTGTCGCCGTCGAGGTCGTCGTGGTCGAACACCGTCACGTCGCCGCTGCCGTCGGCGAAGAGCGCGGTCTTCTCACCGTGCACGACTGCGTGCCCGCCGGTGTCGGCCGGGAAGACCGCGTCGGTCAGGGCCGGGTCTGCGGCGGTGTCGAGGACCTGGAAGCCCTCGGGGACGGTGACGAGCACGTGGCGACCGTCGCCGGCCGGGTTCACGCGGGTGAAGCCGTCGATCGCGTCGTCGGCCACGACCCGCAGGTCCTGGTCGAGGGTGAGCAGGCCGCCGTCGTAGGTGAGGACGATGCGGTCGCCGTCGGTCGAGGCGGCCGTCGCGGTGCGGCTGCCCTCGGCCTCCGCGTCGGCGGGCGTGGTCGAGCAGCCGGTGAGGACGAGGGCTGCGGCGCCGAGCAGGGCTGCGGGCGCGAGCGTGGTGCGCAGGGTTGTCATGTCGCTCACTGTACTGATTCTCATTCTCAACTAGAAGTCGACAGGCCGTCGACGATCGCCGCGGTGTTCGAGCGCATCATGCCGAGGTAGGTCGACGCTGCTCCGTCCTCGGTCAGCGACTCGGTGGCGAGCGAGCGGATCTCGACGTGCACGTCGACCTCGTCCGCCAGCACCTCGGCCAGGCGCGCGGGCTGCGACAGGTCGGCGAAGATCGTCGGGACGCCGGCCTCGTCGATCGCCGCGGCGAGGTCGCGCAGGTCCGCGGCGCTCGGCGAGGCCAGGGTGGTGCCGCTGGGGATCACGGCGCCGACCACGCGGAAGCCGTAGCGGTCGGCGAGGTACCCGAACACGTGGTGGTTCGTCACGAGGGCCCGCCGGTCCTCCGGGACGGCGTCGAACGCGTCCGACATCTCCGTGTCGAGCGCCGCGAGGTCGTCGAGGTACGCCTCGGTCCCGCTCGGCTCGACGCCGGCCTCGCGCAGGGCTCCGTCGAGCGCCTCGACGACGTCGACCATGCGCGCGGGGTCGCTCCACAGGTGCGGGTCCGGGCCGCTGTCGTCCTCGGTGGTCCACTCCAGTGCGTCGACGTGGTCGCCGGCGGTGAACACCGGGACGCCGTCGGACGCCGCCGCCTCGACGTGCCGCGCGACACCTTCCTCGAGCCCGAGTCCGTTCTCGACGACGAGGTCGGCGGTCCGGAGTCGAGCGGCCTCCTGCGCCGAGACCTCGAACGAGTGCGGGTCCGCGCCCGGGGGCATGAGGACCATCACGTCGGCGGCGTCGCCGACCACCTCGGAGACGACGTCGCCGAGGATGTTCGTCGTCACCGCGACGACCGGGCGGTCCGGTCCCGCGGACGAACACCCCGCCGTGGCCGTCACGAGCCCCGCGGCGAGGGCCAGTGCGGCCCCGGCCCGGAACCGGCGCGTCACAGTCCGACCTCGGCGAACGCGACGGGGGCTGCGGGCAGGTCGATCGACCGCGCGACGCGGGCACCGTCCGCGAAGTCGATCTCGTGAACCTGCTGCCCGGAGGCGTCGGCGACGTAGGCACGCTGGGCGTCGAGCTGCAGGAGCGGCTGCTCGTCGGGGTCGAGCAGCGGCTCGGTCGTGGCGACCGCGCCCGTCGACGCCGTGAGCACCACGACCCGGCCCTGGTCGTCCACGCCGACGACGTGCTCGTCCTCGTCGTCGACGGCGGTCACGGCGCGCAGGGGACGCTCGGTCTCGACCAGCCGCCACCTGCCCTCGCGGCTGTCGAGCAGCCAGGCGCCGCGGTCGCCGGCGAGCCCCGCGACCGTCGGCCGTCCCGCACGGGTGGAGAACGCCGTCGGACGGTCCGCACCGGCCGGCAGCGCGACGGTGGTGACCCCGCCGTCCTCGTCGACGACGACCGCGCCGTCCGCGCACCCGACCACGGCGCCGGCACGCGTGACGATGCCGCCCGCGGGGTCGGCGCACGCGGCCTCGGTACCGGTCGGCTGGCCGTCGGCGTCGAGCACGCGGACGCCGGCTCCCGTCCCGGCGACGAGCAGTTCGCCGAACGGCAGCAGCACGGTCGCGTCGACCCGAGCGGTCTCGTCGAGGTCACCCTGGCCGAGCGCGGCCCGGTCGAGGACGACGCCCTCGCCGCGCTCCGGCCACGCGATGGTCGTCATCGTCTCCGAGGAGTGCACCTCGACGGGGCCGCCACCGTCGATCGTGCCGACGACCCGGGGTCCGGCCGCGTAGTAGTGCGTGTGGTCGCCGTGGTCGACCGTCCAGGCGCCGCCGTCGATGATCGTCGTGCGGTCCTCGGTGCTGGTGACGAGGAACCGTCCGTCGGTCGTCGAGTGGGCTGGTGCCTCGACGTCGTCGAGCTCGGTGGTCTCGTCGGCGATCAGGTCGTGGACGGCGGTGGATCCGTCCGCGGAGACGGCCAGGAGGCGCACCTGCGGCTCCTGGGCCTCGCTCGCCCCCTCGACGTAGCCGTGCGGCTTCGCGGTGGCGGTCGTCCCGTCGGCCGACGGTCCGGCGGTGTCCTCGGTCGAGCAGGCGGTCAGGCCGAGCGCGAGCCCGGCGGTGACCGCCGCGGTGGTGATGCGTCGCAGCGGTGCGCGACGGTTCGTGGGCTGGTTCATGCTCCCTCTCGTGGTGCTGGTCGTGCTGACGTGCGTGGTGCTGCTGCTGGTGGTGCCGGTGCCGGTGCTGGCTCCGGTGCTGGAGCGGGCGTCCGGGCGGCGCTCGTGCGTCGTCGGGGGATCGACGTCAGGGCCGCGAGTCCGCGTGAGACGGCGACCCCGGCGACGGCGACGGCCGCGATGCTCGCGCCGGCGGCGGTCCCTGCGTGCCAGGAGACGAGCAGGCCGATGGTGACGGCCGCGCTGCCGATCACCGCCGCGAGGAGCATGGTCGAGCCGACCTGGCGGGTCCAGGCGCGGGCCGCGGCGGCCGGTGCGAGCAGGAGTCCGACGACCAGGAGCGTCCCGACGGCCCGGTAGGACGCGACGACCGCGAGGGTGACGAGCCCGACGAGCACGACCTCGGCCAGGCGTGGGCGGAGCCCGAGCGTCGCGGCCTTCCGGGCGTCGAACGCTGCGGCGGTGAAGGGTCGGTGGAAGACCGCTGCGAGCACGAGCGCGAGGGCGACGGCGACGGTGAGCCCGCCCAGGTCGGTGCGGGTCACGGCGAGGACGTCCCCGAACAGGATCGCGGTCACGTCGGTGGCGAAGGACCGGGACGACGACACGATGATGACCCCGAGGGCGAGCATGCCGACGAACAGCAGCCCGATCGAGGTGTCGTACGACAGTCGGGCGCGACGGCGGAGTGCGCCGACGCCGAGCACCATGACGGCCGCACTGACCGCGGCGCCGAGCACGGCGGGGATCCCGGTGAGCGTGGCGACCGCGACGCCCGGGAGCATGCCGTGCGCGAGCGCCTCGCCGAGGAACGCCATCCCGCGCACGAGCACCCAGGTGCCGACGACCGCGCAGAGCACCGCCGCCAGGGTGCCGCCGACGAGGGCGCGCAGCATGAAGTCGACGGAGAACGGGTCGGTCAGCCAGGTCACACTGGGAGACGCTACATGAAAACGACTATCGATACTGATAGCGTGCACAGGTGCTCACCGCCGTGGAACCCCGCGCCCTCCAGGCCCATGGTCTCGTCGTCCGACGGGGCGATCGCACCGTCCTCGACGGGCTCGACGCGGCCTTCCCCGCCGGGGTCGTGACGGCACTGACCGGCCCGAACGGGTCCGGCAAGTCCACGGTGCTCGACGCGCTCGCCGGGGTGGTGCCCGTGCAGGGCGGAGTGGTGACGGGCCTCCCGACCGGCGGTGTCGCGTACGTGACGCAGGCCGTGCCGCCGACCGCACTCCCGCTCACCGTCCGGTCGACGGTCGCGATGGGGCGCTGGCGGGGTCGGCCGTGGTGGCGTCCGCTCGGGCGCGCCGACCGGACCGTCGTGGACGAGCAGCTGGAGCGCATGCGCATCGCGGACCTGGCGGACCGGCCGCTCGACGAGCTGTCCGGTGGTCAGCGCCAGCGGGCGTTCGTGGCGCTCGGACTGGCGCAGCGCGCTCCCGTGCTGCTGGTCGACGAGCCGACGGCCGGGGTGGACGCGGCGTCCGCTGCTCTCGTGACGGCGGCGCTCGCTGACGAGGCTGCCGCGGGTGTCGTCGTCGTCCACGCGGCGCACGACCCGGTCGCGATCGCGGCCTCGGACCGCGTCGTGGCGCTGACTTGATCTCAGAAGATCTGCTGATGGTGTCCTGACGTCCGGGCGGGGTGGTCCTCAGGCCGAGCGGTCGATCGCGGCCCGCGCGGCGGTCACGACGGCCGGGTCGGTGACGGTGTGGCCGGAACCGTCGTCCCCGCTGCCCATCGGTACGCCACCGTGTCCGGCGCCGCCGACCGACCGCTTCGCGGAGAGGTGCAGCGCGGCGACGCCGGTGGCGACCAGTGCTGCGACGTCAGCGGGGGTGACCCCGGCGCCGGCCATCACCTGCACCGGCCCGGCGGCGTCGACCATGCGCGCGATCGTCGCCGCACCCGCTGGAGCACTCGCGGCGCCGCCGGAGGTCAGCACCCGCGTGACGCCGAGGTCGGGGAGCTCCGCCACCGTCGCGACCGGGTCGGCCGCGTGGTCGACCGCACGGTGCAGGGTGACCTCGGCGTGCGCGGAGACCGAGCGGGCGGCGTCCACGAAGCGGCGCAGGGCGTCCTCGTCGAGGGTCCCGTCCGGGTGCAGGGCGCCGACCACGACCCCCGCGGCCCCGGAGCGCAGAACCGTCCGGACCTCGCGTTCCATCAGCGCCAGCTCGTCGGCGTCGTACGTGAAGCCCCCGGGGCGGCAGCGCACCAGGGCGTGTGCGGGGATCCCGGTCTCGTGCGTCGCCTCGACGAGCGCCTGCGAGGGGGTGAGTCCGCCGAGTTCGAGACCGACGCACAGCTCGACGCGGTCGGCCCCGCTGTCGCGCGCCACGGTCGCCCCGGCGGGCGAGGTCACGGCGATCTCGAGCGCGACGGCCATCGCGGGTGCAGGGGTCACGGGGTGGCTCCGAGTGGCTCGTCCGACGGCGGCACGATGCGCGCGGACAGGTCCGGCGGCGTCGCGAACTCCCGATCGTAGGGGAACAGCGGTCGCTCGATCCGGTGGTGCCCGAGTCGGAGCAGGTCCTGGTCGACCCCTCCCGGGGTGAGCGCCAGCATCCAGTCGGCCGCCATGTCGAACAGCTCCGGCTCGAGGTAGCCGATCTTCACGACGACGACGTCGGCCCGACGCGGGTCGAGGTCGAGATCGGTGAAGTCGTGCTCGTGGTGGTACGGCTTGCGGAGCGTCGTCAGGATCGCGAAGACGCTGCCGACCTGCAGGACCACCTCGGTCCCGGCGTCCCGGTCGCCGTGCCGGACGGCGTGCACCCGGCCGGTCATCGTGATCGGGCCCGCGTGCACGTCGTCGACCTCGGCGCCCGCCGTCACCGTGACGGTGGCGCCGACCCCGGCGGCCACGGCCTCGGCGACCGCCGCAGGACCGGGGACGCTCGCGTAGATCAGCGTCGGGCCGTCCGGTGCGGCGAACGCCGGGTGTGCGAGCACCTGCGTCAGCCCCCACGTCATGTCGCCCGACCCGCCGGCGGTGGGGTTGTCACCCGAGTCGGAGACGAAGAACGGCTTCGCGGCCCCGGGAGCCAGCGCCGCGGTGATGCACTCGTCGAAGGTCCCCGTCGGTGCCACGAACGCGAAGTCCTCGCGGGCGCCCCAGAACGCGCGGGCGAGCCGTTCCGCCCCGGCGGCGACGGCGTCGGTGTCCCACCCGGTGACGACCGTGACCGCTCGGTCTCGAGGTTGGTCCGCCCACGCGTACCCCACCCAGAGCGCCGCGTCGAGGACCCCGTCGGTGGCCTCGACCTCGGTGACCTGCGCGTACAGCGACGCCGCCGGCTCGACCCGGGTGGAGGTCTGCTCGCCCGGCAGCAGCACAGGGATCGGCACCCAGGCCTTCACCGGTCGCCGGTGTCCGACGGGACGGGTGGTGAGCACGTCCACCAGGTTCCGCACCGCGCGCTCACGGGTCGCGTCGACGTCCTCGTGCGGAGCCGTGCGGTAGCAGGTGACCAGGTCGAGCTGGTGCGCGAGCTCCCGCGTGACGTTGCCGTGCAGGTCCATCGATGCCGAGACGATGGCGTCCGGGCCGACCACCATCCGGATGCGTCCGAGCAGGTCGGTCTCGGCGTCGTCGAGGCCCTCGACCACCATCGCGCCGTGGATGTCGAACCAGAGACCGTCGACCGGCCCGATCTCCCTCAGCCGGGCGACGATCTCGTCGGCGAGCTCCTCGTAGGCCGGTCGGGCGACCACCCCGCCGGGCAGCGCGTGCCCGGTGAGTGCTCCGCGGAACTCGGCAGCGTGCTCGTGGGCCGCCAGGAACGGGTGCCGCGAGACGACCTCGTCGCCGCGATCGGGGTGGAAGGCCGGAGCGAGCGTGCGGGTCGGTGTGAAGGTCGAGGTCTCGATCGCGAGTCCGGCGATCGCGATCACCGGGCGACGGACTCCGTCGGTTCCGTGGGCGGACACGTACTCACCCTACGACGCCGGCGCCCGGGCGTGGTGTCGGTGGAAGTGCGGACTGGTGCGGCCCCCGGACGGGGGTCAGGATGACTCCCAGTTGCACCCTGCAACGCAGCAGGGTCCCTGACCGAGGAGTCCACATGAAGCACACCCTCGCAGCGGCGTTCGCCGCCGTGGCCGTCGTCGCCGGTGGCGTGTTCGCCGCCGCCCCCGCCTCCGCCCTGCCCGCCGGCACCGAGGTCGTCGGCGGCGAGAAGGCGCCCTCCACCACGTGGGCCGTCCAGCTCGAGGCCTCAGGCGGCACCATCCCGTCCGGCTA
Source organism: Curtobacterium subtropicum (assembly GCF_030362975.1). Taxonomy (NCBI): domain Bacteria; kingdom Bacillati; phylum Actinomycetota; class Actinomycetes; order Micrococcales; family Microbacteriaceae; genus Curtobacterium; species Curtobacterium subtropicum. Next base: position 281,008 of record NZ_JAUCMM010000003.1, read on the forward strand.
CGTCAGCAACTGCACCGGCGAGCAGATCAACGCCTCGTGGATCGTCACCGCCCGCCACTGCATCGACGGCATCGGCGCGATGAACGTCTACCACTCGAACTCCACCACGAACCGCGGTTCCGCCCTCGCCGTCGACCGGGTCAGCGCTGCGCCGGCCGGGGACATCGCGCTCGTGCACCTGCGCAGCACCTACGCGCTGTCGACCTACGCGCCCCTCGACCTGACCGCGGCGGCGAAGTCGAGCGGCACGGGCGTCATCCAGGGCTACGGCCTGCGTGCGAACGCGCAGCAGTCGGACGGGCTCTACCAGGCGACCGTCTCGCTGACGGGCGCGTCGCGTGACGCCTACAGCGGCAAGGCGCAGCACGTCACCGGCGTGACCGGTGCGTCGAACCACGGCGACTCGGGCGGCCCGCTCCTGGTCAACGGCAAGGTCGTCGCGGTGTGCTCCACCGGTGACAGCGCCGACCCGGGGGCGGACACGACGGCCGGGTCGAACTACGCGCTGCTGTCGCAGTCGTCCTCGTGGATCCGCTCGACGGCGGGCGTCTGACCAGCGTGACCGGGTGACGGACGGGAGGCACGGTGCCAGCCGGCACCGTGCCTCCCGTCCGTCACGTGGTGGCGTCAGGCGCCGTGCGCCTCCTCGGCGACCGGCTGCCACTCGCGCCACGTCGCGAGCCGCGACTCGTAGTCCCGCTCGGCGATGCCGAGCGGCGCCTTGCCGAAGAAGACGCGCAGCGGTGGCTGCTCCGCGTCGACGACCTTCAGGATGGCGGAGCGGGTCGCCTCGGGCTTGCCCGGGTCGGACGCGGACGGGCGCTTCGACGCCGCCTCGCGGACGTCCGCGTACGCGTCGAGCTCCTCGCTGTGCTTCGAGGACGGGCCCGACCAGTCGGTCGAGAAGCCGCCGGGCTCGACGAGCGTGACGTGGATGCCGAAGCCGGCGACCTCCTGCGACAGCGACTGCGAGAGCCCCTCGAGCGCCCACTTCGACGCGTGGTACGCGCCGACCGTCGGGAACGCGCTGATCCCGCCGATGCTCGACACCTGCACGACGTGCCCGGAGCCCTGCTCGCGCATGATCGGCAGCGCCGCCTGCGTGACCCACAGCGCGCCGAAGAAGTTCGTCTCGAGCTGCGCGCGGACCTCGTCCTCGGTGAGCTCCTCGACCATGCCGAAGTGGCCGAAACCCGCGTTGTTCACGACCACGTCGAGCCGGCCGAAGTGCTCCGCGGCCTGCTGCACGGCAGCGACGTCCGCAGCCTTGTCGGTGACGTCGAGCCGGATCGCCAGGAAGGTGTCGGGGTACTGGTCGACGAGCGCCTGCACGTCGTCGGTGTTCCGCGCGGTGCCCGCGACGGAGTCCCCGCGCTCCAGGGCGGCCTCCGCCCACTCGCGGCCGAAGCCCTTCGATGCTCCGGTGATGAACCAGGTCTTCGCCATGTCGTGCCTCCAGTTGCTGTTCGGGTGACCGCGAGCAGGCAACGCCCGTCGCCCGGACGCGACCTGGGTGCCCGGGTGACAGCACCCGCTGGACCGGCACGGAGCGGTCGACGAGCACCATGGCCCCATGAGCCAGTACGAGAAGCGCGACCCGAACTCCCTCTACCCGAAGCCGCCGTTCCCCGAGCAGGAGCAGTCGCTCCCCGGTGCCGCGTGGAAGATGGACCCGGAGCCCGACCACGGTGAGCAGAGCTACGTCGGCAAGGAGCGCCTGACCGGCTTCCGTGGCATCGTCACCGGCGCCGACTCCGGCATCGGACGCGCGGCCGCGATCGCGCTCTCCCGCGAGGGCGCCGACCTCGTCCTGTCCTACCTGCCCGACGAGCAGGAGGACGCCGAGCAGGTCCGTGACCTCCTGGAGTCCGAGGGGCGCAAGGCCGTCCTCGTCCCGGGCGACATCTCCGACGAGCAGTACTGCAAGGACCTCGTCCAGAAGGCCGTCGACGAGCTCGGAGGCCTCGACACGCTCGTCATGGTCGCCGGTCGCATGGACAGCAACGACGACATCCTGTCGCTCACCACCGAGCACTTCGACTCGACGTTCAAGACGAACATCTACTCGCTGTTCTGGCTGACGCAGGCGGCCGTGCCGCACCTCGAGCCCGGATCCACGATCGTCACGACCGGGTCGATCCAGGCAGCGACCCCGTCGCCCGACAAGATCGACTACGCGATCTCGAAGAGCGCGGTCAAGACCTTCACCGAGGCCGTCGCCCAGCAGCTCGCCCCGAAGGGCATCCGCGTGAACTCGGTCGCACCGGGTCCGGTGTGGACGCCGCTGCAGCCCGGCTCGGACGACGCGCAGACCGTGGCGCACTTCGGTGAGCAGTCGCCGTTCGGCCGCCCCGGCCAGCCCGCCGAGCTCGGTGCCGCCTACGTGCACCTGGTCAGCCCGGAGTCGAGCTACCAGTCCGGCTCGACCGTCACGATCGCGGGCGGGACCCCCGCGTTCTAGACAGCACCCGCGCCGACCCGGCCGTTCCGCGCGGAGGAGGCCGTTCCGCGCATCATGGGTCGTTCCTTCTGCCCTGGTACGCGCGGATCGGCATCCCAGGTCGCCCGCGATGGGAAGGAACGCGCGTCGACGACGGACGGGAGGCGCGGTGCCGACCGGCACCGCGCCTCCCGTCCGTCGCACGCCCGCGAGAGCGCCCGGGGTGCTCAGCCCTGCGGCGGTGCGTACAGCTGCAGGTCGTTGCCCTCGCTGTCCTGGAAGGGGACGATCTTCCCCCACGGGTGCTCGCTGACGTCACCCGCGAACTCGACACCCTTCGACCGCAGGTCGGCGACCTCGTCCTCGATGCTCCCGTCCGGCTGGAACGAGACGACTGCGCCGCCCCCGCTCGACGGGCTCGCCGACTCCCGGCCGTTCAGGCCGATGCGCAGCCCGTTCGCGTCGATCTCGCTCCAGTCGTCGTCCTCACTCGCGACCGTCAGGCCGAGCGTGTCCCGGTAGAACGCGACCGCGCGCTGCATGTCGCTGACCGGTACCCACACTGCTGCCACTCCGCTTGCCATGGTGTTCCTCTCCGTCGTGCCGTCTCGTACCCGGGCGACGGTAGGTCGCGCGGTTGCGTGCGGACACAGGCGGGGTGGTGTCCCAGCGACCCGGTGGCAGTGTCGGGGACGACGACGGGAGCAGGGCATGGCCGGTGTGACGCACGTGGTGCTGGTGCAGTGGGACGCAGGACGGGACGGGATCGGCGAGCACGCCGCACGGGCGGACGACCTGTGCCGCGAGCACCTGCCCCGGATCGACGGGGTGGAGTCCGTGCACTCGGGGCCGAGCATCAGCACCGAGGGCAAGGAGGGTGGCTTCGACTGGATGCTCACCGTGCGCTTCCGTGACCGCGAGGCGCTCGCCGGCTACCTGCCGCACCCCGAGCACCGGCCGGTCGCCGACCACATCGGAGCGGGCAGCAGCAGCGTCGTCGTGTTCGACGTCGAGGACTGAGCCGCGACGTCGTCCGCACGGCCGCGAGCAGCTGGCTGTGTGCTCTCTGATCTGGGCGGCCCGTGCGTGGCGGGCACGAGCGGTTCCTCCTGGGACGATGGGCTGATGAGCACCGAGCCCGAGCGCCGCCGCAGGAGGGCCGACGTCGTCGGCATCCTCGAGCCGAACCCCCATCCGCTGGCGACCGTCACGATCGGCATCGGGGCAGTGGTCGTGCTGACGGTGATCGGCTTCTTCCTCGGCTCGGTGGACATCGGCCTCGCGAAGGCGTTCAACACGCTGCACACGGGCGCGGTCGGCGCGTTCACGACGGCGGTCTACCACGTCATCAGCCCGGTGCCGGCGATCGCGATCACGTTCGTCGTCGCGGGCATCATCTGGTGGCGGGCCAGGGACATCCGGCCGGCGCTCGGGTTCGGGATGACGATCGCGATCACGTGGCTGCCCTCGGCGGTCGTCAAGGAGATCGTGCACCGCGCCCGGCCCGACGTGGCGCTGCTGCCGCACCCGTTCCCCGTCCAGCCCGACCCCGGGTACCCGAGTGGCCACACGGTCTACATCACCGCGTTCGTGATCGCGCTCGTCTGGGTCGTCCGCGAGACACGGTGGCACCAGGTCGCCCGTGTCGCCGGAGTCGTGGCGATCGTGGTGGTGTTCCTGTCGGTGTCGATCGACGCGGTGCACTACCCGACCGACGCCGCGGCCTCGATCCTGTGGGCACTGGCGGTGGCACCGGCGGCCCGGGTGGTGTGGGTGGACTGGGCGATGCCGCGCATCCCGTTCCTCCGCCCCCGGGAGGGCGCCGCGGTGCCGCTCGGTCGCCGCCACTGAGCGCGTGAGCCGGGCGGCGTCGGCGACTACGCCCGGCTGCGTCGCGCTGCCGCGAGCGCGACGACGGCGACCACCGCGGCCGCGAGCATCACGACCGCGAGCGGTGCTGCCGTGCCCTCGCCCCCGATGCTGACGAGCGGCGACACGAGCGCCGCGAGCCCGAACTGCAGCGCCCCGAGCACGGCCGACGCACTGCCGGCGACCCCGGGCACCGCCCCGAGCGCCAGCGCCGTGGCGTTCCCGAGCACGAGGCCGAGCGACCCCACCGCGGTGAACAGTGGTACCGCGAGCCAGAGGACCGGTGCCCCGGTCGCGACGAGCAGTGCGAACGCCACGGTCGACGCCACCACGAGGGTGATGCCGAGCGTCAGGACGCCCTCGACCGACCGGGTCGCGGTGAGCTTCGCCGACAGGATGCTCACGCCCATCAGCGCGAGCGCGTTCATGCCGAAGGCGAGCCCGTAGCCGACGGTGTCGAGGCCGAGCATGCCCTGGTACAGGAACGGCGACGCCGAGATGTACGCCATCATCACCGCGAACGCGAAGCCGAAGACCGCCGTGTAGCCGAGGAAGGTCCGCGACCGCAGGGCACGCAGCGGCGAACCGGACGCCACGCGCTCGTCCCGCAGGGCGTCGCGGCGCGACCGCAGGTGCGTCTCCCGCACGACGGCGAGCACCGCGACGAGCATCAGCACCGACAGGCCGAGCACGATCGACAGCAGTCCGCGCCACCCGATGGGTGCGGTGAGCAGCCCGCCGAGCAGCGGCGCCACCACGGGTGCGACCCCGCCGACGATCATCATGAGCGAGAACGCCCGCGCCGCCGGCTTGCCGGTCGCGAGGTCGGAGATCACGGCGCGGCCGATGACCATGCCGGCCGCGCCGCCGAGGCCCTGCAGCAGCCGGGCGACGATCAGCACCGCCACGTTCGGCGCGAGCACCGCTGCGGCGCTCGCGAGGACGCAGAGTGCGGCTCCGGCGACGAGCGGCGGCACGCGGCCGAAGCGGTCCGACAGGGGGCCGAAGACGAGCTGGCCCGCGGTCACGCCGACCAGGAACGCCGTCAGGGTGAGCTGGACGGTCGTCGCTGAGGCGGACAGCTCCGTGGTCATCCGGGGGAACGCCGGCAGGTAGAGGTCGGTCGCGAAGGGCGCGACCGCGCTGAGCAGGCCGAGCACCAGCAGCAGCGGCGTCGTGATGCCCGTGGGGCGGGTGGAGGGCGTCGCCGTGGAGGCGCGGATGGATCCGGTGTCCGTCGTCATGGTTATGAAACCATAACTCATTGCTGCCGGGCGGTACAGTGGCGGCATGGCACCAGCGGTCTCCGACGACGCCCTCGCCGAGTTCGCCGACGTCGTCCTGCGCATCGGTCGCGAGGTCGACCCGCACGGTCCGCACGCGCTCGACATCGTGCCGCTGACCGGAACCGAGGCACTCGTGATGCGCTGGGTGCACCGGAACCCAGGCGCCTCGCCGAGTGCCGTCGCCGAGTCCACCGCGTTGCAGCGCAGCAACTGCAGCGTCGCGCTCCGGTCCCTCGTCGCGAAGGGCATGGTCGAGCGCCGCACGGACCCGGAAGACGCCCGGACCGTGCAGTTGCACCCCACCCCGCTCGCCCACGACAGCATCGCCCGGCTGCACGCCCACTGGGCGGGTCGGCTCCGCGCCGCGCTCGGCGGCGACGAGGGCGGACTCGACGCGGCCGCCGCCCTGCTCGCGCGCATCGACGACGGCCTGCGCCGCAGCTGACGACGGTCTGGAGGCGCGTGGCGGGGCCGCCACGCGCCTCCAGACCGACCCGCGGTGCGTCCCGACGGATCCCGTGTGCCGTCCGGACGGGATTGGTACCCTGGCGGGTCACAACAGCAAGCAGTGTGTATCTACCGGCCGTCGACCCCACCGACGGACAGCGGCGGCACCCGATGGGCCCGCTGCCCGACCAGGCCGGGCCCCAGAAGGCACACCCCCTCATGCTCCAACCCCGACGCTCCGACGCGTCCCTCGTCTCCCTCGCCGGTCGGTGGTACTTCCCGATCGCGTTCGTCGCCCGGCTGCCCTTCGCGATGATGGTCGTCGGTGTCCTCACCCTCGTCGTCGCATCCCGTGACTCCGTCGCCCTCGGCGGCATCAACTCCGCGTTCGTCGGCATCGGATCGGCGGTCTTCGGGCCGCTCGTGGGCGCTGCCGCCGACCGCTTCGGCCAGCGTGCCGTCCTCGTCCCGGTCGGCCTCGCCAACGCCGTGCTGCTCGGGGTCCTGCCGCTCGTCGTCGCGAGCACCGCACCCGACCTCGCCGTCCTCGCCATGTCGTTCCTCATCGGTGCGACCGCGCCCCAGGTCGCGCCGATGTCCCGCACGCGGCTCGTCGCGATCATCCGGCAGCGCATGTCCGGGGCCCGGCGCGACAAGGTCTTCAGCGGCACGATGGCGTACGAGTCCGCCGCGGACGAGACCGTCTTCATCGTCGGACCGTTCCTGGTCGGTCTGCTCGCGAGCACGATCGCGCCGTGGGTGGCCGTCGCGGGAGCCTCGGCGCTGACGTTCGTGTTCGTCACCGCGTTCGCCCTGCACCCGACCGGCGCCCTGGTCGTCGGCGGACCGGCGCAGGAGACGCGCGCCCCGGCTCGGCAGCTGCTCCGCCCGCGGCTCCTCGTGGTCGTCATCGGGATCCTCGGCATCGGACTGTTCTTCGGCTCGACGCTGACCTCACTCACGGCCTTCACGGAACAGCAGGGTGAGGCGTCCCGGGCGGGCCTGCTCTACGGCGTGATGGGCATCGGGTCCGCGGCGCTCGCCCTCGGTTCGGCGGCGTTCCCGCAGCGTTTCGGCGTCGCCTGGCGCTGGCTCGTGTTCGGCGTCGTGCTGCTCGGCGGCGCGATCGCCTTCAGCCGGGCGGACTCCGTCGGCGCGGTCGTCCTCGTGCTCGGGATCATGGGCATCGGCATCGGTCCGACGCTCGTGGCGCAGTACAGCCTGGGGTCGGACCGGTCGCCCGTCGGCCGCTCGGCGACCACGATGACGATCCTGGGCTCGGCGGTCATCGTCGGCCAGTCGGTCGCGTCGGCCGTCGTCGGCGAGGTCGCGGAACGAGCCGGGACCGCTGCCGCGATGGCGTTCCCCGCGTACGCCGCCGCGCTGGTCGTCGTCGCCGCCGTGGCGGACCTGCTGCTCGCGCGGCGGGAGCGCACGCCGGTCGCTGCGACCGCCTGACCCCGGGCACTGCGGGACGCCCGGTCGCCGCCCGGTGCAGGCTGGACTGCATGCGCATCCTCGTCCTCGGCGGCACCGCCTGGCTCGGCCGGACCGTCGTGCAGCACGCCATCGACGCCGGCCACGACGTGACGTGCGTCGCTCGCGGCTCCGACGTCCCGACCGGCGCCCGACTCGTGCGGGCCGACCGGGACCGCGACGACGCCCTGACCGCGGTGTCCCGTGAGCACTGGGACGCCGTCATCGACGTCTCGCGCACCCCGGAGCACGTCCGCCGGGCCGTCCGGGACCTCGAGCCCGTCGCCGACCGGTACGTCTTCGTGTCGACCGTCAGCGTCTACGCGTCCCATGCCGAGCGCGGTGCCGACGAGCACGCCGCCGTGGTCGAGCCGTCCGACGACCCCGCCGAGTACGGCGCCGCCAAGGTGGCGTGCGAACGTGCGGTCCTCGACGTCTTCGGCCCCGAGCGCACGTCGATCGCCCGGGCCGGACTCATCGGCGGACCGGGGGACCACACCGGACGTTCCGGCTACTGGCCGTGGCGGTTCTCCCGTGCAGTCGGGAGTGGCCGTGCGGTGGTCGTCCCGGCGCGCACCGATCGGCCCACGTCGGTGATCGACGTCCGCGACCTCGCGGCCTGGCTCGTCGGGGCGGCCGAGGGCGGACGAGCGGGCGTCCACGACGTCACCGGCGAGGTCGTCACGCTGGGGCAGCACCTCGGAGCAGCACGGGCCGCAGCTGGTGCGGACGTCCCGGTCGAGCCGCTGTCGGACGAGGTGCTCCTCGCGCGCGGGGTGGCACCGTGGGTGGGGGAGCGGTCCCTGCCGTTGTGGATCCCCGACGACGACCACCAGGGCATGAACGACCGCCCGGCAGACCGAGCGCGTTCGGCCGGCCTGAGGCGGAGGCCCCTCGGCGACACGCTGGCTGACGTCCTCGCTTGGGAACAGCTCCAGCCGGTCCACCCGCACGGCGCAGGACTCTCCGACGACGACGAGGAGGCCGTCCGCGCCGCGGGGTGACTCAGTCCTCGGTGTCGTCGACCAGCAGGTCCTCGTGCCGGTAGTCGTTCGACCGCAGCCCGGCACGCGCGATCATGTGCGTCGACACCGGTACCAGGAAGAGCTGGAACACGAGCACCGGCAGCACCACCCAGAACGCCGTCCAGGTCCACACCGCCACGACGATCGCGGCCAGGGCGAGCGCCAGCCCGAGGACCTGCGGCTTCGCCATGGAGTGCAGTCGGACGAGCGGGTCCCGGAAGCGCACGATGCCGACGGCGGCGCCGAGGGACAGCGCCGCGGCGACCAGCATCAGGCCGAGGGCGATCCAGGCGCGCACACCGGCGCCGTCGACGAAGGACTCCAGGATCTCGATCACTTCGACTCCTCCTCCACGGCGTGCTCCGGTGTGGTCACGTCCATGCCCTCGTCGGACGGATCCGACGACGGCGTGACGATGCGCGCGACGGCGATGGTCGCGAAGACGCTCGTCGCCGCGATCACGACCAGCACGGGCACCGCGGTCAGGTCGCGCCGGATCACCATCGCGGCGGCGATCACCACGAGCGCGGTGGTGAGCACCATGTCGGATCCGATCATGCGGTCGAGGATCGTCGGTCCGCGCACGATCCTCCCGACGGCCAGCGCGAGCGTGGCACCGAGCAGCACGAGCACCAGGGCGATCCCGACGGCCATGACGACGACCGCGGCGCTCACCGGGTCACCTCCGGCAGCGGCTCGGCGAGTTCGGAGACGTCCTGCTTCGACCCGATGGCGCGGATGACGAGCTCCTCGATGCGGGCGACCGTCCGTCGCTCCTGGTCGACCTGCTCGCGGCGCTCGGTGTCGAGCACGTGGAGGAGCAGGCGTCGGCGGGGGAGGTCGACGTCGGCGACGTACGACCCGGGCACGAGGGAGATCGCCAGGGTGGCGAGGGTGAAGGTCATCTCCGACGTGGTGTGCAGCTGCACGAGCACGATCGAGCTCCGCCGGACGCCGCGCGGCCGGACGGCTGCCCAGGCCACCCGGAACGACGCGACGACCACGTGCCCGGCCCAGACCACCAGGAACCACACTGCGCGCGGCAGCGAGAACCGCTTCGACAGGGGGACCGGTGGCAGCGGCAGCAGCTGCGTGACGAGGAGCGCGACGACCAGGCCGCACAGCAGCGTCAGGACGCTCCACGACCCCCACAGCAGTGCCCAGAGCACGGTCAGTCCGGCCACGAGCGGCACGTCGTACCGCCAGGCGACGGCGATCCGTCGGGCGTTGGTGATGCGGCGGATGTCACTCATCGGGTACCCCGTCCGTGCTGCCGAGGACCGCCTGCACGTACCGGGCCGGTGACTCCAGCGACTCGGCCGCGCGGGTCGCGTAGCCGTAGAGCGGTCCGGCGACGACGGTCAGCGCGACCGACCCGAGGACCGCCACCGTCGTGACGGCGACGAGCATCCGCGGCAGCGGCGTGTGGACCGACGGCTCGACGGCTGCGGTCTGTCCCGTGGCCGGACTGGAGGCACTGCTCGCGTGCGCCGCGTCGGTGACGGTGGTCGAGCCTCCCGGGTGGTACGCCTCGCCCGTCTCCTCGGAGACGGTCAGCGGCGCGGGTTCCGGCGACCGCAGGTGCGCGTGCGGCTCGGCCGTGCTGGCGTGCGGGGCCGCCGCCTCGGCGGCGGGCTTCGGCCGCCAGAAGGCCGCGTCCCAGACGCGCATCAGCGCGTACAGGGTCAGGAGGCTCGTGACCACGCCGGCACCGACCGTCACCCAGGCCAGCGGGGAACCGTCCTCGGCCGCGGCGCGGAACAGTCCGAGCTTGCCGATGAAGCCGGAGAACGGTGGGATGCCGCCGAGGTTGAAGGCGGGGACCAGGTAGAGCGCCGCGAGGAACGGGGCGGCCTTGAGCAGTCCGCCGAGCGATCGGGTCGAGGTGGTGCCGCCCACGCGTTCCATCACGCCGGACACGAGGAAGAGCGTGGTCTGCACGACGATGTGGTGCACCGTGTAGAACACGGCCGCGGCGGTGCCGACGACGGAGCCGAGCCCGACGCCCATCACCATGAAGCCGATGTGGCTGATGAGCGTGAAGGACAGCAGGCGTTTCACGTCGGTCTGGGACACGGCCCCGAGCACGCCGACGATCATCGTGAGCACGGCGACGACGAGCAGCACGGTGTTGAGCTGCGGTCGCGGGAAGATGATCGTCTCGAGGCGGATGATGGCGTAGATGCCGACCTTGGTGAGCAGACCGGCGAACACCGCGGTGACCGGCGCCGGTGCGGTGGGGTAGGAGTCCGGCAGCCAGAACGCCAGGGGGAACACCGCCGCCTTGATGCCGAAGGCGATGAGCAGCATCGTGTGGAGCAGGAGCTGCACGTGCTCGGGGAGCCCGGCGACGCGCTCCGAGATCTGCGCGATGTTGACCGTGCCGGTCGCGCCGTAGACCAGGCCGATCGAGGCGAGGAACAGCGCCGAGGCGATCAGGCTCGTGATGATGTACGTCGTGCCGGCCCGGACGCGCTGCTCGCTGCCCCCGAGGGTGATGAGCACGTAGCTCGCCACCAGGAGCATCTCGAAGGCGACGTAGAGGTTGAAGAGGTCGCCCGCGAGGAACGCGTCGAGCACGCCGGCCGCGAGCACGAGGTACGTCGGGTAGTAGATGGTGACGGGCGCGTCCTCGTCGTCGGCCGCGAGCCCCTGGCCGATCGAGAAGAGCAGGACGAGCAGGAGCACGCTCGCGCTCACGGTGAGGAGCAGCGCGCTCAACCGGTCGACCACGAGCGAGATGCCGTAGGGCGCCTGCCACCCTCCGACCTGCACGACGATGGTGCCGTGCTGGTCGACGAGCACCATGAGCGTGGCGGCGACGACCACGGCGACGGCGAGCACCGCGACCGTGATGGCGCGCTGGAGCTCCTGGTGCCGCAGCAGCCCGAGTGCGACGGCGGCGCCGAGCAGCGGGACGAGGACGAGCAGGGGGACGAGCCAGGTCATCGCGTGGCCTCCTCGTTCTGGGCTGCTTCGGGGTCGGTGTCGATCTCGGGGTCGTCGTCGGCGGGGTCGTCCTCGCGGTCCCGGCCGATGGCGGCGTCGGCCTCGTCGACCTCGACCTCGTCGGCTCGGGACAGCTTCCAGGAGCGGTGGATGAGCGCGAGCAGGAACGCGCTCACCGCGAAGGTGATGACGATGGCGGTCAGGGCGAACGCCTGGGGGAGCGGGTCGGTGATGCCCTCGGACGATCCGCCGATCGGGGGGTTGCCCGCCGCGCCGGACATGATGAGCAGCAGCAGGTTGAGCGAGTTGCCGAGCAGCAGGAAGCCGAGCAGCATCCGGGTCAGCGACCGTTCGAGCAGCAGGTACACACCGCACGAGAACAGCACCGCCATCGCGATGACGAGGACCAGGGTGATGGTCATACGGCACTCCCCTCCGGGGTCGCGGCGGCGGCGTTGTCGTCGACGTCGCCCTCCGTGGTGTCGGTGATGCGGGCGCGGGAGTCCTCGAGACGCTGCCGGTCGACCTCGGCTCCCAGGCTGCGGAGCACGTCGAGCACGAGTCCGACGACCACCAGGTAGACGCCGATGTCGAAGAACGTCGCGGTGACGAACTCGACGTGGCCGAGCACGGGGACGTCGGCCTCGATGAACGAGGAGTACAGCGCTTCCTTCCCGAAGAACAGCGGGACGATGGCGGTCGTGGCCGCGGTCGCGACGCCGAGTCCGAGCAGGCGCCCGGCGCGGACGGGTGCGGCGGCACCGAGCTCCGCGGGTCCGCCGGCGAGGTAGCGGCCGGCAAGAGCGATGCCCGCGACGAGTCCGCCGGCGAACCCGCCGCCCGCGGCGTTGTGCCCGGCGAAGAGCAGGTAGAGCGACAGCACGACGAGGCCGTGGAAGAGCAGGCGGACGACCACGTCGAGCAGCGCCGAGCGGCCGGTCGGGATCGCGGCGCTCGTCGGCAGCCACGCACGGGGCTCGCCGTCCGGGCGGTGCTTGTCGCTGGTGACGCTCGCCGGCAGGTCCCGCAGGCGCGGCAGGGTGTCCTCGCGCGAGTCGAGGAAGATCAGGCTCGCGACGCCCGTGGCCGCGGCGACGACGACGGTCAGCTCGCCGAGCGTGTCCCAGCCGCGCAGGTCGACCAGGGCGACGTTCACGACGTTGAGGCCGTGCCCGAAGGACTTCGTGAGCGCCGGGATGTCCGGCCAGATCGGGGTGCTGTTCCGCGCCGAGGCGGCGACGACGACCACGATCGCCATCGTGATGCCGGCGAGTGCGGCGAACAGCGCCCGCACGATCCGGAAGCGGGACGGGTTCGCGGTCGCGATCCGCGGGGGGAGCCGGCGGAGCACCAGCACGAACGCGATGAGCGTGACGGTCTCGACGACGAGCTGGGTGAGCGCGAGGTCGACGGCCCCGTGCAGGACGAAGAGCACGGACATCCCGTACCCGGTGACCCCGACGAGCACCGCGGCGGCGAACCGGGTCTTCGCAGTGAGCACCGCGATCGCGGCGACGGCCATCACGGCGACCACCGGCACCTGTCCCCACGAGTCGGCGAAGCGCACGCGGAATGCCCACGGGCCGCCGAGCACCAGGTTCGCGAGCGCCCCGGCGACGAACACCGACAGGATGACGGTCAGGTAGTAGGGCAGCGAACCGCGCTGCACGCCGGCGGTGAGCCCGGTCGCCAGGCGGTCGAGCCCGCGCATGGTCTTCCGGTAGGTGTCCGCCGCGCTCGGCGACCCGGAGAGCCGGTGCTGCAGGGCCTCGACCCGACGTCGTGCGAGGAAGAGGGCGACACCGCCGACCAGGGTGATCGCGGAGAGGCCGAGTGCTGGTTCGAGTCCGTGCCAGAGCGCCAGGTGCGGGACCTCGCCCTCTGGCAGCGCCGCAGCGGTCGCCGCGGGCTCGATGCCGTGTGCGACGACAGGCGTGAGCACCCCGAGTGCCACGCCGGCGACGGCGAGGACGGACGGGACGACGCCGAGTCCGTGCAGGCCGTGCGCCTCGGTGTCGGTCACGCCGGGCTTCCGTGCGAAGGTGCCCCAGAGGAAGCGGAGCGAGTAGGCGACGGTGAGGAGCGAGCCGAGGGTCACCCCGACGAGCGCGATCCACGCCCAGGCGGCCTGCGGACCGTGGAGTTCCTCGACGAAGCCGGTCAGGACGGCCTCCTTCGCGACGAACCCGATCGTCGGCGGGATGCCCGCCATCGACGCGAGCGCGAGGACGGCCACGACGGCGAGCCAGGGCAGCTTCCGTCCGAGCCCGCTGAGCTTCCGCAGGTCCCGCGTGCCCGTCACGTGATCGACCGCGCCGACGACGAGGAACAGCGTCGACTTGAACGTGGCGTGGGCGACGAGCAGGGCGACGCCGCCCAGGGCGACCGCGGGTGCGCCCCACCCCGCCGCGAGCACGAGGAACCCGAGCTGCGCGACCGTGCCGTAGGCGAGCAGCAGCTTGACGTCGGTCTGCCGCAGTGCCCGGTACCCGCCGATCAGCATCCCGAGCACGCCGAGCACGGTGATCGTCTCCCGCCAGCCGGACAGCAGCGCGAAGGCCGGGGCCAGGCGTGCGACCAGGTAGATGCCGGCCTTGACCATCGCGGCCGCGTGCAGGTAGGCGCTGACCGGGGTCGGCGCGGCCATGGCTGCCGGGAGCCAGAAGTGGAACGGGACGATCGCCGACTTCGTCAGCGCGCCGAGGAGCACGAGCACGACCGCGACCGGCACGAGCGGTCCCGGTCGGTCGACGAGCTCCGGAGCCCGCGCGATGATGCCCGACAGGCTCGTGGTGCCCGCGGTGACCGACAGGGCGACGAGTCCGGCGAGCATCGCCAGCCCGCCGGCGGTCGTCACGACGAGGGCCTGCATCGCGGCGGCCCGGCTCGCACGCTTGTCGGCGTCCTGGCCGATGAGCAGGTACGAGAAGACCGTCGTGGCCTCCCACAGCACGAAGAGCACGATCACGTCGTCGGCCACCACCAGGCCGTACATCGACCCGGCGAAGGCCGTCAGGACGGACGCGAACCGTCCGAGCCCGGGCTCGTCCCGCCCGAAGTACGACGCACAGTAGACGAGGACGAGCGCCCCGACGACCGAGACGACCAGGGCGAGCACCCACGAAAGGGCGTCCATCCGCAGGGAGAGCGCCAGGTCGAGCTGGGGGATCCACTGCCACCGACTCGTGACCCCGCCGTGCAGGGCGGCGTCGGTCTGCGCGACGGTCAGCACGGCGGCGGCGGCGGGTGCGAGGGCGGCGAGGTAGAACACACGCCGCCCCATCAGCGGGGTCAGGGCGGGGACGATCAGGGCGACGATCGCGAACGCGACGAGGACGGAGACCATCGGGCACCTCCTCGGGGTCGGGCTGCAGTCCGGCTCACTGGGCACTCACAGCTTACGGAATGAGGGATGACAGGTTCCTGAACGCCCCGACAGGGACGCTCGTCCGAGCCGACCCCTCCACTCTGCTCCGCGCCCGACCTCAGCGTCCGTGCGCCCGTGCCGGGATCTGCGTCGCGAGCTTGCCGCCGGACACGTCGAGGAGCGTCCCCGTGACGTAGGCGGACGCGTCGCTCGCCAGGAAGACCAGCAGGTCGGCGACGTCGTCCGGCGTCTCCCACCGTCGGAGCGAGAGCGTGTCGAGCAGACGGTCCTGGTCGGCCTGCGGCATCTCGGCGAACCCGTTCATGGCGGTCGGCACCATCCCGGGCGCGTAGGCGTTCACGGTGATGCCCCACGGCCCGAGCTCCGACGCCAGCACCCGCGTGAAGGAGACCACCGCGGCCTTCGACGCTGCGTAGGCCGCGCTCCCGACACTCGGCACGATCGCCGCGAACGACGCCGCGTTGACGATCCTGCCGCGTCCGGCGGCCTGCATCACCGGCGCGACCGCCTGGCTGACCAGGAAGGTCCCGCCGAGGTTGACGTCCATGCACCGTCGCCACTCGTCCCACCCGAGCTCGGCGACGGTCCCGGTCACGTTGATGCCCGCGTTGTTGATGAGCACGTCGATCGTGCCGTGCCGGCGCACCACCTCGTCCACGGCGGTCTGGACGGAGCCGGGATCGGCCACGTCGCACACGATCCGGTCCACGGTCAGTGGGGCAGCGGCGGCGTCGGCGGCATCGACGGCGTCGTCGTCGAAGGCGAGGTCGAACGCGACGACCCGGCACCCCTCGTCGGCGAAGCGTGCGGCGAGGGCCCGGCCGATGCCACGGCCGGCTCCGGTGACGACCACCACGCGGTCGGTCAGGTCGAGGTGCATGAACGGCTCCTGTCGTCGGCACTGACGAGGACCGACGGGCGCCGGTGCCTCCGATGGTCATACTGTTCCAGCATGACGGCGAAGGTGCTCTGGATCACGGGTGGCGGCAGCGGGATGGGAGCGGCCAGCGCGCTCGCCGCGGGCCGCGACGGATGGACGGTCGTGCTCAGCGGGCGCAGGCCGGACCGGCTCGAGCAGGTCGCGGACCAGGTCCGGGCGGCCGGCGGGACGGCGGACGTCCTGCCGCTCGACGTGACGGATGCCGGAGCGGTGTCCGCCGCGCGCGACACCGTGCTCGAGCGGCACGGGCGGATCGACGGCCTGGTGCTCGCCGCGGGGCTGAACACGCCGGCGCGACGCTGGGCCGACCAGTCGCTCGCCGACGTCCGCGCCGTCCTCGACACGAACACGACGGCGGTGGTGACGGCCGTCGACGCAGTGCTGCCGGCGCTCCGGGAGGCGGGCGGCGTGGTCGTGGTGGTGTCGTCGTACGCGGGCTGGTCCTTCCAGCCGGGTGCCGGCGTCGCGTACTCGGCGAGCAAGACCGCGCTCGGCTCGATCGTCCGGACGCTCAACCAGCAGGAGGCCGAGCACGGCGTGCGTGCCACCCACCTGTGCCCGGGCGACGTCGCCACGGACTTCCTCGACCAGCGGCCGGAGGTCCCCGACGCGGCGGCCCGTGCGCGGATGCTGCAGCCCGAGGACGTCGCTCGGACCGTCGCCTTCGTGCTCGGGCAGCCGGCGCACGTGCGGATCGACGAGCTGGTCCTGTCGCCCGTCGCGCAGCGGTGACGAGCGCCTTCGACCGTCGGCGCCGCCGGACCGAGCACCGGCCGCGCCCGGACCTGGGATGATCGAGGTCGACGCGCCCGCGTCGACGGAGGTGACCGGTGGACGCAGCGCAGGAGATGGTGCTCCAGCTCGTCGGCACGCCCTGGGCCTTCCTCGTCGTCGGGCTCGTGCTCGCCGTCGGCAGCGTCGCGGTCTTCCTGCCGAGCCAGGCGCTCGTCGTGGCGATCGGCACCCTGCTCGTCGGGGGTGACGGCGGCCTCCTGCCGGTGCTCGTCCTCGTGGTGGCGGCGACGATCGGCATGGCGCTCGGCGACGTCGGGCTCTGGCACCTGGCGCGGACCGTCGACCTCGGATCGCGGTCGTGGTTCAGCCGTCCGAAGGTCCGGAAGGCGCGTGAGTCGATCGACGCCCGGTACCGGAAGGCCCCCGGGCGCATCGCCGTCCTCGGCCGCTTCATCCCGATGGGCCGGCTCACCACGAACCTGGTAGGTGCCGACAGCGGCCTCGACCTCCGGCGCTTCCTGGTCACCTGCCTCGTCGCCGACGTCGTCTGGGCCGCCTACTGCGTGGGCATCGCCGCCGCCACCGGGAGCTGGAGTCGCGATCAGCCCTTCCTCGTGACGACGCTCGCGGTCGTGGCCTCGATCCTGCTCGGCCTCGCGATCTCGGCGGTCGAGAAGGCCGTGCGGCGTCGCGCCGAGACTGCTGCGGTCCCCTGACGCCGTAGCGTGGAGGGCACCGTCCGAAGGAGGACCCCCCGTGCCGAGCCTCACCGACCTCGTCCCCGATCCCGACGCGATCGAGCGCATCGCGACGGGCAGCACCTGGGCCGAGGGGCCGTGCTGGATCCCGTCGAGTCGCACGCTGCGGTGGTCGGACATCCCGGGCGACCGGATCCTGCAGTGGCACCAGGAGTCCGGCAGGACGACGGTGTACGCGTCGGGCGTCGAGTACACGAACGGCCGGACCCTCGACCGTGACGGGTCCGTCGTGCAGTGCTCGCACGGCCGGCGCCGGGTCGAGCGCGACCGGGACGGCGTCGTCACCTCGCTCGTCGACGCCTGGGCGGACGTGCGGTTGAACTCGCCGAACGACGTCGTCGTCGCGCGGGACGGCTCGATCTGGTTCACCGACCCGGCCTACGGCATCACGCAGCCACGCGAGGGACACCCGGGGGAGCGGGAGTACGGCGACCACTGGGTGTTCCGGTGCGGCCCGGACGGTCGGGACCTCCGTCCCGTGGTGCTCGACGTCGAGGAGCCGAACGGTCTCGCCTTCTCGCCCGACGGACGGACGCTGTACGTGGCGAGCTCGTCGGCGCACGAACCGGTCGTCCGCGCGTACGACGTCGACGGGACGCGGGTGAAGAACGGCCGCGTGTTCGTCCGGCTCGACCAGGGCGAGGGCGTCCCGGACGGCATCCGCGTCGACGTCGACGGCAACCTGTGGTCCTCGACGCACCGGGGTGTGACGGTGTCCGCGCCCGACGGCACCCGCATCGGCGACGTCCCCGTGCCGGAGGTCGTCTCGAACCTCTGCTTCGGCGGCGACGACGGCACGACCCTGTTCGTCACCGCGACGACCTCGCTGTACCGCATCGCGACCACGACCCGGGACGCCGCTGCCGTATCCTGAGCCGGCCATGCAGTGCGACTACTTCGACCGGGGGGTGTGCCGGTCGTGCACGCTCATGGGCCAGCCCTACGGCGACCAGGTGCTCGACAAGGAGATCCGCACGCGCGAACTCCTGCACGACGCCGTCGAGGCAGCAGGGGGCCCGGACGCGGTCGCGTGGTCGCCCGCGATCACCAGCCCGGAGTCCGGCTACCGGAACAAGGCGAAGATGGTGGTCGGCGGCACCGTGCAGCGCCCCACGGTGGGGATCCTCGACCACCGGCAGCGCGGTGTCGACCTTCGGCACTGTGGCATCTGCACGCCGGGCATCCAGCGGGCGCTCCCGGTCCTGGCGGACTTCATCGCCGACACCGGACTGATCCCGTACGACGTCGCGGCCCGACGGGGCGAGCTGAAGTTCGTGCTCGTGACCGAGTCCCCGGACGGCGAGCTCATGGTGCGCTTCGTGTTGCGCTCGGAGGGGCAACTGCCGCGCCTGCGCGAGCACCTCGACGACCTGCGACGCGTGCTGCCCGAGGCGGTCGTGGTCACCGCGAACCTGCTGCCGGAGCACAAGGCGGTGACGGAGGGCGAGCGCGAGGTCGTGCTGACCGAGCAGGAGACACTGCCGATGCGCTTCGACCGCGTCACGATGCACCTCCGGCCGCAGAGCTTCTTCCAGACGAACACGAGCGTCGCGAGCCAGCTGTACGACCAGGCCGCGGCGTGGATCGACGAGGTCGCACCGGCCTCGATGTGGGACCTGTACTGCGGGGTCGGCGGCTTCGCACTGCACGCCGCGCGTCCTGGTCGTGCCGTGACGGGGATCGAGACCAGTCGCGAGGCCATCCGGTCCGCGAAGCAGTCCGCGCGGGAGGCCGGGCTGACCGACCTCCGCTTCGCCGCCGACGACGCGACCGAGCACGCCTTCCGTGCGCGGCCCGACGCGCTGCCCGCGCTGGTCGTCGTGAACCCGCCGCGCCGGGGCATCGGCGACGCGCTCGCGACCTGGCTCGAGGAGTCCGACGTCGAGCACGTCGTCTACTCGAGCTGCAACCCGGTCACCCTCGCGAAGGACCTCGCGCGCATGCCGTCGCTCCGCCTGCGGCGGGCGCGCGTCCTCGACATGTTCCCGCAGACCGGTCACCTGGAGGCCGTGACGCTGCTGTCCAGGTGCTGACCAGGACGTGACCAGGCGGCGGTCGGGAGGCTCGCGGCCAGGCCGCCACGGGCCTCCCGGCCGCAGCATTGCCAGGAAACTGCCAAGGTGACGTACCCGGGTACAGGCCGATCTGCACGCCCATCGTGATCGGGGCACTCAGGAAAGCCGGTGGGGGACATACCACTCACGGGTAGAACCCATTGTCTCGGTTTGATAACAGTCACGAATTTCCTATGGTTGCCGACCAGCGCCACCGGCACGAGACCACTGCCCCCGGCGGCGCACCCCACGACACGACCGCGATCGGTCGGGACGGGCAGTGGCGACCGGGTCCGCTCAGGCGGGCCCCGGGTCCGTGGTCCCGGTGGAGCGATCAACCATGAAGAAGCTTTCCCGTACCCGCACCATCGTCGGTGGCCTGGCGTTCGCCGGCATCGCCGCGACCGGTGTCGGCCTCGCGGCAGCGCCCGCGAACGCAGCGTCCGGCTCGACCTGGGACGCCCTCGCGCAGTGCGAGTCCGGCGGCAACTGGGCCATCAACACCGGCAACGGCTACTACGGTGGCCTGCAGTTCAACCTCGGCACCTGGCAGGCGCACGGCGGCACCGGCAACCCGGCCTCCGCGAGCCGCGAGGCCCAGATCGCCGTCGCCGAGCGCGTCCTCGCCTCGCAGGGCTGGGGCGCTTGGCCCGCCTGCTCCGCGAAGCTCGGTCTGAGCGGGACGACGGGTGCCGCACCGCAGGCCGCGGCTCCGGCGGCACCGCAGCAGCAGGCTGCGCCGAAGGCGACGACGCCGGCCGCCCCGAAGGCGACCACGCAGGCGGCTCCGAAGGCGACCACGCCGGTGGCGCCGAAGGCTGCCGTGTCGAGCAAGCCGGCCGCCGTGCCGACCAGCGGCAAGACGTACACGATCCAGGCGGGCGACACGCTCGACCAGATCGCGACGAAGCTGAACATCGACGGCGGCTACATGAAGCTCTGGGCCGCGAACACGTCGACCATCGACGACGCGAACCTGATCTACGCCGGCCAGGAGCTCCAGCTCCCCGCCTGATCGACCTCCCGATCCGACGAGACCCCCGTGGCACCCGTGCCACGGGGGTCTCGTGTCTCGTCCAGCCGGGTACGTCTAGCGCGGTCGGTCGTCGAGCCAGTGCTGCAGGTCGTCGGACCGCAGTGCTGCGGAGATCGCGGAGCGGTCGTGCTCGGCGAGCCGGACGAAGGACTGCCCGTCCGGGGCGGTGCCGCCGCCCGCGGTCGGCATCGTGAACGTGACGAGGTCGTCCGGCCGGATCCCGCGCAGCGACCACCCGAGGCGGGCGATCGTCGCGGCGTCGAGGCCGGGGTCGACCGCGAGGTGCTCGCTGGTCGCGGCGACGAACTCCTGCAGTCGGCCCGGGTCCGTCAGGGTGCCCCGGGAGACGACCTGGTCGAACACCCCGCGCAGGAACGCCTGCTGGTTCCGCACCCGGGTGTGGTCGGCGTCGGCGAAGGCGTGCCGCTCCCGCACGAACGCCAGGGCCTGCTCGCCGTCGAGCCGGTTCGCGCCGCGGACGAAGTGGTGTCCCCGCGCGTCGAAGTCCTGCGGGGACTGCACCGTCACCCCGCCCAGCGCGTCCGTCACGTCCTCGAACCCGGCGAGGTCGATCTCGGCGACGTGGTCGATCCGCACGTCGAGCAGCTGCTCCACCGTCTGCACCGTGAGGGGGATGCCGCCCCACGCGTACGCGGCGTTGACCTTCGCCTGGCCGTGGCCCGGGACGTCGACCCACGCGTCGCGCATGATCGACATGAGGTAGACGTGCCGGCGGTCGGCCGGGACGTGCGCGAGCATCAGCGTGTCGGACCGTCCGCCCGCGGTGTGGTCGCCGTCGGGGTCGAGGCCGGCGCGGGAGTCGGAGCCGATGAGCAGGACGTTCTCGGCCGCGCCGGCCGGCGTCGGTCGGTCGCCCGCGGGGAACGGGTCCGCGATCGTCTCGGTGCGGGTGTCGAAGCTCCGGGCCAGGCTGCCCACGAAGACCGCGGCGACGACCGCGAGCACCGTGGCGACACCGGCCAGGGCGCCGAGGGTCGAGAGCAGCGCGACGAGCACCGGGCGCTTCCGTCGTGCGGCAGCCCGGGTGCGCTTCGCCGCAGCTCGGGCTTCGACCGCTGCCGCTTCCGCCGCCGCTCGGGCTTCGACTGCTGCTGCTTCCGCCGCGGCTCGGGCGGCACGACGCTCGGACATCGGGACTCCTGCGGGTCAGGTCGGCCCTGCGCCGACCACGGGAGTCTACAGCATGTGGTATTTCAGTGTCACGACCTGTGGAGGACCGCGGCCAGGCGTCGGCGGAGCTCGACGTCCTCGGGTAGGACCTCCCGCTCGATGTGCTGCGCCGTTTCCCACGCCCGACGCCCCTCGTCGGTGACGGTCACCACGCGGCGCCGACGGTCCTCCGGGTGCGACGTCCGCTCGACCAGGCCGTCCCGCTCGGCGCGCTCGAGCGTCCGCGACATCGTCTGCGGC
The DNA here is from genome assembly GCF_030362975.1 of Curtobacterium subtropicum. Lineage (NCBI taxonomy): Bacteria > Bacillati > Actinomycetota > Actinomycetes > Micrococcales > Microbacteriaceae > Curtobacterium > Curtobacterium subtropicum. Next base: position 302,842 of record NZ_JAUCMM010000003.1, read on the forward strand.
TGGACGCGTGCGGTCCTGGCGAGGGTGTCGGCACCCGTCGGGCCGGTCCGCAGCAGGATGTCGATCGCGACGAGGGCCGCGTGCGTCAGTCCGACGGCCCGGAGTCGTTCGTCCCACTCGCGTTCGACGGCACGTGCGGCAGCGGAGAGCAGGCGTCCGAGGGGCCACTGCTCCGCGGGTTCGTGCATGGTGGGAGTCTACGGGCGCGCCGTCGACGCGAGCTGCTCCCGAGCAGATAGTCAGCATGCTGACGATCGGTGTACGCTCGCCGACGTGCCCCGGTTCCTCCGCCTCGTCCTGCCCGCCCTCGTCATCCTCGTCTGGCTCGTCGTGGCCGGGATCGGCGGGCCCGTCTTCGGGAAGATCTCCGAGGTCGCCACGAACGACCAGACGTCCTTCCTGCCGGCATCGGCGGACGCGACGCGGGTGCAGGAACGCGCCGCGGAGTTCCGACAGGCGTCCGGGGCGCCGGCGATCGTCGTGCTCGAGCGCGACGGTGGGCTGACGCGCGACGACCTCGCGGCGGCCGACCGGATCGCCGAGGACCTCGGTGCACGTGACGACGTCCAGGGCACGAGTCCGGTGATCCCGAGCGAGGACGGGGATGCGGCCGAGATCGTCGCGACGCTGACCGAGGGTGCGGACACCGGGGACGCGGTCACGGCGATCCGGACCACGGTGGCCGACGCGCTGCCCGACGGGGTGGACGGGTACGTCACCGGCCCGGCGGGCTTCACGGCCGACCTGACCGAGGCCTTCGCGGGCATCGACGGCCTGCTGCTCGGGGTGGCGCTGGCCGCGGTGTTCGTCATCCTGGTCGTGGTCTACCGTTCGCCGCTGCTGCCGTTCCTGGTGCTCGGCACGGCGACCTTCGCCCTGTGCGCCTCGATCCTCGTCGTGTACGCGCTGGCGAAGGCCGGGGTGGTGACCGTCAACGGGCAGGTGCAGGGCATCCTGTCGATCCTGGTGATCGGGGCCGCGACCGACTACGCGCTCCTCTACACCGCGCGCTACCGCGAAGCGCTCCGAGCGCACCGCACCGGCTGGGAGGCCACGCGGGCTGCCCTCCGCGGGGCCTTCGAGCCGATCGTCGCCTCGGGTGGCACCGTCATCGTCGGTGTGCTCTGCCTGCTCCTGTCGGACCTGAACTCGAACAAGGCGCTCGGCCCGGTGGCGGCGATCGGGATCGCGTTCAGCCTGCTCGCCGCCCTCACCCTGCTCCCCGCCCTGCTGCTGGCGTTCCGACGGGCGGCGTTCTGGCCGCTGCGACCGGCGTTCGGCTCCGGTGGTGGCCCCACGACCGGTCCGGACGCGACCGGGCTGTGGGCGCGGGTCGGGCGTCTCGTCGCGCGACGGTCGCGGACGGTCTGGATCGTCTGCACGGTGGCGCTGCTGGCGATGGGCAGCGGACTGGTCGGGCTCCGGGCCGACGGCGTGCCGCAGAGCGACCTGGTGATCGGGGCGTCCCAGGCCCGGGACGGTCAGCGCGTCCTCGCCGACCACTTCCCCGGTGGATCCGGCAGCCCGGCGCAGGTGATCGGCGCGGAGCGGGACCTGGACGCGCTCGTCGACGCGGTCCGCTCGGTCCGCGGGGTCGACGGCGTGGTCGCGGCCGCGACCGGTTCGCCGTCGGGCACGGTCTCCGTCGGCGGGGACGCCGGCGCCGGGGACACCGTCGCCGGGGGTGCCACGGTCGCCGCGGCGCCGACGGTGTCGCACGGCGACGTCCTGCTCGAGGCGACCCTCGTCGACCCCGCCGACTCCGCCGCCGCCGAGCAGACCGTCCGCGACCTCCGCGTCGCCGTCGAGCGGGTCGACCCCGGCGCGGTCGTCGGTGGTGTCACCGCCACCGCCGTCGACACGAACGACACCGGGATCCGGGACCGGTCGGTCATCATCCCCGTGGTGCTGGCCGTGATCCTGCTGATCCTCGTGCTGCTGCTCCGCAGCGTGGTGGCTCCGCTCGTGCTCATCGGCAGCGTCGTCGTGTCCTTCGCGGCCGCGCTCGGTGTCGGTGCACTGGTGTTCGACCACGTCCTCCGGTTCCCCGGGGCCGACCCGTCCGTGCCGCTGTACGCGTTCGTGTTCCTCGTGGCGCTCGGGGTGGACTACAACATCTTCCTCATGACCCGGGTGCGCGAGGAGTCGCTGCGGCACGGTCCGCGGGAGGGCGTGCTCCGCGGGCTCGCGGCCACCGGTGGCGTGATCACCTCGGCGGGCATCGTCCTGGCGGCGACCTTCGCGGCGCTCGGCGTCATCCCGATCCTGTTCCTGGCGCAGATCGCCTTCGTGGTGGCGTTCGGCGTGCTGCTCGACACGGTCGTGGTCCGGTCCCTGCTCGTCCCCGCGCTCGTGATCGACCTGGGACGACGGACGTGGTGGCCGTCGCGCCTCTCGCGCGCAGCCCGTCACATGTGACACGCTGGTGGCATGCCAGTCCCCTCCACGCAGCCGGCCGCCGAGCGCAAGCTCCTCCGCGACACCGTGCAGGACAAGATCCGCGACGCGGTCATGGACGGCACGCTCGAGCCCGGCGAACGGCTGAACGACGACGACCTCATCGCGTGGCTCGGCGTCTCCCGGACCCCGATCCGCGAGGCACTGGCGGAACTCGCCCGAGCCGGACTGATCGAGATGGCGCCGAACCGCTACACGCGCGTCGCCGCCCCGACCAAGGACGAACTGCTCGACGCGTACCGAACGCTCGGCGTCATCTACGGCGGGGTCGTCCGGCTGGCCGTCCCGCGGTTCTCGGACGCCGAGCGCGAGCGGGTCCTCGGGGTGCTCGACGACGTCCTGGCGCGTCTCGACGCCGATCAGCAGGCCGAGGTCGCACGCGAGGGCGCGGACATCTACTCGATGTGGGCCGACGCCTGCGGGAACGCCTCGCTCGCCCAGCTGTGCCGCTCGACCACCGACGGCCTCGCGTTCCGACTGCGGGTCCCGGAGCTCGCCGAGCTCGTCCCCACCGACGTGGTGCGGCCGGAGCTCGTGAAGCTCCGCGACGCGGTCGCCGCGGGCGAGCCCATCGCCGCCGAGCTCGCGATGGAGGCGATCCACCTCCTGCCGACGCGCGACTGAGCAGGTCCCCCCCCCCCGCGCCGGACGGGGCCCGCACGTACAGCGTCGACAGGAACCCCCAGGGATCTCCCTGTCCGATCCACGCTGTGCCGTTATGGTTTCCGGGTGAGCATCGAACCCGAGCAGACGACGCGCCGTGCCCGCCGCGGCCACGTGCCGCCGCGCCACGGGCGCCAGAAGCGCGGGGGCGGGGTGGTCCTGCCGGCGATCGCGGGCGTGCTCGCCATGGGGCTCGCGCTGACCGGCGGCTACGTCGCGTTCGCGTACACGAGCCTGAACAACGGCGTGACGAAGATCGATGCGATCAGCCCGCGGTCGGACGACGACGGTGACGACGTGGACGGCCAGGCACAGAACATCCTGCTCGTCGGTGACGACCACCGCCCGGACAACGCGACGCCCGAGGAGATGGCGGAGCTGAGCACCGAGTCCGACGGCGGCGCGACCAACACCGACACGATGATCGTCCTGCACATCAACGCCGACGGGACCGAGGCGACGATGATCTCGTTCCCGCGCGACTCGTACGTCTCGATCCCCGGCGTCGGCAAGGGCAAGCTCAACAGTGCGTTCTACTACGGCACCCTCAACGGGGGCGGCGACACCGGCGGCGCGAAGCTGCTCATCCAGACGATCCAGGACCTCAGCGGCCTGACGATCGACCACTACGTCCGGGTCTCGCTGCTCGGCTTCTACCAGGTGGTCAAGGAGCTCGGGCCGGTCGAGGTCTGCCTGAACAACCCGGTGAAGGACGCGTACTCCGGCGTCGACCTGCCGGCGGGCACCTCGGAGCTCGACGCCAAGCAGGCACTCTCCTTCGTCCGCCAGCGGCACGGGCTGCCGAACGGCGACCTCGACCGCAACGTGCGTCAGCAGTACTTCCTGTCGCAGGAAGCCCGCAAGGTGCTCTCCGCCGGCACCCTGCTCAACCCGATCAAGATGAACAACATCCTCAGCGCCGTCGGTGGCTCGATCCAGACGGACACCGACCTGGTCTCGCTCGCGACGCAGATGCGGAACCTGCGGCCCGGCAACATCCAGTCGGCGACGATCCCGACGCTCGGCACCCCGACCATCTCGACGAGGTCGGGCCCGCTCTCCATCGTCGAGGTCGACACCGTCGGCCTCCCCGCGTTCGTGCAGGGCCTGGTGGGTGAGCCGGAGGAGTACACGAAGGCAACGGCGGCCGAGCCCGCAGCGACGACCGTGACCGTGCTCAACGGCAGCGGGGTCTCGGGCGCCGCCGCGACCGCCACCGCGAACCTGACCGCGCGCGGGTTCCAGGTCGGGACGCCCGGTTCGTCGGACACGACGCAGAAGACGCAGGTGCAGTACCCCGCCGGACAGGAGGCGCAGGCCAAGGCCGTCGCGGCGGAGGTGCCCGGAGCGGTCGCCGTGCGGTCCACCTCGGTCACCGGCGTCACGCTCGTCCTCGGGTCCGACGGCATCACCGTCACCGCTCCGGCCACGCCCGGCGACACCGCCCCGGCCCCGACCGAGGAGTCGCCCACGGACGAGGCGTCGCAGCCGACGGAGCCGGAGCCGGCGCCGAGCTCGACGGACGTGAAGAACTACGGCCAGGAAGGCGTCTGCATCAACTGACAGACGGCCGACAACGGGCTGCCGATCCCTCGACAGCCGGGCGTCGGAGTTGCCGATCCTCGCAGCCGGCATGTGGAATGTCACGGTGCACGACGACCTGCTCCTCCGCCGCGACGAGGAACGACAGCTGCTGCTCGACGTCGCCGCGGGGGACCGCGTGGCGTTCAGGAGACTCCACGACCGGTTCCGCCCGCTGGTCGAGCACTGGGTCCGGCACCACGTCGTGGACCGATGGCAGTCGGAGGAGGTCGTGCAGGACGTCCTCCTCGAGCTCTGGCGCATCGCCGACCGCTACGACCCCCGTCACCCACCGGTGTCCTGGATCCGGACGATCGCGCAGCGGCGGGCGATCGACCGTGTCCGGAAGGCCGAGGCGGACCGGCAGCGGGACGTCCGCGTCGGAGCCCGGTACGCCGACGCCGTCGACCACGCGTCCGTCGAGCGGGCCGAGGGCGTGCTCGAACGCGAGTCCCTGCGGCGGGCGGTCGCGGCCCTGCCCGCGCGGCAACGCGAGGCGGTCGTGCTCCGGCACCTCGCCGAGCTGAGCGGCCCCGAGCTCGCCGAGCGCCTCGGGGTCCCCGTCGGCACGGCGAAGACCCGGGCGCGGGACGGCGTCCAGGCGCTGCGCCGGAGCCTGGGGCGGTCGGGGGTCGTCGATCGGTAGGTTCGACCGGTGAGCCACGTCGCACGTCCGATCACCCTGATGACCTACAACGTGAAGAACCCGGACCCGCGGCACGACTGGCCGGCACGACTGCCGCTGGTGCTCGAGGTCGTCCGTCGGCACGACCCGGACGTGCTGTGCGTGCAGGAGGCGTTCGACCACCAGATGGACGCACTGCGCGAGGGGCTGCCGGACCACGACGCGGTGGGCCAGGGGCGCGAGGGCGGCTCCGCAGGGGAGCACGCTGCGGTGTTCTTCCGCCGCGATCGGCTCCGCCCTGTCGACGTCGGGACCTTCTGGTTCTCGGACACCCCGGACGAGCCGGTGTCGAACACCTGGGGGAGCCTGTACCCCCGGGTCGCGAACCACGCCCGGTTCCTCGACGCCGAGGGCGCGGCCTTCACGCTCCTGACCGCGCACTTCGACCACGAGGAGAACGAGCACGGGGACGAGGTCCGTCGTCGCAGTGCGGCCCTGGTCGTCGAGCGACTCGCGCCGGTCGAGGGGCCGGTCGTCTTCGCGGGCGACTGCAACGAGCCCTGGGGAGCAGGCCGCGCGTCCCGGGTCTTCGCCGACGCCGGGTACCGGGACGCCTGGACCGATGCCGGGGACCCCGACGACCGCACGGCGTCGTTCAACGGCTGGCAGGCGCCGGTGGACTCGGGCGAGCGGATCGACTGGGTGCTGACCCGCGGTGACGTCACGGCCGAGCGCGTGGTGATGGACCACGACGGGCCCGAGACCTGGGCCGCGAGCGATCACTTCCCCGTGGTGGCGACCCTGCACGTGGGCTGATCGTCCGGGGCGGGTCCCCGACGGCGGCCTCGAGCGGGTCGCGTCAGCAGGAGCGTCGTGCGTGGACCGGCATCGGGGAGCCGATGACGGTGACCTCGGTGTCGTTCGTCAGGGCGGAGACGCCGTTCGCGCCCTGCTCGTCGGTCGTGCCCTGCTCGGCCGCGTCTCCGTCCGCCGCACCGCTCTCGTCCGTCTGTGAGGGGTCGGCACCGTGCTCGGCTCGCGGGTCGTCCGTCGTCGTGCCGTCCTCGTCCGGTGCCCAGCCGGGTTCGAGCAGGAGCTGCCACGCCTGGGTGTCGCCGGACCCGAACGAGACCTTGTCGGAGCGGGGCGCCGCGTCGAGTTCGTCCGACACGTCGTCGCCGACCTGGACGCCGTCGGGTCCGGTGAGCTCGATCCGGTCGCCGGCCCGGCTGCGGACCGAGTCCCGCAGGACGCGGATCTCGACCGCGTTGCCGACCGAGGACGGGGTGTCGAGCGCCGCGACGCGGATCGCGCCACCCCAGGTGTAGGTGGTCCCCGCCGGGAAGCACGCACCGCCGTCGCCGATCGCGGTCTGCGTGCGCGACGGGGTGCCGAGCAGGCGGTTGAGCAGCGAGACGGTCGACCTGGCGTCGCGCATCGGGAGGTCCGCGACGGTGGCGTCACCGCGGCGGAGGACCAGGGTCTCGGCGTCGAGCTCGACGGTGTCGACGCGGCGGAGCTCGCGGTCGGTGACCCGCACCAGCGGTTGCACCGTGCTGGTGACGTCGCTGCGGTCCTCGGCAGCCGCGGCCGGTGCCGCACCCCCGGGGGCCGTGACGTCCGTCCCGACCGTGCCGGCCGCGAAGGCGACCGCGGCAGCGCCGAGCGCGAGCAGGGTACGGGGAGTCACCAGTCGACCGTACGACGTGCGACCGGACAGGACGACAGGTGTTACCGAATCGCAGCCCGCTCGTCACGTGTTCGTGATCTTGGGGATGTGTCACGGAACGCGCTGCGGGGGACACCCGGCTGGACGGGCGAGGGTGTCCCGGTGCGTAGCGTCCAGCCCATGACGGAGCAGCAGAACGATCAGACGGGGCCCGGACAGTCGGGGCTGGACCAGTACTCGATGCAGGACCCCACCGCGATGTACGCGGACAAGAAGCCGGACGAGCAGTACCTGCAGGGTGCGGGCACCGACGAGGAGATGGCGAAGAACGTCCCCGCCGACCACGGCGAGGACACCTACCGCGGCTCGGGTCGCCTGCAGGGCCGCAAGGCGCTCGTCACCGGCGGTGACTCGGGCATCGGCGCGGCGGTCGCGATCGCCTACGCCCGCGAGGGTGCCGACGTCGCCATCGTGTACCTGCCCGAGGAGCAGGAGGACGCCGACCGCATCGTCGGGCTCATCGAGGCTGCCGGCCGCAAGGCCGTCGCCATCCCCGGGGACATCAAGGACCTGGCCTTCTGCGAGGAGCTCGTCCAGAAGGCCGTCGACGGCCTCGGCGGACTCGACATCCTGGTCAACAACGCCGGCAAGCAGCAGAACGTCGACGACATCACGAAGATCTCGGACGAGGAGTTCGACGAGACCTTCAAGACGAACGCCTACGCGACGTTCCGCATCACCAAGGCGGCCGTCCCGCACCTGCAGCCGGGCTCGACGATCATCAACACCACGTCGATCCAGGCCTACGCGCCGTCGCCGCACCTCGTGCACTACGCCGCCACGAAGGCGACCGTGAACAACATGGCGAAGGGCCTCGCGGCGCAGCTCGCGCCGAAGGGCATCCGCGTCAACGCCGTCGCGCCGGGGCCGATCTGGACCCCGCTGCAGCCGGCCGGTGGCCAGCCGCCGGAGGCGCTGCCGTCCGCGGGTGAGCAGACCTACCTGGGCCGCTGGGGCCAGCCCGCCGAGCTCGCGCCGGCGTTCGTGTTCCTCGCGAGCGGCGAGTCGTCCTACGTGGTCGGCGAGACGCTGCACGTCGACGGCGGGATGCCGACGCCGTAGTCGCGACCGTCGACGGACGGGCGCGCCCCGCTCAGCGGCAACGCGGAGCGTTGTGCGGGGCGCGCCGACCGAGCCTGCGAGGGAGGACGGTGCCGGCTGGCACCGCGCCTCCCGTGCGTCTGCAGTCGCCGGCGCCTGTCAGCAGGCGACGGACCGTGCCATCCGCTCCAGCAGCTCCCGCGCCGACATCGCCGCCGTGAGCTCGACCTCGACCGGGTTGATCCCGACCGCGCGCTCGAACGCCCGCCGGCGGGCCTGGTCGGCGATCGGGACCTCGGGCCGCTGCGGCAGGCCCGCGATCGCCCGGGCCGCCGCGTCGAAGGCGCCGAAGGGGGAACCGAGCTGCTCCCACATCGTCCGGACGTCGTGCGCGACCTGTTCGTCGTCGCCGCCGAACTCGAAGCCGGCCGACGCCATGGTGGCGAGTCCCTGTGCGACGGGGTCCTGCGGGTCCATCCCGGCATCGTCGCACGGAAGACCCCGAGCACGCTGGAGTCGTCATGTGTCCCCCGACATGCCGACACCCGGACCGGGGATGTCGTGTCCCCCGACACTGCGGTTGGATCAGGGGTGCGGACAGGACGTCCGCCGCACGACGGAGGGCACGATGCTCGAACACACCAGCGCGGACACGCAGGCGGCAGCCGCCGCGGCCGCCACCCTGCACCTGCGGATCACCATCGTGGGCGCCACGGTCGACGTCCTCCGCGACGTGCCCTTCCACGAGGCCCACGTCGGCATGGTCGCCGATCGGATGGGCATCACGACCGCGGAGCTCCGTCAGCACTTCCCCTCCTGGGACGGCCTCGTGCTCGCCGCCGTCGACCGGTGGAACGGCGCGCGTCTGGAGGAGGTCGCGCACGAGGTCGGGGACGGCCCCACGGTCGACCTGCTGCGCGCGATCGTCGCCTCGAACGCCGAGGACCCCGCGCTCATGCGGCTGCTCGTCGCGCTCCTCTCCGTCGCGGGCAACCCCGAGCACCCGATGTCCACCTACCTGCGGTCGCGCTACCAGCTCTTCTTCTCGCAGATCCGGCGCGGGCTCGAGCACGACATCGCCGTCGGGCGGGCACCGCACACGATGGAGCCGCGACGGGGTGCCGAGCAGCTCATCGCGCTGTACGAGGGGCTCCAGCTGCAGGCGATGCTGCGTCCGGACCTCGACCTCGTGCCGGCGTTCGACCGGGCCGTCGCGCGGCTCGAACGCGGGTGGATGGAGCGCTACGAGCCGCAGGCGGCGCAGCGGTTCTCCCAGTGGAGCGACGGCGGGAGCTGGGAGATCTGACGCCTGGCCGCGAGGCGCGTCAGCCGGGTCGGCCCGGAGGTGCCCAGGCGTAGTCCTGGAAGCTCCGACGGAAGGAACCGACATGGCAGCACCGAACCCGATCCAGGTCCAGAAGTACCTCAGCGGCATCGACTACCCGGCCTCGAAGGACGACATCGTGGCGACCGCCGAGAAGGAGGACGCCCCCGGTGACGTCCTCGAGGCACTCAAGGGCATCCCGGACGGCGACTACGACGCTCCCACCGCGGTGACGAAGGCCGTCTCCGACAAGGGCTGAGCGCACTCGCACAGCCGAGACTCGGGCTGCGCGACGTTCCTCGTGCTCAACGGCGCGAGAACGGTCGCTCAGCCCGAGTCTCGCGTCCGGGGGACCTAGCGCGGACGGTGGCCCCGCGGCACCGAGCCGTTGCCCGGGTCGTACCCGGTGTCCCGCAGCACGGGGATCGCCGTCGTGTCGTTGTGGACCGAGTGCACCGTCACCCGGCGTGCACGCCGCAGGGCCCGCCGCGCGCCCGGGGTCGCCACGAGTCCGCCGAGCACGAGTCCCGCCCCGATGCCGAGCGCCACCGAGACCGCCGCCACGAAGTCGAGCGCGGCGCCGGAGGACCCGGACATGAAGTTGAGCAGCGCGTTCGACACCGCGACACCGGGCAGCAGCGCGCCGCAGAACGCCGGGACCGCGATCGCAGCGACCGCCGTGCGCATCCGGGCGGCCGCGATGGTCGACAGCACGCCGAGCAGCACCGACGCGATGAACGTCGCGCCGAGCAGCGGCATCCCGAGGTGCCGGAGCTCCCAGAGGAACGCCCCGGCGGCGACCGAGAACACGACCGCGACCGGGATGACCCGTGCGCTGGCCTGCTGCACGAAGCAGTTCGCCGCCGCGGACACGACCGTCAACGACAGGGACGCCCAGAGCGGCAGCGGTCGCAGCACGATCCCGGACGGGTCGACCTCGATGCTCAGCCAGTGCAGCACCGCGATGCCGGCCGGGACCCCGACGACGATCGCGGCGATGACGAGCACGATGTAGAACGCCCGGGCCACCGCCATCGCCCGGAAGCCGGAGATCGCGTCCTGCGCCCAGGTCACGAGCGACACGTGCGGCAGCAGCAGGACCACGAGCGCGGCGACCATCGTGGCCGCCCCGGTCGCGGTCAGGACGTCGGCCCAGATCGCGAGTGTGCCGATCGCGGAGGCGACCGCAGCCTGGGCTCCCGAGACGAAGAACTGCGGGAAGCCCCGACCGGTCAGCCACCGCCCGGACAGGATGATCCCGAACATGAGCACGAACGCGCCCACGCCGGCGCGCCACCCGCCACCGGCCTGCATCGCGATCGAGGTGCCGAGCACCGAGAGCCCGACGTCGGCGAGCCACGACGGCCAGCGGCTCGGCAGGCGCAGCACCGCCACGAGGGCGCTCACGGCACTCGTCATGTCGCGTTCGCCGTGCACCAGGTCGTCGACGATCTGGTTCGCGCGCGCGAGCCGGTCGAGGTCGGAGCCGTCCGACTGCACGGTCCGCACCTTGACGAGCGGCGGGTGGTCGGAGGGGGCGTACTGGATCGTCACCGAGCTGCCGGAGAAGTCGAGGTCGAGCGGCGCCAGGTTCCACTTGGTGGAGACCGCGACGACGGCCGTCTCGACGCTGCGGGTGTCCGCGCCCGAGGCGAGCATGACCTCCGCCAGGTCGAGGCAGAAGTCGACGATCTGCACGGGCGAGTACTGCTCGCGCGGGCGGGTGTCGGGGGTGACGTCCTCGTAGATCGTGCCGCGCAGGCGGGCACGGGCGTCGCGGATGTCGTGCTGTGCGAGGTTGCGGACGCGCGGCCGGGGTGGATGCCCGGGCCGCGGGACGCCGGGGAGGAACTGCTCGGCCATCCGTCAATGGTGCCAGCCGTGTGGGCCCGAGTCCGGACGTCGGCTGGACGTGACCGACGGACGGACGGGAGGCGCGGTGCCAGCTGCCACCGCGCCTCCCGTCCGTCACGTGGTGACGTCCCGTGGGACGTGACGACTACTGCTCGAAGGTCGCCTTGAGCTCGATGTCGACGCCGGTGAGCGCCTTGGAGACCGGGCAGGTCGCCTTGGCCTCGTCGGCGGCCTTCAGGAAGGCGGCCTCGTCGATGCCGGAGACCTCGCCGTTGACGGTCAGGGTGATGCCGGTGAGCTTGAAACCGCCGGCGCTGTCCGGGCCGAGCGAGACGTCGGCCTTGACGTCGAGGGCCTCGACGGTGCCGCCGGCCTCGCCGAGGATCGCCGAGAACTGCATCGCGTAGCAGGCCGAGTGGGCCGCAGCGATGAGCTCCTCGGGGCTGGTGGTGCCACCGGCCTCGTCCGCGGCGCGCTTCGGGAAGGAGACGTCGTAGGTGCCGACCTTCGAGCTCGACAGCTCTACCTGGCCGGAACCGTCGTTGAGGCCGCCGTGCCAGGCGGTGCGTGCGGTGCGCGTGGGCATACCCGCTCCTTTCGTTGGGGGAGGCCCCGTTCAGGGCCGTCGCCAGTCAATCGGAGAACGGTCGTTCTCGCAACCGGCTCTCGGGGAGTACGCAGGTGGCCGGCGTGCGTTCGTGCGCCCTCGGGGGTCCGGAGATCGATCGACACCTGTCGCGCTGGTCGACAGGCGTAGTCTGAACGGGTCGAAGGAGGACCCCATGCACGCCGTCGTGTTCGAGCAGTACCAGACGTTCCCCGTCCTGACCGAGGTCGAGAAGCCCGTCCCGGGCCCGGGGGAGGTGCTGCTCAAGGTTGCCGGCGCCGGGGCGTGCCACTCCGACGTCGCCGTCTACCGCGAGTTCCGGGAGGGGCAGCCCGGGGCGCAGGCTCCCGGCTTCGTCCTCGGCCACGAGAACTCCGGCTGGGTCGAGTCGGTCGGCGACGGTGTCACCGGCTTCACCGAGGGCGACGCCTACCTCGTGTACGGCCCGGTGGGCTGCGGGCACTGCTCGTACTGCTCCAAGGGCCAGGACACCTACTGTGAGCACGCGGCGACGAACCCCTACGCCGCCATCGGCCTCGGCCGGGACGGCGGCATGGCCGAGTACGTCACCGTGCCGGCCCGCAACCTCGTGCCCCTCGGGGACGCCGACCCGATCGCCGCGGCACCGCTCAGCGACGCCGGGCTCACGCCGTACCACGCGATCAAGGCCGCGCTGCCGAACCTGGCGGGTGGCGGGCGGTACGCGCTCGTGGTCGGACTCGGTGGCCTGGGCCAGATCGCCGTGCAGATCCTCACGGCCCTGACCGGTGCGACCGTGATCGCGACCGACACGAAGCAGGACGCGATGGACCGCGCTGCGGCCCGCGGAGCGGTGACCGTTCCGGCCGGGCCGGACCAGGCGGCGGCGATCCGCGAGCTCACCGGCGGTCGGGGCGTCGACGCGGCGTTCGACTTCGTCGGTGCCACGCCGACGATCGCGACCGCGAAGGCCTCGATGGCGATCGGCGGTCGGCTCACCGTCGTCGGGATCGCCGGGGGCACGGTCGAGTGGAACTTCTTCTCGACGCCGTACGAGTCGACGATCACGAACACGTACTGGGGCACGATCGAGGACCTGCACGAGGTCGTCGCGATGTACCGCGCCGGGCAGATCGAGCCCGACGTCGAGCGGTTCGCCCTGTCCGACGCGCTCGAGGCCTACCGGAAGCTCGAGGCCGGGGAGCTGTCCGGTCGTGCGGTGGTCGTGCCGACGCTCTGAGTGTCAGCGCGCTCGGGCCTCTGCGCGTTCGGGGCCCGGGCGCCGACAGACGACCGGGCGGGCGCGGGGGCGCGTGCTCAGACGGTGGGGCCGACCTCGCGCAGGGCGTCGGCCTGCTCCGGGGACGTGCGTGCCGCGTAGCCGATCCGGCTCTCGCGCACGTGCCACGCCATCCGCTCGGCCGCAGCCTCGACGTCCCCCGCGTCGATCGCCGCGAGGATGCGCCGGTGGTCGGGCCACAGCCGCTTGCCGCGCGACGAGGTGTCGAGCGCGTAGAGCCACTCGATCTTCCGCGACAGCTGGCGGAGCAGGGTCGCGAGCGTCGAGCTGCCGGAGAGCTCGGCGACGAGCAGGTGGAAGCGCTCGTTGAGGTCGACGAGCAGGTCGAGCTCGTCCCGCTCGACGGCTTCGTCTCCTTCGTCGAGGACCGCGCCGAGCTCGCGGCGCACGCGCCACCAGTCCTCCGGCGGGACGTCGGCCGCGAAGAGCGTCCGGGCACGGGTCGCTGCGCGGCGTGCGGTGGCCGTCTCGAGCGACTCGCGGACCGCGAACAGGTCGTCGGCCTCGTCGAAGGGGATGTCGGCGATCCGCGAGCCGACGTTCGGGCGCGAGACGACGAAGCCCTCGCCCTCGAGCCCGCGGAGCGCCTCGCGGACCGGCACCCGGGAGACCCCGTGGCGCTCCGCGAGGAACGCCTCGGTCACCCGGGTGCCCGGTTGCAGGGCGCCGGTGACGATGTCGTGGCGGATGGCGTCGATGACGCTCGTCCCGTTCAGCACGGTGCCGATCGTGCCACACCACGTCGGACGGCGGCCCGGGAACGCGTCACGCAGCCGCCTCGGCGAGGCTGCGGCCCGGGATGGCGTCGAGCAGGTCCTTCGTGTACTGCTCCTGCGGGTCGTCGAACACCGCTGCGACGCTGCCCCGCTCGACGACCTCGCCCCGACGCATGACCACGACGTCGTCGGCGATCCGCCGGACCACCCCGAGGTCGTGGGTGATGAACAGGTAGCTCAGCCCCAGTCGGTCCTGCAGCTCCTCGAGCAGCGCCAGGATCTGCTCCTGCACGAGCACGTCGAGTGCGGAGACCGCCTCGTCGAGGATGATCAGCTCCGGCTCGAGCGCCAGCGCCCGTGCGATCGCCACGCGCTGCCGTTGCCCGCCGGACAGCTCGTTCGGCCGGAGCTGCGCGACCTCGCGGGGGAGTGCGACCTGGTCGAGCAGCGTCGCCACCCGCTCGGTGCGCGACGCCCGGTCACCGATGCCGAACACGCGCAGGGGCTCGTCGATGATCCGCTCGATGGTCGAGGTCGGGTCGAGCGACCCGTACGGGTCCTGGAAGACCGGCTGCACGCGTCGGCGGATCTCCCGTCGCTGGGCACCACGTGCGGTGCCGATCGACTTGCCGTCCACCAGCGCGGTGCCGGACGTCGGTGTCTCGAGCCCGAGCACGATCCGCGCCACGGTCGTCTTGCCCGAGCCGGACTCGCCGACGACCGCGGTGGTCGTGCCGCGCCGGACGGCGAAGGACACCCCGTCGGCGGCCTTCAGCGTCCCCGCGCCTCGGCCGCGCAGCTTGTACTCCTTCACCAGGTCGGACACGACGAGGATCGGCTCGCCGGCGCTGACCGGCTCCGGTGCCACCCCGGACAGGGCGGGGGCCGCCGCGATGAGCCGCTTCGTGTACTCGTGCTGCGGGTCGCGGAGGATCGCCTCCGGGGCACCCTGCTCGACGATGTCGCCGTCGAGCATCACGACGACGCGGTCGGTCCGGTCCGCCGCGACGCCGAGGTCGTGCGTCACGAAGAGCAGCGTCGTGCCGTGCTGGTCCACCAGGGTCTGCAGGTGGTCGAGGATCTGGCGCTGCACCGTCACGTCGAGCGCGCTGGTCGGCTCGTCGGCGATGAGCAGCTCGGGCTGCCGGGCGAGCGCCACGGCGATGAGGATGCGCTGCCGCATGCCGCCGGAGAACTCGTGCGGGAACTGGTCCGCGCGCCGGCCGGCCTCGGGGATGCCCGCCTCGGTCATGAGCTCCACGACCCGCTGCCGGATCGCCGGCCGTCCCCGGAGCCCGCCGGCCCGCAGCGCGTCGGCGATCTGCGCACCGACCCGCATCGACGGGTTGAGGTTCGTCGACGGGTCCTGCGGCACGAGACCGATCCGACCACCACGCACGCGGCGCATGAGCGTCTCGTCGGCGTGCGCGATGTCGTCGGACCCGAGCCGGATGTCCCCACCGGTGATGTGCCCGGCGCCGGGCAGGAGCCGGAGCAGCGCGGCGATCAGCGTCGACTTCCCCGAGCCGGACTGCCCGACGATCGCGACGCGCTCGCCGCGGCGGACGTCGAGGTCGACGCCGTGCAGGACCTCGCGGTCGCCGAACGCGATCCGCAGGTCGCGCACCGAGAGCAGGGGGTCGGCTCCGGTGTCGGCGGGGAGGCGCGGTGCGGCCCCGGTGGTCGTCGTCACGTTCTCAGCGTCCTGCGGCATAGCCCTGTGCTCCTCGCGGGTTGGCGGCGGCGCCCAGGACGCCGGTGTCGGGGTCGCGCGTCACGCACGACAGGCGGCCGAGCGACCAGTCGCCGGCCCGGGTGACGACGTGGCCGAGCTCCTCGAGCCCGGTGATGACGTCGTCCCCGAGACGGTCCTCGACGACCAGGCCGCCGGGGGTCCAGGTGCGGGGCCAGAACGACCCCGGGAACGACGTCGTGTGCAGTGCGGGGGCGTCGATCGCCTGCTGCGGGGTCCACCCGCCGACGATCGTGCGGAGCAGGAAGAGCAGCTGCCACTGGTCCTGCTGGTCACCGCCCGGGCTGCCCATCGCCACGACGGGCTCGCCGTCCCGGAGCACGAGCGTCGGCGTGAGCGTCGTGCGGGGGCGGGCGCCTGGGGTCAGCGTGGACGCCGTGCCCTCCTCGAGCCAGGTCATCTGCATGCGGGTGCCGAGGCAGAACCCGAGCTCGGGGATGGTCGGCGAGGACTGCAGCCAGCCGCCGGACGGCGTCGCGCTGACGATGTTGCCCCAGCGGTCGACGACGTCGATGTGGCACGTGTCGCCGCGCGTCTCGCCGGTCGCCATCACGATCGGCTCGCCACGGTCCTCGTGCACGGCGTCGTCCTCGGCGGGGACGGCCACGGCGTCGGGCGTCGGTGCGTCCCCGCGGGCACCCGGCACGGTCGGCTCGCCGACGCCGGCGATCGGCTCGCCGCCCGGCGTGTAGGTCACGCGGAGCGGCGGCAGCGCGCCGGCCGGCACCGAGACCGTGCCCGGGCGGAGCTCGTGCGACGCGCGGTCGCCGATCAGTGCCCGTCGCTCGTCGGAGTACGCGTCCGAGAGCAGCTCGACCATCGGGACGTCACCGTCGCCGTAGTACGCCTCGCGGTCCGCCAGCGCGAGCTTCTGCGCCTCGGCGATCGTGTGGGCGCCGAGCACGGTGGACGGGTCGAGCCGCTCGTCGTCCATCGGGTCGAGCAGGCGGAGGGTCTGCAGGAGCGCCGGTCCCTGGCCCCACGGCCCGGTCTTCGCGATCGTGTGCCCGCGGAACTCGGCGGTCGTCGCGGGCTCGGTCGACGCCCGGAACGCCGCCAGGTCCGACGCGCGGACCACCCCGGCGTGGTCGGTCCCCGACGCGTGCCGGTGCGGGGTCCGGACGAAGGCGTCGATCGCCTGCGCGACGGAGCCCTCGGCCCACTCGGTCCGGGCCGCCTCGATGCGCGCGACGCGCGCGCCGGCCGTGTCGTCGCCCGCGGTGTCGTCGCCCGTCGGGACACCGGACCCGGCCTGCACGAGCCGTTCCAGGACCGCGGCGTAGGCCTCGTTGCGCACCATCGACCCGGGGGCCGGCACCGAGCCTCCCGGCAGCCACCGCTCGGCGGAGGACGGCCAGTGGTCGCGGAACAGGTCCTGCACGGTCGCGATCGTCGCGACCACCCGCGGGGCGACCGGGTGGCCGTCGCGGGCGTACCCGATCGCGGGGGCGAGCACGTCGGCGAGCTCCCACGTGCCGTGCTCGGCGAGGAGCAGCAGCCAGGCGTCGACGGCGCCGGGCACGGCGGCCGCGAGGGCACCCGCTCCCGGGACGAGGTCGAGGCCCTCGGAGCGGAAGTGCTCCGGCGTCGCGCCGGCCGGGGCCGGCCCCTGGCCCATCAGGACCGTCGGGGTCTTGTCGGTCGCCGTCGCGAAGACGGCGGTCACGTCGCCGCCGGGCCCGTTCAGGTGCGGTTCGACGACGTGCAGGACGAAGGCGCCGGCGACGGCGGCGTCGAAGGCGTTGCCGCCGCGTTCCAGGACCGACTGCGCCGTCGCGGTCGCGATCCAGTGCGTCGACGCGGTCATGCCGAAGGTGCCCTGCAGGTCCGGGCGGGTGGTCTCCGCCGGAGGGGTGGTGAAGGCGGGGTTGGTGCTCATGATCACTTCCGGTCGGAGGCGGTGGGGTCGAGGGCGTCGCGCAGGGCATCCCCGAACAGGTTGAAGCCGAGGCAGATCACGGCGATCGCGACACCGGGCACGACCGCGGCCCACGGCGCCTGGCCGAGGTACTGTTGCGCGTCCGAGAGCATGATGCCGAGGCTCGGGGTGGGCGGTTGGATGCCGAGGCCGAGGAAGGACAGCAGTGCCTCGCCGATGACCGCGACCGGCATGATCACCGTGGCCTGCACGATGATCGCCGAGACGCAGTTCGGCAGGACGTGCTGCGCGATGATGCGTGCGCCGCCGGCGTCCAGCGTCTTCGCGCTCGTCACGAAGTCGGCGCTCGTGATCCGCAGGGTCTCACCACGCACGATGCGGATCATCGCCGGCACGTGCGAGATGCCGATCGCGATCACGGCGTTCGTCAGGCTCGGGCCGCTGATCGCCGCGAGGCCCACCGCGATGATGAGGAACGGGAACGCCAGGGCGACGTCGGTGAGCCGGCTGATGATCGCGTCGAGCCAGCGCCAGTAGCCGGCGAGGAGCCCGAGCGGCGTGCCGACGACGACCGCGAGCAGCACCGACAGCACGCCCACGACGAGCGAGACCTGGATGCCGTAGAGCGTCCGGGACAGGATGTCGCGGCCGAGGTCGTCGGTGCCGAACCCGAAGCCGACGGTGAACGGCACCTGGAACGGCAGGTCGAAGTGCGTCGCGGTCGGGTCGTGCGGCGCGACGAGTGGTGCGGCGACCCCGGCGAGCACGACGACGGCGAGCATGATGCCGCCCGTCATGCCGAGCCGGTTCGTCCGGACCTGCTTCCAGATGCGACCGCGGCTCGAACCCAGGTCGAAGGGAGCGGTGATCGTGGTCATGCGGCGCCTCCGACGCGGATCTTCGGGTTGATGACCGAGTACAGGACGTCCACGGCGAAGTTGATGAGCACGTAGCCCAGGGTGATGACGAGCACGACGGCCTGGATGACCGGGTAGTCGCGGGTGAACACGGCGTCGAGCGTGAGCTTGCCGAAACCGGGCAGGGCGAAGATGCGCTCCGTGACGACCGCGCCCGAGATGAGCCCGCCGAGCTGCAGGCCGACGATGGTGACGACGACGATCATCGAGTTGCGCAGGCCGTAGCGGAAGAGCACCCGCGGGCGGCTCAGGCCCTTCGCGCGGGCGGTCCGCACGAAGTCGGTCTTCATCGTCTCGATCATCGACGCGCGGGTCTGCCGCATGATGACGGCGGCGAGCGACGTACCGAGGATGAGCGCCGGCAGGGTCAGGTGGTGGAGCGCGCCGATCGGGTCGCTCGTCACCGGGACGTAGCCCGAGGCCGGGAACCAGCCGAGGCCCGCCGCGAGCCAGACGATCGCCAGGATGCCGAGCCAGAAGTTCGGCACGCTCAGCCCGACCAGGGCGGCGGCGTTCGCCATCCACTCGGGCCACTGCCCGCGGTAGCGCTCGGCGAGGGTGCCGAGCGCGACGCCGACGACGACCGCGACGACGATGGCGTACAGCGCGAGCCAGAGCGTGACGGGGAGCGTCGCGCCGAGCAGCTCGGTGACCGGGGTGCCGGTGCGCGTGGACTGCCCGAGGTCGCCCTGCAGCGCGTTGACGAGGAACCGCCAGTACTGCACGAGCAGGGAGTCGTCGAGCCCGAGGTCGGCGCGGACGGCGGCGAGCCGTTCGGGGCTGGCCTCCTCGCCCGCCAGGGCCAGGGCCGGGTCGCCCGGCAGCTGCCGGACGCCGAAGAACACCACGATCGAGGCGAGGACGAGCGTGAGCGCCGCCTGCCAGAGTCGGGTCAGGACGTACCGGGTCACTTGCTGCCGCCTTCCACGAACGCCGCCTGGCTGAGTCGGACCACGCCGTCGGCGTAGGTGGAGACCCCGGCGACGTCCGTGCTGACGCCGGTGATGCTGCGGGTCCGGTAGAGGTAGATGATCGGGTCGTCCTGCTGGACCTTCGTGACGAGCTGCCCGTACAGGTCGGCGCGTTCCTGCTGGTCGGTGGCCTGCGCCGCGCGGCTGATCAGGTCGTCGACCTCGGAGTCGCTGTACCCGGGGTAGTTGTTGCCGCCGCCGGTGCCCAGGAAGGAGCCGATGTTGCCGTGCGGGTCGACCCGGCCGGACCAGCCGAGCTGCAGCGCCTGGAAGTCGCCACGGGTCTGGTCGTCGAGCAGGGTCGTGTACTCGACCGGGGTGATCGTGATCGCGAAGCCGCCCGCGCGGGCCTGGGCCTGCAGCGCCTGGGCGAACCGGACGGTGTCGGGGGTGTTCGTCACCTCCATGTCGATCGGGAACGGCTGCTCGACGCCGGCCTGCTCCAGGAGTTCCTTCGCCCGTTCGGGGTCGTACTCGGGGCAGGCCTTGCTCGCGTCGGTCGCGAAGGCGCTGGTGTCCGGGATCGGGGAGCACGCGACGTCCGCCCAGCCGCGGAACACGCTCTGCACGAGTTCGGCGCGGTTGATCGACATCGACAGGGCCTGCCGGACCTTCCGCTGCGTGGCGAGCGGGGTGTCGAGCGGCTCCGGATCGGTGCCGACGCCGTCCTGGTTGGCGAGGTTGATCGTGATGCCCTGGTACCCGAGCGACCCGGTGCGCAGGATGCTGAGGTCCTTGCGCTGCATCAGCTCGTCGACGTCCTGGGTGGAGATCGTGTCGGCGACCTGGACGTCCCCGGACTTCAGGTTCTGCGCGCGGATGCTCGCGTCGGTGATGATCCGGTAGGTGATCCGGTCGAAGTGCGCGCTCGCCGGGTCGTGGTACATCGGGTCGCGCTCCACGGTGATCGAGGTCTGCGGCACGCGCTCGACGAACTTGTACGGGCCGATGCAGACCGGGTGGTCGCCGAACCCGTCGCCCTCCTGCGCCAGCGCGGTCGGCGACATGACCATGCCCGCACGGTCGGCCAGCGCCGCGGTGATCGGCGCGAAGGGGGTGGCGTAGCGGATCCGGACGGTGTGGTCGTCGACGGCGTCGATGGCCGACACCGGGCCCATCTCGCTCTTCCGGCTCGAGTCGTCCTTCGTCAGGTTCCGCTCGAGCGTCGTCACGACGGCGTCCGCGTCGAACGGGGTCCCGTCGGCGAACCGGTACCCGGTGTGCACCGGGAACGTGACCGTCTTCCCGCCGTCGGACACCGTCGGCAGCTCGGTCGCGAGCATCGGGACGACCGTGCCCTCCGCGTCGATGTCGTAGAGCTTCTGGCACATCGTCTCCATGACGTACCGGGTGTAGAGCGACGACGACGTGGTGGGGTCGAGGCGGTCCGGTTCGGCGGAGAGGGCCATCACGAGGTCGCCGCCCTCGCGGATCTGCTGGTCGCCGATCGCGACGGTGGTGACGGTGCCGGCGGTCGCGCCGCCGGCCTTCGAGCGTTGGACCGGCACGCAGGCGGTGAGCGCGAGCGAGGCGGCCAGGGCGACGGCGGGCACGGCGAGGAGTGTCCGGCGGCGTCGAGCGGGGGTCTGGGACATCGTGTTCCTGGAGCTGCTGGTGTGCGTGGCGACTCTTGTGGAGTCACGCTCAGGAGTGCGGTGATTGCATACAATCACAGGTGCTGGCGCTGCTTTGTACACATCGTGTTTCGATCATGTGAAACCTGCCGGAGCACCGCCCGCCTAGGCTGGCGGGATGCAGAGCCAGGGTGCGGAGGCGGTGCTGACAGCGTTCGCCCGCACGCCGGGTGACGTCGCCGGGGCCCGACGCGTCGCCCGACGGTTCGCAGACCTCGACGAGGGAGAGCGATCAGCGCTGCTCTGGAGCGATGACGCCGGGGCTCGGTTGGTCGCCGTCGTCCTCCTGGTGCAGGCGATGCGCGCCGAGCCCGATCCGGAGCTGACCGACGAGTACCTCGCCGCGGCGAAGGCCGAGCGGTTCGAGGACCCCGTGCTGGTCGACGTCGCGGCCGAGGAGCTCGTCGGTGCCCCGCTCGTCGGCGGCTCGACGGGGCCGCTGTTCGCGCTCGCGAAGTCCGACGTCGCGATGGTCCGCCGGATCGCCGTCGTCGCGACGCTCGCGTTCGCGAAGCACGGCGACGCCGAGGTGCCGCTCGCGATCGCCGGGCGGCTCGTCCGGGAGCGCAGCGAGACCGTGCAGTCCGCGCTCGGCTGGGTGCTGCGCGAGACGGGGAAGCGGGCGTCCGAGCCGGCGCTCGTGGCGTTCCTCGAGCGGAACGGCCGCTTCCTGACCCCGGCCGCCCGGGCGACGGCGACCGAGCACCTGCCGCCGGCCGAGCGGGACCGCCTGCGCGCCTGACACGGGCCGCCCCCGCAGAACGCCACGATGGCGGCTGCTCGCAGCGGTACAGCGCTGCGAGCGACCACCGACGTTGCGTCCCGCGGCAGGGGGCGCGCCGGGGCGTCAGCGCGAGAAGACGTCGTCGAGCGTCCAGGTCGGCAGATCGCGCTGCTCGAGCAGGGCGTGGAGCCGGGGCAGCGCCCCGATCGTCCCCGGGAAGTTCGCGTGCCCGATGACGATGTGCGCCGGCAGGAACCACTGCTCCGCGAAGCCGACGACCTGGTCCGAGGAGATGTCGCCCGAGTCCGCCAGTGAGCCGTACCAGAGCGTCGGCGTGGTGTACCCGACGGCCGCGGCTGCCCGGTCGACCCGGGCGTCGTGGTACCCGTACGGCGGTCGGAAGTACGGGCGGGCGTCGACGCCGAACGTCCGCTCGAGGAACTCGTGGTTCCGCACCAGTTCGTCCTGGATCGCCTGGTCGCCGAGCTTCGTCAGCGCGGGGTGGTCCCAGGTGTGGTTGCCGAGCTGCACCTGCCCGGACTCGACGAGCGGGCGCAGCAGGTCGGCGTGCTCGGTCCACGACGGCCGGACCCCGTTCACGAAGAACGTCAGGCGGGTGCCGGTCGCGGCGGCGAAGCGGGCGTAGGCCTCGACGACCTCGGGCGAGGCCCCGTCGTCCACGGTCCAGGCGATGCCCGGTGTCCCCGCCGGCAGTCCGGTCACGGTCGCGTGCGGTACCGGCACCCTCGTCAGCGTGGGTCGCGGCGGTGTCGGTGTCGGTGTCAGTGCCGGCGTCGGGGTCGCGGCCGCCGTCGGGCCGCGGGTCGGAGTCGGCGTCGCGGTCGGGGTCGCGGAGTCCCGTGGTGCGGCTGCGCCCGGTGTGCAGGCTGCGAGGAGTCCGGCCGCCAGGGATCCGGTCGCGCCGGCGAGGAGCGCCCTTCGCGTGGTGCTGTGGTCCATCGCCCTCGAGCCTGGCGGCTGCGCCGGCCCCGGCGCATCGGCGGTCGGACGGACCTCCGGCTGGCCGACCGGCCATCCTTCCTGCCCATCGCGCGTGCAGTGGGAAACCGTTCCGCGCGTCGGGAGCAAGAAGGAACGGCATCCTTCGCGCGGAACGGCATCCTTCGCGCGGATCGGCATCCTTCGCGCGGATCGGCATCCTTCGCGCGGAACGGCATCCTTTGCGCGGATCGGCATCCTTCGCGCGGATCGGTGCCGGACGGGAGGCGCGCCCCACCGCCGCCCCGCAGCGCGCGCAGGGGACGGGCTGGGAAGGCCCCACGGGGCGGGCGCGTAGCGAGGAGGTCACGTGAGCCGCGCCTCCAGGCCGGCCCAGAATCGACCACGAGAGGAACGCGACGTGCGCGCACTGACCTGGCAGGGCACCGAGAAGGTGTCCGTCGAGACCGTCCCCGACCCGACCATCCAGGAGCCGACCGACGCGATCGTGCGGATCACCTCCACGGCGATCTGCGGCTCCGACCTGCACCTGTACCGGGTGCTCGGCCCCTACATCGACAAGGGCGACGTCCTCGGCCACGAGCCGATGGGCATCGTCGAGGAGGTCGGCTCCGCCGTCACGAACCTGAAGGTCGGCGACCGGGTCGTCGTCCCGTTCAACATCTCCTGCGGGCACTGCTGGATGTGCCAGCACGGCTTCCAGTCGCAGTGCGAGACGACGCAGGTGCAGGAGTACGGCACCGGGGCCTCGCTCTTCGGGTACACGAAGATGTACGGCCAGGTCCCCGGCGGCCAGGCCGAGTACCTCCGCGTGCCGCACGCCGACTACGGCCCCATCAAGGTGCCCGACACCGGCGCGGACGACCAGTGGCTGTTCATGAGCGACATCATCCCGACCGCTTGGCAGGCCGTGCAGTACGCCGAGGTCCCCGAGGGCGGCACGCTCGCGGTGCTCGGCCTCGGCCCGGTCGGACAGTTCGCCGCGCGGATCGGCAAGCACCTCGGCTACCGCGTGCTCGCCGTCGACCCGGAGCAGGTCCGCCGCGACCTCGGCGCGAAGCACGGCATCGAGGTGTTCGACCTGTCCGACGACATCGTGCCGCAGCTGGTCGACCTGACCGACGGTCGCGGCCCCGACGGCGTCGTCGACGCGGTCGGCATGGAGGCGCACGGCAACCCCGTCGCCGGGTTCGCCCAGCGCGCCGCCGGCCTGCTGCCCGACAAGCTCGCGCAGAAGGCGATCGAGACCGCGGGCGTCGACCGCCTGGCGGCGGTGCACACGGCGATCGACCTCGTCCGCCGCGGTGGCACGGTGTCGCTGTCCGGCGTCTACGGCGGCATGGCCGACCCGATGCCGATGATGACCCTGTTCGACAAGCAGATCACGATCCGTGAGGGACAGTGCAACGTCCGCCGCTGGGTCGACGACCTGATGCCGCTCGTGTCCGACCCCTCGGACCCGCTCGGGACGCTCGACCTGACCACGCACCGGGTGTCGCTCGAGGACGCCCCGCACATGTACTCGGTCTTCCAGAAGAAGGAGGACGGCTGCATCAAGGTCGTGCTCGACCCGTCGATGGCCGCAGCCTGATGGCCGCGCCGTCGCCGTCCGCGGGTGGCCGCCAGGGACGGACGCGCTGATGCGGGTCGTCGTGGTCGGGGCCACCGGCAACGTCGGCACCGCGGTGCTGCGGCGGCTCGCGGCCGCACGGCTGACCGGCGACGGGCGCGCGGGTGACGAGGACGGCCTGCAGGTCGTCGGCGTCGCCCGCCGCGTGCCGGACGCTCGCGTGGCGCCGTACGACGTGGCCGCCTGGCACGCGGTCGACGTCGGTGGTCCCCGCGCGGTCGACGAGCTGGCGGCGGTCTTCACCGGCGCGGACGCGGTGGTGCACCTGGCGTGGGCGCTCCAGCCGACGCACGACATCCCCGCGCAGCACCGGACGAACGTCACCGGGACGGCGAACGTGCTCGCGGCGGTCGCCCGTGCCGGCGTCGGGCAGGTCGTCGTGTCCTCGTCGGTCGGGGCCTACCGCGGCGTCGGCGTCGAGGGCAAGCGGACCCCGGTCGACGAGTCCTTCCCCACGACCGGCATCCCGACGGCGACGTACTCGATCCACAAGGCCGAGAACGAGCGGGCGATGGACGCCTTCGAACGGGACCACCCCGAGGTCGTCGTGACCCGGCTCCGGCCCGGACTGGTGTTCCAGCGCGGGGTCGCGGCGGAGCTCCGGGGGCTGTTCCTCGGGCACCTCGTGCCGATGTCGATCGTCCGGGCGGCCCGGTTCGCGGTCCTGCCGCTGCCGCTGCCGTTCGTGTTCCAGGCCGTGCACGCGGACGACCTCGCCGACGCGTTCTGGCGGGCGGTCGACCGACGGGCTCCCGGGGCGTTCAACATCGCCGCGACACCGGTGCTCACGCCGCCGCGGATGGCCCGCGCGGCCGGGATGCTCGGGGCGGTGCGGGTACCGATGCGGCTGCTGCGCGGGATCGTCACGCTGACCTGGCGGCTCCGACTGCAACCGACCGACGCGGGGTGGCTCGACATCGCCGCCGGCGTGCCGATCATGCGCACCGACCGGGCCCGACGCGAGCTCGGGTGGGAGCCGCGGCACACGGCCGAGGACGCGCTGCGCGAGCTCGTGGGCGGGTTCGCGGACCGGGCGAACGTCGAGGCGTCGGCTCCGCTGCGCGGCTGAGCGGCTCGGGCGACAGGGAGCGGGCGCGCGTAGCCTGGGACGGTGCTGCCGACGGACCTGCTGGGCGACTGGGTGCTGCGCCGGACGGTCGACGACCGGCTCGCGGGCGTGACCGGCTCCGTCACGGGCACGACGACCCTGACGCTGACGGCCCCGGACGAGGTGCGCTGGGACGAGTCCGGCACGATGCACCTCGGGGACCTCGTCACCCCGGTGTCCCGCACGCTGTCCGTCCGGCGGCTGGACGACCGGTGGACCGTGCACTTCGCCGACGGCCGGGTCTTCCACGACTGGGTCTGGGGCACCGCGGTCGAGCACGCCTGCACACCCGACGACTACACGGGCGTGCTCGCCGGGCACACCGAGTGCTGGACCGTCCGGTGGGAGGCCCACGGCCCCGCGAAGGACTACCGGCTCGACAGCGTCCTCGAGCGTCGGAGCGGCAGGGCAGACTGAGCGCATGGCACGCTCCTCGACCGGTACCGCCGCCCCACGCATCTCCGCGATCGCCCCGGGCGACCTCGAGGACTGGGCACCCGCCCCGGGCGACGTCCTGACCGGCGACCGGGTCGAGGGCAAGCGCATCGACGTGCTCGACGTGGCGGGCGAGCGGCTCCCCGACCTGGAGCTCGAGGAGTGCGTGGTCGACACGCTCCGCGCCGACGGCACCGACCTGCGCGGGCTCCGCGTCCGCGACTCGGTGGTCGAGAGGCTCGACGCCCCGGTGTTCCGCGCGTCGAGCAGCGCCTTGCGGGAGGTCCGGATCGCGGGTGGCCGAGTGGGCTCCGCAGAGCTGTACGACGCGACGCTGAACGGTGTCGAGTTCGTCGGGATGAAGCTCGGGTTCGTGAACCTCCGCGGCTCGACGCTCACCGACGTCGTGTTCCGCGACTGCGTCGTCGACGAGCTCGACGTCGCCGACGCCCGGCTGCTCCGCGTGTCGTTCCCCGGCACGCGGATCCGCTCCGTCGAGGGCACGAACAGCCGCGTCGAGCACGTCGACCTGCGCGAGGCCGACCTCGACCGGGTGGAGCGGCTCGAGGGACTCCGCGGCGCGACGATCGGGTCGGACCAGCTCTTCGCCCTCGCGCCGCTCCTCGCGGCCCAGGCCGGCTACCGCGTGGACTGAGCGACGGGTGCGGACGCGGCGTCCAGCGCCGCCGCGATGTCCGCCTGGACCAGGTCGCCGTGCACCGCTGCTCCGGCCTGGGTCCCCGCCGCCGCCGAGGCGATGACCGTGGCCATCGGCGACGTCACGTTCCCGGCGGCGTAGACCCCGCGGACGCCCGTCTGTCCGACGGCATCGACGACGAGTCCGCCGCCGAAGCGGAAGCCGTTCACGACGACGTCCTCCGCCCGCAGCCCGAGGCCCTCGAGGAACGCCACGCGCGGCTCCGCCGTGCTCGACGCCGCGAGCGCCTCGAGCGCGACGACGTCTCCGGAGTCGAGCTCGACCCCGGTCAGGGCGCCGTCCGAGGACAGCACACGGGACACGGAGCCCTCGACCACCCCGATGCCGCGTGCTCGGAGACCGGCCAGACCGGTTTCGTCGACCAGCGACGGGTCGGTGACGAACGCCGTCACCCGGTCGCTCAACGCGCGGAACATCTGCGCGTGGTGCTCGCCGTTCGGGGTCGTGACGAGGACGCCGATGCGCTGGTCGCGGACCTCCCACCCGTGGCAGAACGGGCAGTGCACGACCCCGCGCCCCCACTGCTCGGCCAGCCCCGGCACGTCGGGCAGGACGTCGACGGCGCCGGAGGCGACGACCAGCCTGCGGGACGTGACGACACGGCCCGAGTCCAGCGTGACCGAGAAGCCGACCGGGTCGGTCCCGTCACCGTCGGTGGCGGACGCGGCCACGACCCTCCCGGCCGTCACCTCGACGCCGTACGCGGCCACCTCGTCGCGACCGATGCGGGTGAGCTCGGCGGGCGCGACGCCCTCGCGCCCGAGGTAGTTGTGCGCCCCCGTGGCGACGCCGTTGCGGGGCTCGCCCGCGTCGACGACCAGGACGGAGCGCCGCGAACGGCCGAGGATGAGCGCGGCGGACAGGCCGGCGGCAGAGCCGCCGATGACGATGACGTCGGAGTGATCGGACATGGGGGCATCCTGCGGTGCCGCGTACGACCACAGCAACGATCGTTGCTGGTCTGGCAAGATCACGGCATGGACGCTCCGGAGGCACGACCCACCCCGCCGACGACGGCCCAGGTGGTCGACGCGGTCGGCCCCCGCCTGCGGTGGCTGCGCGAACGACGAGCCGTCACCCTGGCGGCGCTCGCCGTCGAGACCG
This sequence comes from Curtobacterium subtropicum, assembly GCF_030362975.1. NCBI lineage: Bacteria > Bacillati > Actinomycetota > Actinomycetes > Micrococcales > Microbacteriaceae > Curtobacterium > Curtobacterium subtropicum. The sequence continues at coordinate 330,551 of NZ_JAUCMM010000003.1, forward strand.
GCATCTCGGTCTCGACCCTGTCGCGGTTGGAGTCCGGGCAGCGGCGACCGACCCTCGAGCTGCTGCTGCCCCTCGCGCGGGCGTACCAGGTGCCGCTCGACGACCTCGTCGGGGCGCCGCAGACCGGCGACCCGCGCGTGCACCTCAAGCCGGAGCAGCACGGCGGGCGCGTGGTGGTCCCGCTGACGAAGCGCACCGGTGGCGTCCGGTCGTTCAAGCAGCTCATCCCGCCGGAGCCCCGGGGGACCGATCGCACGCTGCGGACCCACGAGGGGTACGAGTGGCTCTACGTGCTGTCGGGGCAGCTCCGCCTGCTGCTCGGCGAACGGGACTTCGACCTCGGGCCGGGCGAGGTGGTGGAGTTCGACACGCACACGCCGCACTGGATCGGCAACACCTCGGACGAGGTCACCGAGGTGCTGTGCCTGTACGGGCCACAGGGGGAGCGGGCGCACGTGCGGTCGCGGCCGGCGTCACGCGAGCCGCACTGACCGCCGGGCCTCAGCCGAAGACGTGGGCGCGGACGTCGTCGAGGAGCCCCTGGGTGGGGATGTTCGACTGGGTGATCCGGATGGCGACGTCGCCCCGGGTGAACAGGGTCCGGCCGTCGGTCACCGGGTACTGCGGGTTCTGCGTGACCCGCTGACAGCGGTAGCCGTCGGCCTCGTCGGCGCAATCGAAGCCCGACAGGGACCGCATGGCGGCAGCGGCCTTCGACGGGTCGACGGTGGCGACGTCGATCACGAGGTTCGTGACGTCCGCGCGCGGATCGCGCCAGACGCAGTACAGCCGCGCGCCGCCCTGCTGCAGGGCAGGCGTGAACTCGGTCGTCGGCAGGTCCGGGGGATCGCCGACGACACCCGGGTCGTTCAGCGGCATCGATTCGAACTGCGGCCACCTGCCCGCAGTGACGAGGTCGGAGCAGGTCGACGGGATCGAACCGACGGTGGCGGCCGGAACCGACGTCGACGAGGGGGTCGGCCCGCTCTCCGGCTCGACGGCGGGTGTCGCCGTGGTGGCGCCGGTGGGGGTGGCGTCGTCCGTCGGCGTGCGGGTCGCCGACGGGGAACGGTCCGGGGCGGCGTCGCCGCCCGTGCAGCCGCTCAGCGCGACCACGGCGCCGACCCCGATCGTGACCAGGAGTGTCGTCGTGCTCGTCCGTCGCATGGAGGTCCCCTCGTGCAGCGGCCCGGAGGGGTTCCGGACTGCTCAGGACCGACGGTAGGGCCGGAACCTCGTCCCCGCCCACGGCGAGACCGAACCGAGGCCGGACCGGTACCGATCCGTGACGGAGTGTGCTCGCGGACGCCGGTCAGCGCGTCGCAGCCCACGCACGGAGCGCCTGGCGGGAGCGTCGGGCCCACCGTCGCGCGGGATTGGCCCGGCGGCCGTTGATCCGGAACGTGTGGAACGCCCGCCGGGTCCGGACGAGGGCCGATGCCGCGCTCGACAGCGGTCGCGCCGACACCTCGACGGTGAGCGACCGGGAGGCCAGCACGTGCCACGCGGGGTCGAGCTGCATCGACAGGTCGACGTCGTCGTGCACCTCCGGGTCGTCACGGTGCGCCCGGCTCCTGATCGCCGCCCACGTGTCACGGTGCAGGGCCATCGCCGACCCGAACAGCGGCGGGCGCCCGAGCGCCGACCACATCAGCGCGAAGAACGGGCCCATGTAGAGCCCGTTCCAGACCCGGCGGACGACCGCGCCGCCGTCACGAGGGCGCCCGGGGCCCGTCACCGCGACGACACCGGGGGTCGCGAGCAGGCGCACCGCTTCGGCGATCCACCCGGACGGCGGGACCGAGTCGGCGTCGAGGCGTGCGATGACGTCGCCCGTGGCGTGGTCGTAGCCCCGTGCCGAGGCCCGGGCGATCCCGCGCACCGGTTCGTGCAGCACCGTGGCACCGGCGGCGAGGGCGACCTCGACGCTGCCGTCGGTGCTGCCGTTGTCGACGACGACGACCTCGTGCACGGGGTGCGTCTGCGCAGCCAGGGCGTCGAGGCAGCGTGCGAGGTGCTCGGCGTCGTCGAGCACGGGGACGACGACGGAGACCTGCGGCACGTCCCCGATCCTGCCGGAGCAGCGCTGGGCGGCCGGTCGGGCGAACGACCGACCTGCCGACCGTCGACCCCGTCCCGCGTTCCGTGGACGGCCCGACCGCGCCGAGCGGCGTTCCTGGGTCCTCCGTGGCCCACCGGCAGACCGAGAAGGTGAAGAGCCGGTTGCCTTCGGTGCCGGGTGGCTGGCGTCGTCGCTCATCCCGACCTCGGACGAGGAGGAGCAGCTCGCCGGTGAGCTCAAGGACAAGGCGGCGCCCATCGTCGAGGACGTGGAGTCCCAGGCGAAGGACGTCGGCTCGCAGCTCGGCGACGTCGCGCAGGACCTCAAGGGGACCGCGCAGGACGCCGCGCAGACCGTCAAGGACGAGGCGCAGGGCGCCGCGTCCGACGTCCAGGACCACGCGAAGAGCGCGGCCGACGACGTGCGCAACGGCTGACGTCCCCACGAGGCGGACGGGAGGCGCGGTGCCAGCGGGTACCGCTCCTCCCGTCCGTCGTCCGGCACCTCGGGACTGAGCGTGCCCTCAGACCGTGCGGGCATGCGGTCCGCCGCCGAGGGCGTTGACTGGTGGCATGCAGCTGACGAAGTACAACCACGCCACGGTCGTCCTCGAGCAGGACGGCACCACCCTCGTGCTCGACCCCGGGGCGTTCACGCCGGAGGCAGCGGACCTCGTCCGCTCCGCCACCGCCGTGCTCGTCACGCACGAGCACCCCGACCACCTCGACGTCGATGCGGTGCGCGCCGGACTGGACGCGAACCCGGAGCTCGTCGTCCGCGGACCTCGTCCGGTCGTCGACCAGCTCGGCGAGCACGACGGCCGGGTCGTCGCCGTCGAGGCCGGCGACACCTTCTCGATCGGTGCGTTCGACGTCCGGGTGTTCGGCGAGCAGCACGCCGTGATCCACCCCGACGTCCCGACCATCCCGAACGTCGGGTACCTGGTCGACGACACCGTGTTCCACCCGGGCGACGCCTACCTCGTCCCCGGAGTGCCGGTGCCGACCCTGCTCATGCCGACGAGCGGTCCGTGGACGCACACGGTCGAGGCGGTCGACTACGTGCGCGAGGTGCAGCCGGAGCGCGTCGTGCAGATCCACGAGGCGATGCTCAGCGAGCTCGGGCAGCAGTCGACCGCGCGGTTCCTCGGGCCGGACATGCTCGGGACGGTGCCGGTCACGATCCTGGCGTCGGGCGAGTCCATCACGGTCTGAGCCCCGCGCGGGCAGGTCCGTTCCGGGCTGAGCCGTCGCCCGCGGTCGGGGGAGCACGCTGGACGGATGCCTGACGCTCCCTCGACCGCGGTCCTCTTCGACATCGACGGCACCCTCGCCGACTCCAACTACGCGCACGTCGACGCCTGGTGGCGCGCCTTCCGGGCCGCCGGGGAGTCGGTCGACGCGTGGCGCATCCACCGGGCGATCGGCATGGACTCCGGGCGGTTGCTCGAGGAGCTGCTGCCCGACGCGTCCGACGAGGTCCGGGACCAGGCGAAGCAGTTCCACACCGCGTTCTACTCGGAGCACATGCCGCAGCTCCGGCTCCTGCCCGGGGCGCGGGAGCTGCTCGAGGCCGTCGCCGACGCCGGGCACGCGGTCGTGCTCGCCACGAGCGCGCCCGAGTCGGAACTGTCCGTGCTGCGCGACCTGCTCGACGCCTCCGCCTGGGTGACCGCGGAGACGAGCTCGGAGGACGTCGAACAGGCGAAGCCCGCGCCGGGGATCATCCAGGTGGCGCTCGACAAGGTCGGGGTCGCGGCGGACCGTGCGGTGATGGTGGGTGACGCGATGTGGGACGTCGAGTCGTCCGGCAAGGTCGGGCTGCCCTGCGTCGGTGTGATGACCGGCGGGATCGGCGGGGACGAGCTCCGGGGCGCCGGCGCTGCAGCCGTGTACGACGACGCGGCCGCCGTGCTCGCCGCGTTCCGGGCGGGCGAGGGGCCCATCGCCGCGCTGGCCTGAGCGCGCCCGCGCCCACGCGGGCCCCGCGGCGCGCCCCGAGTCTCGGTCCGAGCGACGTTCCTCGCACCGGATCGCGCGAGCAGTGTCGCGGGGCACGAGTCTCGGGCAGGTCACGCCGCGCGTGCGAGGATGGGCGATCGTGATCACGATCGAGCGCGTTGCCTGGGACGACCCCCGCGGAGTGGCCCTCCGCGCCACCATGGACGACGAGATGCACGAGCGCTACGGCGACGGGCACGCGGACGAGGACCCGGCCGTCACGGCCGAGCGGAACCGCGTGCTGGCGGTCGACCCGGCCACCGTCATCACCTCGCTCCTCGCGATCGACGAGGACGGCGCCGCCCTCGGGCACATCGCCGTCCGGCACCTCGGCGACGAGGTCGAGCTGAAGCGCCTCATCGTCCTCGCCGCCGCCCGCGGCAAGGGTGCCGCCACCGCGCTGCTGGCCGAGGGCGAGCAGGTCGCGCGCGAGCAGGGCGCGTCGCGGGTCATCCTGCAGACCGGCGACAAGCAGCCCGAGGCCGTCGCGCTCTACCGCAAGACCGGGTGGGAGCAGATCGACGTCTACGAGCCGTACGCCGCGACCATGCCGTGGTCGTTCTGCTTCGCGAAGGCCGTGTAACCCGTCCTCCCGTTGCACTCTCAGCGGCAGAGTGCAATTCTTGCTCGGTGAGCACCACCGAACGCACCCGCGCGCTGCGCCGACGCATGATCGTCGAGGCGCGCCGGGCGACGATCGAGAACGGCCTGCACGGCTTCACGATCGAGCAGCTCTGCGACACGGTCGGCGTCTCCCGGCGGACGTTCTTCAACCACTTCGCGTCGAAGGACGACGCCGTGCTCGGCATCGAGCAGGGCCGTACCGAGGAGGTCCTGCGCGCCTACGCGGCGGGCGCCCTCGTGCCGGACGACCTCGACCCGCTCGGCTCCGTCGTCGCCCTGGCGATCGAGCAGATGCACGTCGCCGGGCTCGACCGCGCCGACGAGGCCCTCGTGCGCCGGGTGTTCGAGCGCGAGCCCGTGATGGTGGCGAAGTTCCTCGCCGCCGCCGACGTCCAGCTGGCCGCGGTCGGTCGTGCCGTCCGCGAGCGCTTCGACTGGACCGACCCCGACGACCGGCGCGCGCAGCTCGTCACCGAGGCCGCCGCCGGTCTGCTCAAGGTCACGGCCGGCGAGTACTTCGACGACGCCTTCGACGAGGCGACCGGTCCGTCGTTCGACGCGCTGCTCACCGACAACCTCCGCCAGCTCAGGGCGGCCATCGCCACCACCGGACAGGACCCCACCGCATGAGCGCCACCGCGCAGGGCACGAAGCGTGCCCGACCCGGATCCGACGGACCGCTGCTCCTGACGCAGCGCCGCATCTGGATCATCTTCTCCGCCCTGATCGCCGGGATGCTCCTGTCGAGCCTCGACCAGACCATCGTCTCGACGGCGATGCCCACGATCGTCGGTGAGCTCGGCGGCGTCGCGCACCAGGCCTGGTTGACGACCGGGTACCTGCTCGCATCGACCATCGTGATGCCGATCTACGGCAAGTTCGGCGACGTCCTCGGGCGCCGCAACCTGTTCCTCGTCGCGATCGCCCTGTTCACGATCGCCTCGGCCGGGTGCGCGTTCGCCGGGGACTTCACGCAGCTCGTCGTCTTCCGGGCGATGCAGGGCCTGGGCGGCGGTGGTCTGATGATCCTGTCGCAGGCGATCATCGCCGACATCGTCCCCGCCTCGGAGCGCGGCAAGTACCTCGGTCCGCTCGGCGCGATCTTCGGCCTGTCGGCGATCGGCGGCCCGCTGCTCGGCGGGTTCTTCGTCGACCACCTCACCTGGAACTGGGCGTTCTACATCAACATCCCGGTCGGCATCGCGGCGTTCTTCGTCGCCTGGTTCGCGCTGACCCTGCCGACGAAGAAGGCCGAGAAGCGGATCGACGTGCTCGGCGTCGTGCTCATGTCCGCCGCGACCACCTGCCTCGTGTTCTTCTCCGAGTTCGGCGGCAGTCGCGACCACGGCTGGGACGCCCCCGAGACGTGGGCGTGGTTCGCCGGCCTCGTGGTCTCGGCCGCGCTGCTCGTGCTCGTCGAGTCGCGCGTCGAGGACCCGGTGCTGCCGATGTCGTTCTTCCGCAACCGCACGTTCCTGCTCGCGACGGGCATCGGCCTCGTGCTCGGCATCGGCATGTTCGCCGCGATCGGCTTCGTGCCGACGTTCCTGCAGATGGCCTCCGGCACCTCGGCCGCCGTGTCCGGCCTGCTGATGCTGCCGATGATGGTCGGACTGATCGGCACGTCGATCGCGTCCGGCAACCTCATCACCAAGACCGGCCGCTACCGAGCCTTCCCGATCATCGGTACCGTGCTCGTCGCCGCCGCGATGCTCGCCATGACGCAGCTCGCCGCGGACACCCCGATCTGGCTCATCTGCGCCTACCTGTTCGTCTTCGGCGCGGGGCTCGGCCTGATCATGCAGGTGGTCGTGCTGGTCGCGCAGAACGCCGTTCCCGCGGAGCAGGTCGGGACCGCCACGTCGACGAACAACTACTTCCGCGAGGTCGGTGCGTCCCTCGGCACCGCCGTCTTCGGTGCGCTGTTCACCGCGCGGCTGACGAGTTCCCTCACCGACGTGTTCACCTCGGCGGGCGGCTCCGCGACGGATGCCGCGTCGTCGGCGGGGAGCATCGACCCGGCGACCGTCGCGAAGCTGCCCGAGGCGGTGCAGGACGGCATCGTGAACGCGTACGCCGACTCGCTCGCGCCGGTGTTCTGGTACCTGCTGCCGTTCATCGCGATCGCGTTCCTGCTCGCGCTGTTCCTGCCGCAGATCCGCCTCTCCGACACGGCCGGCATGGTCGCCCGGGGCGAGGCGGTCGGCGGGGCCGAGGCGGACGAGCTCGAGCGTGTGCAGCGGGCCGGCGTGAGTGGGTCGTCGACGCAGGAGCCCGCCGAGACGCCGGCGTCGGCTCGGGACACCTCTGCCTGACGAGGGCGCCCAGCGCGCCGAGACGCCGGCTTCGACACGAGACGCCCCGATGTCTCCGAGACGCCTCCGAAAACGGGGGCGTCTCGCCGTTCCCGCGGCGTCTCGGGCAGACGCCGGCGTCTCGGGCCTCCCGTCCGGCAGGCGCTCGCGGACGCCCGAGGTGCCCGTCAGGCGCCGGTGCTCGCGCGCGGGACCAGACGAGCCGGCAGGTCGACGGGCTCCACCGCGGTGCCGTCGACCGTCGCGAGCAGGCGCAGGGCGGCGGTGCGGCCGAGCTCGGCTCCCGGCAGTGCGACGCTGGTCAGGGCCGGCGCGGTGACGGACGACGAGGGCAGGTCGTCGAAGCCCGCGACCGCCAGGTCCTCGGGCACCCGGAGCCCCATCGCGCTCGCGACCCGGAGCACGCCGTACGCCAGGGTGTCCGCGGCCGCCACGACCGCCGTGACGCCGTCCTCGTGCCAGGCCTCGACGACGTGCTCGGTCGCCAGGGTGGCGGCGTCCACGGTCAGGTCCGCTCGGGCGCTGACCTCCGACACGGTGATCCCGGCGGCCGCGCACGCCTCGTCGAACATCCGGTGGCGGATGCCGAACGTGGCCACGCGTGCGGTGCCGTCGAGGTAGGCGACGTGCTCGTGCCCGCGGTCGCGCAGGTGTGCCACGAGGGCGTCGATCCCCGGGGCGAGGTCGTAGTCGACGGCGGTCGTGCCCTCGGCGGCGTCGGGTGCGTCGAGCAGCACGACCGGGACGCTCGCCGTCATCGGCTCGCCGGCTGCCGGTGCGTCGACCAGGATCCCCGCCGGGCGCAGCCGCTCGAAGCGCCGGAGGTCGGCCGCCGTGGGCTGTGCGCCGCGCTCGGTGACCGAGAGCACCAGCTGGTACCGGTCGCCCAGGGTGTCCCGCACGCCGCGGATCACCTCGGCGAAGAACGGGTTCGACAGGTCCGGTGCGATGAGCACGACCAGGTCGCCGGTGCCGCGGGCGAGGGAGCTCGCGGCGTGGTCGACGACGTACCCGAGGGCGTCGACGGCGTCGCGCACCCGGTCGGCGATCGGCTGGGACACCCGGCCGCGGTCCTTGCCGTTGACCACGAGGGAGACCGTCGCGATGCTCGTCCCCGCGCGTTCGGCCACCATCGCCGCGGTCACGCGTCGACCGTGGGGGGCGGGGGAGGGCACCCGACGAGCCTACCGACCGGGCCGAGTGCACGGACGGGCGAGGATCGCTCGGAGTTGACGTCAAGCGTTTGACGTGTTCGAATGTCAAACGCTTGACGCGCCGAGCTGGAGTTGGTTCCTCCACAGCGCGGACCCCACCGCGTCGAGCACACACGTCCGTCCGGCGCTCCCGGACACGGCGGGCCTGGACGGTCCGCCGACGCAGATCCCCGACGAAGTGGAGCCCACGGTGCCCGATGCAACGACGCAGAAGATCATCCTCGACTGCGACCCCGGCCACGACGACGCCGTCGCCCTCCTGCTGGCGCACGGCAACCCGACGATCGAGCTCCTCGCCGTCACCACGGTCGTCGGCAACCAGACCCTGCCGAAGGTCACCCGCAACGCCCTCGCCGTCGCACGGATCGCCGGCATCACGGGCGTGCCCTTCGCCGCCGGCGCCGACCGCCCGCTGCTGCGCGAGATCGAGGTCGCCCCGGAGATCCACGGCGAGAGCGGCCTGGACGGGCCGATGCTCCCCGAGCCGTCGTCCGAGCTGGACGAGCGGCACGCCGTCGACCTCATCATCGACACGGTGATGGCGCACGAGCCCGGCACCGTGACGATCGTGCCGACCGCCGGCCTGACGAACATCGCCCTCGCCGTCCGCAAGGAGCCGCGCATCGTCGAGCGGGTGAAGCAGGTCGTGCTGATGGGCGGCGGCGTGCACGTCGGCAACTGGAGCCCGGTCGCCGAGTTCAACATCGTCATCGACCCCGAGGCTGCCGACATCGTCTTCCGTGCCGGGTGGGACGTCGTCATGGTCGGGCTCGACCTGACCCACCAGGCGCTCGCCACCCCCGAGGTCGCCGCGCGCATCGCCGCGGTCGGGACCGGCCCCGCCGCGTTCGTCGGCGAGCTGCTCGAGTTCTTCGGGAAGGCGTACGAGGACGCCCAGGGCTTCGACGCCCCGCCCGTGCACGACCCCTGCGCCGTCGCGTACGTCATCGACCCGACGATCGTCCGTGCGGTGAAGATGCCGATCGCGATCGAGACGACGGGCACCCACACGCTCGGCATGACCGTCGCCGACCTCCGCGGCCCCGCGCCGGAGGACTGCCGGACGAGCGCCGCGATGGAACTCGACCACGAGCGGTTCTGGGACCTGGTCGTCGACGCCCTCGAGCGCATCGGTGAGACGCCCGACACCGGGTGGACGCCGCGCGCCGCCGCCGAGACGATCGCGGACATCGACAGCGACACCGTCGGCACGCCCGTCACCCCGGAGGCCTGAGCGCCGTGACCACCACCTCGACGACGAAGTCGACCGCCGCCCTCACCGCGGCCCTGCTCGCCGCCTGCGTCGCGTTCCAGCTGAACGCGAGCATGCTCAGCCCGGCGCTCGCGACGATGGCGGACGAGCTCCGCACCGACGACGCGACCATCGGGCTCTCACAGACGCTGTTCTTCACGATCGCGGCCCTGTTCTCGCTCTTCCTGCCCCGGCTCTCCGACATCGTGGGCCGCAAGCGCGTCCTGCTCGCCATGCTCCTCGTGATGCTCGTCGGCAGCGTCGTCGCCGCCCTCGCGGTGAACGTGCCGATGCTGTTCGTCGGCCGCATGATCCAGGGCGTCACCGGCCCGGTCGTGCCCATCGGCCTGCTCATCCTGCGCAACGAGATCGCCGACCCGAAGCGCTACGGCGCCGCACTCGGCCTGCTCACTGCGGTGAACGGCGGCATCGCCGGGGTCGACGCCCTGGCCGGCGGCTGGATCGCGACGCACTTCGGGTTCCGCGGCATCTTCTGGGTGATCGTCGTCGTCACCGCCGTCGCCGCGCTCATGGTCGCCCGCTGGGGCGTCGAGTCCCGACCCTCCGCCGGCACGCGCATGGACTGGTGGGGCGTGCTCCCGCTGGTCGTCAGCGTCGGCGCGCTGCTCACCGCGTGCAACGAGGCCGGCAAGCTCGCCGCGGCCGACTGGGCACTCGTCGTCGGCGCGATCGTCCTCGCGGTCGTCGCGTTCGGGGTGTTCTGGGCGATCGAGTCGCGGGTCCGCGAGCCGCTCGTGGAGACCCGGTACCTCGAGCGCCGCGGGACCTGGGCGCTGCTCGTCACGACCCTGCTCACCATGACGGGTGTCTTCGCCGTCGTGAACGGCCTGGTCACGAGCCTGGCCCAGAACGACGAGGTCGGCTTCGGGATGGAGCCGGACGTCGCCTCGCTCGCGTTCCTCGTGCCCTACGCGCTCGTCGGGTGGATCGTCGGGCCGTTCTCCGGACGCCTCGCGCCGACGCTCGGCTACCGGGCGGTCCTGCGGGTCGGGCTGGTCGGCAGCATCGTCGCCACGCTCGTCATGGCGTTCGTCGGCGTCCACTCGCTGCCCGTGCTCGTCGCCGCCACCGTGCTCATCGGCATCACCTACGCGGGCATCGCGAACATCGTCCTGAACGGGCTCGGCATCGTGCTCTCGCCGGAGTCCAACCCCGGGTTCCTACCCGGCCTCAACGCCGGCGCGTTCAACCTCGGTGCGGGCATCAGCTTCGCGGTGCTGCCGGCGCTGCAGACCGCCCTCGGCACCGGCGGGTCCGCGGGCACCACCGGCTACTCCGGTGGGATGCTGCTCGGTGCCGTGATCACCGTCGCGGCCCTCGCCACGTCCTTCCTCATCCCGCGCCCGGCCTCGGCCGAGACAGGAGCCACCGCATGAGCGGCATCGTCGTCGTGGGCAGCCTCAACGCGGACCTGGTGGTCCGCACGGAGCGCTTCCCGAAGCCCGGGGAGACCCTGCAGGGGTCGGACCTCGCGATCCTGCCGGGCGGCAAGTCCGCCAACCAGGCGGTGGCGGCCGGGAGGCTCGGGGGCACCGTCCGCATGATCGGTGCGGTCGGCGACGACGGGAACGGCACGCTCCTGCGCGAGTCCGTCGCATCGGCCCACGTCGACACGACGCACGTCGCCGTCCGACAGGGCGTCGCCACCGGGACCGCCGTCATCACGGTCGACGCCGCGGGCGAGAACACCATCGTGATCTCCGGCGGCGCGAACGCCACGCTCACGCCGGAGGACCTGCCCGCCTCGGCGTTCGACGGTGCCGGCGTGCTCGGGCTCTGCCTCGAGGTCTCGATCGACGTCGTGCTCGCCGCCGCGCGGGCCGGCCGTGCCGCGGGGGCCACGGTGCTCACCAACCTGTCGCCGTTCGGGGCGGTGCCGCAGGAGCTCCTCGACCTGACCGACGTGCTGCTCGTGAACGAGCACGAGGCCGCCGAGCTCGGCGACCACGGCGTCGCGCGGTCGATCGTGACCCGTGGCGGTGCCGGCTGCACCGTGCACGACGGGGACGCCGACCCGGTCGACGTCGACGCCGTGCGGGTCGAGCCCGTCGACACCACGGGCTGCGGTGACGCGTTCATGGGTGCGGTGGCGCTCCGGCTCGACGCCGGCGACTCCCTGCTCGAGGCCGCGCGCTTCGCCGTCGGGGTCGGTGCGTACGCCGCGACGAAGCCGGGCGCGCAGGCGTCCTACCCGACCACGTCGGAACTGGAGTCCTTCCTGCGGGCGTAGCCCCGAGCCTCCCGGCGCTAGCGTTGGGGCATGCGCGTCGGAGTCCTCGACATCGGGTCCAACACCGGCCACCTGCTCGTGGTCGACGCCCACGGTGGGGCCGCGCCGCTGCCGGCGTCCTCCTTCAAGCAGCCGCTGCGGCTCGCCGAGCACCTCGACGAGTCCGGCGCGGTCACGCCTGAGGGTGTCGACGCCCTCGCCGCCTTCGTGGCGGACGCCGTCCGCGTCGCCGAGGAGCGCGGGTGCGAGGACATGCTCGGCTTCGCCACCTCGGCCGTCCGCGACGCGGTGAACTCCGACGCGGTGCTCGCCCACGTCGAGGAGCGCACGGGCGTCGAGCTCGCGGTGCTGTCCGGCGAGGACGAGGCACGGCTGACGTTCCTGGCCGTGCGGCGGTGGTTCGGGTGGTCCGCGGGACGGCTCGCGGTGTTCGACATCGGTGGTGGCTCGCTCGAGATCGCCGGCGGGGCGGACGAGGCGCCCGACGTCGCGTGGTCGATGCCGATCGGCGCTGCCCGGCTCGCACGCCGGTACTTCGCCGAGGGAACGCCGAGCGAGGACGACGTCCGACGCATCCGGCACGAGATCCGCGTCGCCATCGCGCGCGATGCCGGACTGCTCCTGCGGTCCGGTCGGCCCGACCGCGCCGTGGCGACCTCGAAGACGTTCCGGTCGATCGCCCGCATCTGCGGAGCGGCGCCGTCGGCCGCCGGACCGCTCGTGCCGCGCGCGCTCGACGGCGCCGAACTGCGTCGGCTGCTGCCGTCGCTGCTGACGAAGTCCGTCGACGAGCTTGCGGCGCTGCCCGGTGTCTCGCCGAGCCGTGCGCACCAGGTCGTGCCGGGAGCCCTCGTCGCCGAGGCCTGCCTGGACATCTTCGACCTGCCGGCGCTCGAGATCTGCCCGTGGGCCCTGCGTGAGGGCGTGATCCTCGAGCGGCTCGACCAGCTGTCGGTGCTCGGCTGAGACCCGGCGCTGCCGACGCTCAGCGCTGCCCGGGTGCTCGCCGAGGTCGTCGCTGCCCCGGGGTCAGGCCTCGGCTGACCGTCCCTCGGCTCGCGGGGGAGCGAGGAGCCACGGGCGGATGAGCTGCGTGACGAACGGCAGCACCCAGAAGGTCATGATCGGCGTCAGCACGAGCGTCGTGACGAGCACGCGCGGCAGCACCGCCACGTGCCCGAACGCCGGGACGAGCCAGCCGACCAGGTAGGTGAACGCCAGGTTCACCGGGAAGAACCCGAGCCAGATGCTCACGGCCTGCTTCCACCGCGGCGGGGCGCTCGACGCAGGGGCGTCCTGCGGGGCGTCGAACCAGCCCTCGATGCCGGTGCGCTTCTCGACACGGGACTCCACCACGAGGTCACGCCCCTGGTCGAGCCAGCGGAGCCGGTCGTCGGAGTTCTCCCACGTGGCCAGCTGCTCGTGGTCGGCGAACCGGTAGAGCATGTGCCACTCGCGACTGGTGGCGTGGGAGCGGACCCACCCGGAGCCGAGGAAGCCCGGGTAGCGGTTCGCCAGGTTGACACCGGACTGCACCCAGGCAGTGGCGTCGGGGATGCGGTCGGGTTCGACCAGACGGGTGATGGACACGGTGACGGGCGGGCCTGCGGTCACGGATGACGACTGCAGACTCCCTGGCTCTTGTGGAGTCATGCGGACAGTCTCGCGGAGTCGTGTTTCGGGCTCGTGACGGCGCAGTAGGTTCGGCACATGAGCGACGTCAGCGGTGCAGCACAGGACACCGAACGCGGTCGGCACGAGACACCGACCGAGCGGTGGGACCGGAACTGGTCGGACATCCAGCAGGAGCTTCGCATCGTGCAGACCGGGACGCAGATCCTGGCCGGGTTCCTGCTGACGCTGCCGTTCCAGCAGCGCTTCACGATGCTCAGCACCAGCGAGGAGGTCGTCTACCTCGTGCTCGTCGCGCTCGCCGTGGTGATCACGGTCGTCGCGCTCTCCGCCGTGTCCGCGCACCGACTGGTCTTCCGGCAGCGCCAGAAACACGACCTGGTCCGGGCCGGCAACGCGCTGCTCATCGCGGCGCTCGCGGCGAGTGCGCTGCTGTTCTCGGGTACGGTGCTGTTCGTGTTCGACGTCGTGATCGGGGACGTCGGCGGGATCGTCGGCGGGGTCGTCGTGTTCCTCGGGACGGCGGCGCTCTGGGTCTCGATCCCGCTCGCGCTCCGCCGGACCCGGCGAGACGGTTAGCTGGCCCGCTTCTTCGCGGGGGCCTTCTTCGCGGGAGCCTTCTCCGCCGCCGGCTTCTTCGCCGGTGTCTTCTTCGCCGGACTCTTCTTCGCGGCGGTCTTCCGCGCCGGTGCCTGCTTCGTCTCCGTCGTCGCATCCCCGTCGTCGTCCGCACCAGCGGAACCGGACGACGAGCGTGAGCCGGACGACGAACGCGACCCCGAGCCTCCAGACCGGGACGAGGACCGGGACGACGACCGCGACGATCCCGACGAGCCGGACCGCTTCTTGTCCACCGAGGCCCGGAGGGCCGCCATCAGGTCGATGACGTCCCCTCCCTCGTCGGCGTCCTCGTCCTCGGAGCGCTCGCCGAACGTCTCCGCGGTGTCGACGTCGTCGCCGGCCTCGAGCTTCGCGTCGATGAGCTGCTGCAGTTCCTCCTGGTAGGAGTCCGTGTAGCGGTCGGGGTCGAAGTCCGCGGACATGCTCTCGACGAGCGACGACGACATCTTCAGCTCGTTCGCGCTCACCTTCACCGACTTGTCGAGGGACGAGAAGTCGGCCGCCCGGACCTCGTCGCCCCACAGCAGCCCCTGCAGCAGGATGACGTCGTCGTTCACCCGGAGCACCCCGAGCCGGGTCTTCTGCCGGAGCGTGAACTGCACGATCGCCAGGCGGTCGGTCTTCGCGAGCGTCTCGCGGAGCAGCACGTACGCCTTGGGGGAGCGGGAGTCGGGCTCGAGGTAGTACGACTTCTCGAACATCATCGGGTCGACCTGGTCGACGGGCACGAACTCGAGGACCTCGATCTCGTGCGACTGCTCCTCGGGCAGCTGCCTGAAGTCGTCCGCGGTCAGCACGACCGTCTTCTCACCGTCGTCGTAGGCGCGCTGGATGTCGGCGTACTCGACCTCGTGCCCGAACTCGCACACGCGCTTGTACCGGATGCGACCCTTGTCCTCGTCGTGGACCTGGTGCAGGGAGACGTCGTGGGTCTCGGTCGCCGCGTACACCTTGATCGGCACGTTGACGAGTCCGAACGCGATGGAGCCCTTCCAGATCGACCTCATGGGCACATGATGCCCGCGGATCCGGCGACGGGCCCTCAGTTCCGGGCGGATGGACAGCCGCGCACGACGCCGGAGGGCGTATCGTGCCGCCCATGACGGGGGAACACGGCACCGGTGCCACGAACACGTCCGCTCCGGCGGACGACGACCGGATCGACGCCGCGGGGTGGTGGCAGCTCGTCGCCCTGGCGGTCGGCGGGGCGGTGGTGCCGACAGTGTACATCGTGCTGCGACCCGGCCCGGTGCCGTGGGTCGCGGTCGTCGTGCTCGGTCTCGCGCTCGTGGTGGTGCTCCCCGCTGCCCAGGTCTGGTCCTGGTCGCGACGGGGCGGTCGGGCCGCGGTGGTGGCCACGCGGCGGTGGGTCGATGAGGGCCGTGTGCCCCCGGAGGTGCCGGAGGCGGTCTGGCGCCTCCGCGTGCAGCAGTGGACGGCGGACGCGCGCCGGCGACGGACGAGCGGGTGGATGTTCGTCGGGCTCGCCGCGCTGTGGGCGGTCATCGCGGCGACGGGGAACGCCGCCGATCGGGGCGTCGCGGTCGTCTGGGTCGTGCTCGGGATCGCGACCCTGGTGCAGGGGCGCGGTGACCGGGTCGGGGCGGAGCAGCTGCTCGCCGCGCCGGTGCGCCCGACGACCTGACGTTCCTGCACGACCCGGGCGTGCGCACGTGCCGTCCACGGACCTGCCCCGCCTGAACCGGCGCGGCGGCCCGACGAGCACCATGGGCCCATGAGCCAGCTCGACAAGCAGGACCCGCGTTCGCAGTACGCCCGGCCGCCGTTCCCGCCGCAGACCCAGCAGGGGTCCGGGCTGGCCAGCGCGATGGACCCCGCGCCCGACCACGGCGAGACGACGTACCTCGGCACGGGGCGGATGCCCGGGTACCGGGTGCTCGTGACCGGTGCCGACTCGGGCATCGGCCGCGCGGCCGCGATCGCGATGGCGAAGGAGGGTGCGGACGTCGCCCTCAACGCCCTGCCCGAGGAGCGCGAGGACCTCGAACAGGTGCGCGACGTCGTCGGCGACCTCGGGCGCAGGGCCGTGCTGCTGCCGGGCGACCTGACCGACGAGACGTTCTGTGACACCCTCGTGCGCGACGCCGTCAGCGAGCTCGGCGGCCTCGACGCGCTCGTGCTCGTCGCCGGACACCAGCAGGTGCACGAGGACGTCACCGAGCAGTCCACCGAGGACTTCGACCGCACGATGAAGGTCAACCTCTACTCGATGTTCTGGCTGGTCCGGGCGGCCGTACCGCACATGGCGCCCGGCAGCGCGATCGTCACCACCAGTTCGGTGTCCGCGTACCGACCGCAGGACCGGATGATCGACTACGCCGCCACGAAGTCCGCCATCATCACCTACACGAACGGCCTCGCCCGCCAGCTCGCGGCGAGGGGCATCCGGGCGAACTGCGTCGTCCCGGGGCCGGTGTGGACGCCGCTGCAGCCGATCAGCTACCCCGGCGGCGAGATCGCCGCCTACGGCCAGGACACCCCCTTCGGACGCCCGGCGCAGCCCGTCGAGCTCGGCAGCGCCTACGTCCACCTCGCCGGCCCGGAGTCGTCGTACACGTCCGGCAGCACCCTGACCGTGGCGGGAGCGACCGGGGTCGCGCTGTGAGTCCCGCTGCGCGGCGGACCACCGTCCTGGTCGGGGACCGCAGGATCGCGCTCACCAACACGGACAAGGTGCTCTACCCGGCGAGCGGCACGACCAAGGGCCGGGTGATCGAGTACTACGAGCGCGTGGCGCCGTGGATGATCCCGCACGTGAAGGACCGCCCGGTGACCCGGAAGCGGTGGGCGGACGGCGTCGACGGCACGGTCTTCTTCGAGAAGAACCTGCCCGGGTCGGCGCCCGACTGGGTCCGGCACCACACCATCGCGCACAAGGAGCACGACACCGAGTACCCGATCGTCGACGACCTGCCGACGCTCGTCTGGATGGCGCAGCAGGCGGCGCTCGAGCTGCACGTCCCGCAGTGGCGCTTCGGTCCACGCGGAGCGCAGCAGCACCCCGACCGGCTCGTGCTCGACCTCGACCCGGGCGAGGGCGTGGGGCTGCCGGAGTGCGTCGAGGTGGCGCTCGCCGCACGCGAGATCCTGCACGGGATGGGGCTCGACCCGTACCCGGTCACATCCGGCTCGAAGGGCATCCACCTGTACGCGGCACTCGACGGGCGTGCCACGACGGCGCAGGTGTCCGACGTCGCGCACGAGCTCGCCCGGGCGCTGGAACAGGACCTGCCCGACCTGGTGCTGTCGTCGATGAGCCGTGCCGAGCGTCGCGGCAGGGTCTTCGTCGACTGGTCGCAGAACAACGGCAACAAGACGACGATCGCGCCCTACTCGCTGCGCGGCCGTGACCGGCCGACCGTCGCGGCACCGCGGACCTGGCGGGAACTCGAGGAGCGCGGACTCGCCCAGCTGGAGTTCGAGGAGGTCCTCGACCGTCTGGAGGCACACGGCGACCTCCTGCACCCGGTCGCCTCCGCCTCGCTGGCGGTGGGCAGGACCGACCACGGTCACTGGGACAGCGACCGGACCCAGCGTGCGAACGAGGCCGAGCAGCCGGCCCGCGACCGCCTCGCGGTCTACCGCGCCAAGCGCGACGCGACGAGGACGCCGGAGCCGGTGCCCGAGGGCGCCCCGACGGTCCGGCGGGACGGGACCCCGACCTTCGTGATCCAGGAGCACCACGCCACCCGTGACCACTACGACTTCCGGCTGGAACACGAGGGCGTGCTCGTCAGCTGGGCGCTCCCCAAGGGCGAGCCGACCGACCCCGGGAAGAACCACCTGGCGGTGCAGACCGAGGACCACCCGCTCGAGTACGGCTCGTTCGAGGGGACGATCCCGCAGGCCGAGTACGGCGGCGGGACCGTCACGATCTGGGACGACGGCACCTACGAGCTCGAGAAGTGGCGCGAGGGGGAGGAGGTCATCGTCACGCTGCACGGGCGGACCAACGGCGCCCGACGACTGGCGCTCCTGCACACCCGCGGACGTGGTCGCGGCCGCGGGAGCGCCGGCGACGAGAAGAACTGGCTCATCCACCGCACGAAGGACCAACCCGACCGCCTCGCCGACGGTGGTGGCGGAGCGGACGTCGGACGGACCTCCCGACCAGCGACCACGACGGGTGGTCGGCGGATCGAGCGCGCCGCGCCCGCGGCGACGCCGCCCGGCGATCGGCGGGCCATGCTCGCGAGCCCGGTGCGCGGTCAGCCGCGATTCGACCCGTCGGAGTGGGCGTTCGAGATGAAGTGGGACGGGGTCCGTGCACTCGCCACCGTGCGCGACGGTCGGGTCACCCTCCGGAGCCGGAACGACAACGACCTGACCGTGCAGTACCCCGAGCTGCAGGAGCTCGGCGAGCGGGCCGGGGTCGACGGGGTCTTCGACGGCGAGGTCGTGGCGGTGGACGACGGCGGGCGTCCGTCGTTCAGCCGGCTGCAGGACCGCATGGGGCTGACCAGGGCCCGCGACGTCGAGGCCGCGCGACGCCGGACACCCGTCCGCCTGCTGCTCTTCGACGTGCTCGAGGCCGACGGGCACGACCTGACCCGGCTCGGCTACGACGCACGGCGCGAAGCCCTCGTGACGGTCGTCGACCCGGGCGGGGCGATCGACGTGCCGCCGGTGGTCGAGGGTGACCTGGACCACGCCGTGGCACAGTCGCGGGACCGGGGGCTCGAGGGTGTCGTGGCGAAGAAGCGGTCGTCGCGGTACGCCGAGGGCCGCCGCTCCGAGGCGTGGGTGAAGATCAAGCACCACGCCACGCAGGAGGTGGTCGTCGGCGGCTGGCGGCCCGGCAGGGGGCGGCGGGCCGGCGGTGTCGGGTCCTTGCTCCTGGGGATCCCGGGGCCGGACGGGCTCGAGTACGTCGGCAGGGTCGGGACGGGCTTCAGCGACCGCGACCTCGACGACGTCGGCTCACTGCTCGGGAAGGCCGAGCGGAAGACCTCGCCCTTCGTCGACGTACCGCGGCCGGACGCCCGCGACGCGCACTGGGTGACGCCGCGGCGCGTGGGCGAGGTGGCGTTCGCCGAGTGGACCGCCGACGGGCGACTCCGGCAGCCGTCGTGGCGTGGGTGGCGGCAGGACAAGGACCCCGAGGACGTCGTCCGCGAGTCCTGAACGTCCCGATCGTCCCCCACTGGTGAGGAGACGGTCCGTGCGCCGGATCAGGGGACGCACGGACCGCCGCCGGTGCACCGTGGCCGGCGATCAGGGGGTGACCGACCACGGCGCGTCCAGGGCCCGGGACACCCACGGCCCGGGCAACCGGAACCCCCACGGTTCCGGGACCCACTGGTGTGACGAGTCGAGTCCGGCAATCGTCACGCCGTTTCCCGCAATTCGTCTGCGGAGGTGCCGCGGAGGTGCTGCGGACACGACGAGACCGTCCGGGAGCTCGGCTCCCGGACGGTCTCCGGTGTCGGACGGTCGGACTCCTCAGGCCGCCGGTGCGGGGCCGTCCGCCGGCTTCGCCGTGTCGGCGGCGGGCAGGTCCTCGTCGATCAGGTCCTCCTGCTCGGGAAGGTCGACCTCGGCGGCTGCCGCCTTGGCATCGTCGATGGACTCCTGCGAGCGCCGGAGGAGGTCGTCGTCTGCTGCGTGATCCGTCATGCGCCAGACGCTACGCGGGCGCACCTGTACCCGCATCGGAGCGGGGGACGGGGCGTACGACGACCGGCGCAGTGCCGTCGAAGTCGACCGCAGAGGTCGGCGCCGGTGTGGTCGGCATCGCCGGGGCCGCGGGCTCGTCGACGGCGTCCGCGGCATCCAGCACGGCCCGGGTGGCGGCCGCCGCGGTCCGGAGCGCGTCGGCCAGGGGCATCGCGCGGTGCGCGGCCGTCCGGACCTCGACGCCCCACGGTTCCTCGTGCCCGAGGCTCCGGAGCACGCGGACCAGGCCGGGGAGGTCCCAGGCGCCCGATCCCGGCAGGTGCCGCGCGGTGCGGGACTCCTCGGCGAGGGTCAGCCCGGAGGCGTGTGCAGCAGCCCGTCGCTGAGCTCCACGGCCGCGAGGACCCCGGGCCCCACTCCCTGCGCGATCGACGCCAGGGTCGAACCGCCGCGGAGCGTGTGCATGGCGTCGAGCAGGAGACCGGCGTTCGCGTGCCCGGCAGCGGCGACGAAGCGGGACGCCCGCTCGATCGTGGGCAGGTTCGACCAGGGCTCCGGTTCGAGGACGAGTCGGGCTCCGACCTCCTCGGCCTGCGCGGCGAGGTCGGTGAAGTCCGCCGTCATCGCCGCGGGCGTGACCGGGTGGACGCCGGTGTCGGCGCGGACGACGACCTGCCAGGCGCCGAGGGTGGCCGCGGCCTCGAGCACGACCCCACGGTCGGCCTCGGCGTCGGTCGCGCGGCCGTCGTGGTCCCACCACCGGTCGAGCGGGCCGAGCTGCACCCAGACGATCCCGGCACGGTCGAGGACCCGGCGCAGTGCCGAGAACCCCGTCGTCGCCCGGACCTCGTGGAGGTCGTCGAGCGACAGTGACAGGCCGGAGAACCCGGCATCCCCGACGGCTCGGACCCGGTCGGCGATCGGCTCGTCGCCCGCCCAGGTCCAGGACGTCGCGAGCAGGTCGTGTTCCTGCACGGCGCACCTCCTCGGTCGGGACACGCACCCGTCCCCGGCGCGCTCGGCGTCGAGCACGCTCGCGGTGTCCCGTGGTCTGACGTCGATGGTCCCCCGACGTCACGGACATGTCTACGCCGGACGGCTGCGGGCGCTCCCAGCGGCGCGTGCCGGCACCGGCCCAGTGCCGCGATGGGCGTGGCGCCGCTACGGGCGTCGGGCCGCCCCCAGGAGCGGGGCCGCACCGGGACGGCCGTGCCCGGGCGTCAGACGATCCGGGTCGTCACCGTCCCGACCCCGTGGACGGAGCCCGCCACGACGGCACCGCGCTGCAGCGGTCCGACGCCTTCGGGTGTGCCGGTGAACAGCAGGTCGCCCGGAGCCAGGGTCACCCACCGGGAGAGTTCCGCGACGGTCTCGGCGACCGACCAGATCTGGTCCGCCAGGTCGCCCGACTGTCGGAGCACGTCGTCCACCCGGAGCTCGATCGCGCCCGCGGTCGGGTCGACGCCCGCCGCCGGGACGAGAGCGCCCACCGGAGCCGAGGCGTCGAAGCCCTTCGCGAGGTCCCACGGACGGCCGAGCCGCTTCGCCTCGGCCTGCAGGTCGCGCCGGGTCAGGTCGATCCCCACGCCGTAGCCCCACACCAGGTCGAGGGCGTCCGACACGGGCACGTCGGACCCGCCGCGGCCGAGCGCGACGACGAGCTCGACCTCGTGCTCGAGCCGGTCGGTCCCGGGCGGGTAGGGGGTGTCCGCGCCGTCCGTGACGAGTGCACTCGCGGGCTTCGAGAAGAAGAAGGGTGGCTCGCGGTCCGGGTCGTGCCCCATCTCGCGCGCGTGCGCCGCGTAGTTGCGACCGACGCAGTACACGCGACGGACGGGGAACCGCCCGCCGGACGTGGTCGGCAGTGAGGGCTCGTCCGGAGCGGGGATGACGAGGTCCTGCACGTGCTCAGCCTGGCACGTCAGTCTTCGGTGCTCGCAGTCGCGTGCTCCAGCGCTCGACGACGGGCGCGCTCCTGGCGCTCCCGCCACTCCTGCCTGAGGTCCTCGAGCAACTCCAGCCGCCCCTCCGGCTCGACGAGCGGGCCGTAGTGCGGGTCCGCCAGCAGGTTCCTGACAGCTCGCTCGACCCTGGCGAGTCGACGCTCGAACAGGTCGTCGGGCTCATCCGTGATCATCTCGTTCGTCCTCCTTCGCCGTGCCCCGTCTCCGGAGACGCCGTCGTTCCGCTTTCTCGAGTTCCGTCAGGACCCATTCGTCATCGCGGGTGACCCACGAGCGGGTCGCCAGGGCGTAGGTCATGAGCGCCGCTACGTCGTGGTCGACCGGGTCTCGTGAGAGCGCCCGCTCGACCACCCACGTCCAACGCTGCCACCAGAGGTCCCGGTGCACCGAGAACTCGGTATTCCGCCGCGTCCGCCGTCCCTCGAGGACGGTCACGACCACGCTCGCTGCGGCCACCGCAGCGCCGACCAGCGCGACCACCGCGCTCACCCACCCGACGTCCATGCCCGCGAGCCTGGCAGCACAGGACCGGCCACGCGGCGGGCGTGGCCGGTCCTGTGGACGGTGCGGAGTGCCTCCAGGCTGTGCAGGAGGACCTGCCCGCCGGAGGGGTCGGACGGGCGTCAGTTGCCGGGTGCCGCGCCCTCCGTCTCACCGGCACCGGGGTCGCCACCGGTGCCGCCGTCGGTCGGCTCGTCCTGCGGCCAGCCCCGGAACTCCCAGCCCGACAGCGACGGGTGGTCCTCGCCCTTCGTGTAGGCGAAGGTCCGCGCGGCGTCCCGCGCCTCGGTGAGCTTCGCGAGCAGGTCCGCGTGCGCGTCGGCGTCGACCCGGGACAGGGCGTCGTGCGCCAGCGAGAAGCGGTCCATCTCGTTGAGCATGAGCATGTCGAACGGCGACGTGGTCGTGCCCTGCTCGAGGAAGCCGTGCACGTGCAGGTCGTCGTGCCCGTGCCGGCGGTAGGTCAGCTGGTGCACGAGCGACGGGTAGCCGTGGAAGGCGAACACCGTCGGGGTGCCGGGCAGGAAGACCTCGTCGTAGCGCTCGTCGCTGATCGGGTGCTCGTGCTTCCGCGGGTCGCCGAGGGACAGCAGGTCCACGACGTTGACGAAGCGCACCCCGACCTCGGGAGCGTGCTTCCGGATGATGTCCGCGGCCGCGACGGCCTCCACCGTCGGCACGTCGCCGGCACTCGCGAGGAGCACGTCCGCGCGGCCGACGGTCTGCTCCGTGCCGGCCCAGTCCCAGACGCCCAGCCCCGCCGCCGCGTGCGCGACGGCGTCCTCGATCGACAGGAACACGGGCTCCGGGTGCTTGCCCGCGACGATGACCTCGATCCGGTCGGTCGTCTCGAAGGCGTGCGCGGCGACGGCGAGCAGGGTGTTCGCGTCCGCCGGCAGCTTGATCCGGACGAGGTCCTGCTGCTTCGAGGCGACGACGTCGAGGAACCCCGGGTCCTGGTGCGAGAAGCCGTTGTGGTCCTGGCGCCACACGTGCGAGGACAGCAGGATCGACAGGTTCGACACGGGTGCGCGCCAGTCGATGTCGGTCGACGACTCGAGCCACTTGGCGTACTGCCCGACCATCGAGTCGATGATGTGCGCGAACGCCTCGTAGGTGTTCAGCAGACCGTGGCGGCCGCTCAGCACGTAGCCCTCGAGCAGGCCCTCGAGCAGGTGCTCGGACAGGACCTCGATCACCCGGCCGCGGGCACCGAGGTGCTCGTCGCCGGCAGCCCGGCGCGCCCGCCACACGCGCGAGGTCACGTCGAACACGGCGTCGAGCTTGTTCGAGATCGTCTCGTCGGGGCCGAACAGGCGGAAGGACGATCCGTTGCGCGAGGTGAGCTCGGCGAGCCACGGCCCGAGGGTCGCCGTCGAGCTGGCGTCCTCGCCGACCGGCACCGCGTAGGGCTCGAGCGGTGGCCGGTCGAGGGCCGTGCGGATCCGACCGCCGTTCGCGTGCGGGGTGGCGCTCATCCGGTGGTCGCCCTGCGGACGGATGGTCGTGAGAATGCCGGTCGGCTGGCCGTCGGCGTCGAAGAGCTCGTCCGGACGGTAGCTCCGCATCCACTCCTCGAGCTGCTCGCGGTGCCCGGCGTCCTCGCGGACCGCGGGCAGGGGGACCTGGTGGGCGCGGAACGTGCCCTCGACGCGCTCACCGTCGACCTCCTGCGGGCCGGTCCAGCCCTTCGGGGTACGGAGCACGATCATCGGCCACCGCGGCCGCAGGTCGGCTGCGCCTGCCGGCTGTCCGGTTGCGGCCCGCTGCGCCTGTGCCCGTGCCGCGGCCTGGATGTCGTCGATGCTCGCGAGCGCCCGACGCAGTGCACCGTCGAACAGTGCGTGCACCGCGAAGGGGTCGTGGTCGACGCGCGCCGAGTCGACGACGATCGGGTCGTACCCGAGGCCGCGGAAGTACGCGGTGAGGTCCTCGTCCGGGATCCGGGCGAGGATCGTCGGGTTCGCGATCTTCCAGCCGTTGAGGTTGAGGATCGGCAGCACCGCCCCGTCGGACACCGGGTCGAGGAACGTGTGCGCCTGCCACGACCCGGACAGCGGTCCGGTCTCGGCCTCGCCGTCGCCGACGACACAGGCCACCACGAGGTCGGGGTTGTCGAGAGCCGCGCCGTACGCGTGCGCGAGGGAGTAGCCGAGCTCGCCGCCCTCGTGGATCGAGCCCGGCGTCTCCGGAGCGGCGTGCGACGGGATGCCGCCGGGGAACGAGAACTGCCGGAAGAACTTCCGCAGGCCCTCGGGGTCCGGCGTGATGTCGGGGTACAGCTCGCCCCAGGTCCCCTCGAGCCAGGCGTTGGCGTTCATCGCGGGACCACCGTGCCCGGGACCGCACACGTAGAGCAGGTCGCGGTCGGTCTCGGCGATGAGCGCGTTGCAGTGCGCGTAGACGAGGTTGAGCGCAGGCGAGGTGCCCCAGTGCCCGAGCAGGCGCGGCTTGACGTCGTCCGGGTCGATGGGGCGGGTGAGCAGCGGGTTGTCGAGCAGGTAGATCTGCCCGACGGTCAGGTAGTTCGCGGCACGCCACCAGGCGTCGATCGCCCGGATCCGGTCGGTGCTCGGGATGTGTGCGGGGGCCATGCCCTCACGCTACGGAGTGGGGGACAGGATCTCCCCAGGAACGTCGTCCAATCCGATCCGAGGAGGGCGACGAAACACTGTCACAAGCCGGGAAACACCCGGAGCGCTCACCAGCCGCAGGTAGCTGGTTCTCCACCCCTCTGCGGGGTGTGTTCGGCGCGCACTCAGGGAATCGCGCCGAGCGCGACAACGGAAGGAACCATCATGCGCAAGTCCATGAAGACCACGATCACCCTCGCCACCACCGGCGCCCTCGTCCTCGGTGGTGCCGCGTTCGGCATCAGCACCGCGAACGCCGCGACCCCGAACGTGCACACGGTGTCGTCCTCGTCCGACTCGAAGATCCCGGCGCCGGTCGCGTCGGTGCCGGAGGTCAAGGGTGGCAACACCGCGGTCGCGCTCGACTCGGGCTTCACCGACGCGCTGACCTCGCTGGGGCTGACCCCGGGTGTGTCCGGCAACGCCAAGCTCGAGAACGGGTCGGTGTCGTTCCCGATCACCGCCGGTTCGGTCACGTACTGGTCGCCGGACGGCAACTACCGTCCCTACGTGCAGGGGCTGCTGAACCACGACGACTCGGGCCTGACCCTCAAGGCCGGCGACACCACGGTCACGCTGGAGAACTTCGTCGTGAACCCGGGCTCGTCCAAGCTCTACGGTGACGTCCTGGTCAACGGTCAGGTCGCCGCGTCGAACGCGTACCTGTTCTCGCTGCACGGTGGCACGCTGAAGCCGCTGCAGCTCGAGGGTGACAACGCGATCCTGACCGGCACCACCGTGCACGTGTCCTCGGACGCTGCGGGCCTGCTGAACCAGACCTTCAAGACCGACGCCGTCAAGGCCGGCCTGCTGGTCGGCACCGCGACCATCACCGCCCAGATCAAGTAACACCCCCGCACCACACACCAGAAGGCGCCGCCCCCGACCACGGGGACGGCGCCTTCCGCGCACCCGGGACGACCGGCACTCGGCCTGGAGGTACGACCCGCCTCCTCGCCGTCGGCCGCGGTCCGCGGGACGCCCGGTCAGGTGATCGCGCACCGCACGCGGTCGCGCAGCGCACGTCAGGCACGCCGCCACCACCGACGCGGTCGTGCCGCCTGCTCCGCAGCCGCGCGATCGGCGGCAGCCCGCTCGTCCGCAGCGCGACGGGCGTCGCGCCGCTCGCGCCACCGCCCCACCTCGGCGTCGACGTCGCGCATCGGCGTGACGACCGGTGGCCCGCCGAGCAGCTGTCGCCGGGCCTCCTTCACCCGGGCGTTGAAGTCCACGAGGACCGCACGGACGTCGTCCTCGGTGGTGAGGGCGTCGAGGTGGTCGTCGAGTTCGGCGTCCTCGGTCCGCAGCGCCAACGCCGGTGGCGCGATGCCGCGGATGTCCTCGCGCTCGATCTTCGCCTTGATCCACCAGTCCGGGTCGTGCCGCCCGTCGTTCCCCGGCAGTGGCTTGCCGTGGTAGGGGTTGCCCTCGAACACGCCGCGGCGCTCGGCTTCCTCGATGCGGGCGCGCGCGTGGCGCTCGACGTCCTGCAGTCGGAGGAGACGTCGTTCCTCCCGGACCTCGTCCGGGTCGAGGGAGCCGCGTTCGATCTCGCTGTCCACCAGCTGCTGGTACCGGTACCGGGCAGCTCGTCGCAGCCGGTCCATGCGTGCGTCGACGTCGTTCATCGCCCGTCCATCATGCGCCGCACCCCCGACGGTGTGCTCAGCGGCGGACGACCTCACCGTCCGACGAAGCGGCGGCCGAGCCGCTCGACGCGCGGCTCGGAGCGGTCCCGGCAGGCGGGGTCCACGGTCGAGGGCATGGGATCACTACCGCTCTGGCTCCTCGTCGTGGTCTTCGTGGCCGGCGCCGCGGTCATCTGGATCGCGGGCATCCAACTGTCGAAGACCACCGACGTCCTCGACGAGCGACTGCACCTCGGCAGTGCGCTGGGGGGCCTCATCGTGCTCGCCGTCGCGACGAACCTGCCCGAGATCGCCATCACCGTCAGCGCCGGGCTGTCCGGGAACATCGAGGTCGCCGCGGGCAACATCCTCGGCGGCATCGCCCTGCAGACGGTCGTGATCGCGGTCCTCGACGCGTTCGGCAAGCGCGGGAAGGGCGTGCGACCGCTGACCTACCGCGCTGCGTCGCTGACCCTCGTGCTCGAGGCGATCGTCGTCGTGGCCGTGCTCGCCGTCGTCGTCGCAGGGAGCCAGCTGCCGCCGGACCTCGTCGTCGCTCGTCTCACGCCGGACGTGGTGCTCATCGCGGCCATCTGGGTCGTCGGTCTCCTGCTCGTGCAGCGCGCCGGCAAGGGGCTGCCCTGGCACGAGGACGGACGTGCGCCGGACGCCTCGCCGCACACCTCGGGACACCGCACCCGGAAGCACGACCCGCCCCGGATGAGCACGAGGAAGGCGGCGATCGTCTTCACGGTGTCCGCCCTGGCGACGCTCGTGGCCGGCGTGGTGCTCGAACGCGCCGGCGACGCAGCCTCCGAGCAGATCGGGCTGTCCGGGGTGCTCTTCGGCGCGACGGTCCTGGCCCTCGCGACGAGCCTGCCGGAGATCTCCACCGGCATCCAGGCCGTCCGGCAGGGCGACGACAACCTGGCCGTGTCGGACATCTTCGGCGGCAACGCCTTCCTACCGGTGCTGTTCCTCGTCGCCACGGTGCTCTCCGGCAGGGCCGTGCTCCCGCAGGCGAACGCGAGCGACGTGTACCTGACTGCGCTGGCCGCGCTGCTGACCCTCGTCTACGCGGTCGGTCTGGTGTTCCGACCGAGGCGGCGGATCATCGGGATGGGTGTCGACTCGTTCGTCGTGGTCGTGCTCTACCTGGTCGGCGTGGCCGGCCTCGTGGCGATCACCCTGGGCTGAGCAGGCCGTGAGCCCGCCGAACGAGGGACCCGGGTGCCCGGATCCACCCGGCCCTGCCACCCGCTCAGGACTCGGCCGCGACCTCCTCGATCGTCAGCGCGGCCTGGATCAGCGCCAGGTGCGACAGCCCCTGCGGGATGTTCCCCATGAAGGCGCCGTCCTCGGCGCTCAGCATCTCGCTGAACAGGCCGACGTCGTTCGCCTGTGCCACCATCTCGTCCATCAGCGTCCGGGCGTCGTCCACACGGCCGGTGCAGGCCATCGCCGCCGCGAGCCAGAACGAGCAGGCGACGAACGGCGATTCCTCCTGGTCCATGCCGGAGTACCGGTAGACCAGCGGGCCGCGCTGCAGCTGGGCCTCGATGGCGCGGATGGTCGACGCCATGCGGGGGCCGCGGTCGAACGACGACATCGCGTGCAGCAGGATCGACGTGTCGAGGGCGTCGGACCCCGGGTACATCACGTAGTACCCGCGTTCCTCGTCCCACCCGTGCTCGGCGACCCACTGCTCGATGAGCTCGCGGTTCTCGATCCACTTGTCGCGCGGCCCGTCGATCATGCCCGCGTCGTGGAGCTCCACCGCGGCGTCGAGGGCCTGCCAGCACCCGATCTTGCTCGAGACGTAGTGCTGCGCCTCCTGCAGCTCCCACATGCCGGAGTCCTGCTCGGGCCACCGGTGGCAGGCGTCGTCGGCGAGCCGCTCCAGCACGCCGGCGGTCTGCCGGTCGAGCACGTTGCCCGCCTTCACGTACTGGCGCAGGATCTCGAAGACGTCGCCCCACACACCGAGCTGCAGCTGGTCGCCGGCGCGGTTGCCGATGGTGACGGGGCCGATGCCGTTCCACCCCGGGACGTCGCGCTCCTCGACACCGTCGGTCTTCGCGCCGTTCAGGTCGTAGAAGATCGGCATGGTCTCGTCGTGCTCGGCGATGGTGCGCATCACCCACGACACCGCCGCGTGCGTCTCCTCGCGGAGCCCGAAGCGCGTGAGGGCGTGCACGGTGTAGGACAGGTCGCGCACCCAGGCGAAGCGGTAGTCCCAGTTCTTGCCGCCCGTGCGGTCCTCGGGCAGGCTCGTCGTCGGTGCCGCCGCGATCGCCCCCGTGGGCGAGTAGATGAGCAGCTTCAGCGCGAGCGCACTGCGTTGGACGGCGTCGGCCCAGGGCCCGTCGTACGAGAAGGTCTCCGACCAGGTCGACCAGTTCTCGATCGTCCGGTCGACCGCGTCGAGCGTGCGCTCCGGTTCGGGCATGAAGATGGGCTCGTTCTCGGTGCCGACGATCGTCAGGATCGACTTCGACCCCTCGTTCGTGGTGAAGCGTCCGGAGAAACGCGGCCCGTCGTCGTGGACGGGCTCGAAGCCGTGCTGCACGATGCCGATCGTCACGCCGTCGATGCCGATCACCGTGCCGTTGGCCGTGTCGATGCGACGTGGTTCCGCCGTGTTCAGCAGGGTGCCGGGGACCACCGCCCACTCCATCTCGACCGTGCCGGAGACGCCCTGCACGCACCGGCCGATCTCCGCCCACGGCAGGCGGCCGGCGACCCCGGTGACCATCGCGTCGGTGACCGTGCAGGAGCCGCTCTCGGTGGTCCACGTCGTGACGAGGACGTTCGTGCCCGGCAGGTACTCGCGCTCCACGCTCGCGTCGCCGGTCGGACGGAGGGCGATGTGTCCCCCGTGCTCGGCGTCGAGGATGCTCGCGAAGACCGGCGGCGAGTCCATCGAGGGGATCGGCAGCCAGTCGATCCGACCGTCGCGCGCCACGAGCGCCACGGTGCGGCCGTCACCGATCGCTCCGTAGGAACGGAGCGGGACGTAGCCGTCGGTCCGTTCCTCG
Organism: Curtobacterium subtropicum; assembly: GCF_030362975.1. Lineage (NCBI taxonomy): Bacteria > Bacillati > Actinomycetota > Actinomycetes > Micrococcales > Microbacteriaceae > Curtobacterium > Curtobacterium subtropicum. The sequence goes on from NZ_JAUCMM010000003.1 coordinate 359,923, forward strand.
TTGTCGTTCGCGTCAGGGGTGTCGCGGGTGCGCTCGGTCATACCACCAGCCTGCACGGGGGGACGAGCCGACCATCAGCAGGACGTACCCCGCTGTGGACGGGTGGGCCGCGCCTCCCGGCTGTGCAGGAGGGATCACCCTGACGGGCGCCAGCGGCACCGCGATGCGCGCGACACGCCCGGGCGACTTGTGCAGCCCGGGCGTGTCGCACTACTGTCGGTCCTCCTGCCCGACGGGCAGGGCCGCCCGCCCCGGGCACCCACGGAAGGACCGCGATGCGCGCCCAGCAGCACAGCAGCCGTACCGAGCGACAGCTCGATGCGCTCGTCGTGCTGCCCGCGCTGCAGTACGCGAACCAGTCCCTCCGCGAACCCGCGTAGGCACGCCGCCGTCCTCGGACGTCCCGTGCCCACCCGGCCCGGGGCGTCCCTCCCGTCGTTCCTCCACAGGTGCACTGCACCGGAGGCGGAGACGCAGGATCCGTCCGCCCCGGACCGTCACCCCGACGGCCACCCGGCCGTCACCGCGACGGCCACCCGGCCGTCGTTGACCGTCACGACGAAGGACGAACACCGTGCAGAAGATCACCGACCGATTGCTCAGCTGGGCCTCGATGCTCGAGGAGAACACCGAGCAGCAGGCCCGCACGACGGCCCGCATGCCGTTCGTGTTCCCGCACCTCGCGCTCATGCCCGACGCCCACCTCGGGCTCGGCGCCACCGTGGGCTCCGTCATCCCGACCCTCGGTGCGGTGATGCCCGCGGCCGTCGGCGTCGACATCGGCTGCGGCATGATCGCGGTCCGCACGCAGTTCGGGAAGGCCGACCTGCCGAGCGACCTGCAGCCGCTGCGTGAGCAGATCGAGCGCGCCGTCCCGCTGTCGGCCGGAGCGTCGAACCGCAAGGTCGTCGCCACCGCCGAGCCGCGGATCGCCGAGCTCGAGACGATGGCCGAGGCCGCCGGCTTCGACCCCGCCTGGGCGCACGGCGGCTGGCGGAACCAGCTCGGTACGCTCGGCTCGGGCAACCACTTCATCGAGGTCTCGCTCGACGAGCAGGACCGGGTCTGGCTGTTCCTGCACTCCGGCTCGCGGGGCGTCGGCAACAAGATCGCGCAGCGGCACATCGCGGTCGCGAAGCGGATGATGCAGCGCTGGTGGATCGAGCTGCCGGACCCCGACCTGGCCTACCTCGTCGAGGGCACGCCGGAGTTCGACCGGTACATCGCCGAGCTCCGGTGGGCGCAGCACTTCGCCCTGCTCAACCGCGAGGAGATGATGGACCGGGTCGTCCGGCAGCTGTCCGAGGTGCTCGGCCGGCAGGTGGACGAGCAGGAGCGGATCAACTGCCACCACAACTTCACGCAGCGCGAGACGCACTGGGGCAAGAGCGTCTGGGTGTCCCGCAAGGGAGCGATCCAGGCCGCAGCCGGACAGCCCGGCCTCATCCCGGGTTCCATGGGCACCGCCTCGTACGTGGTCGAGGGGCTCGGGAACAAGCCGTCGCTCGAGTCCTCGCCGCACGGGGCCGGGCGGCTGTTCTCGCGCTCCGCTGCCCGGCGGACCTTCACGCACGAGCAGTTGCGCGAGGCGATGGCGGGGATCGAGTACCGCGACACCGACGCGTTCCTCGACGAGATCCCCGCGGCGTACAAGCCGATCGACCAGGTCATGGCGGACGCCACCGACCTGGTGACGATCCGGCACACGCTGCGGCAGGTCGTCAACGTCAAGGGTGACTGACCGCGGACGGGAGGCGCGTGGCCGTGTCCGCCACGCGCCTCCCGCCCGACGTCGGCCGGGACCCGTCTCGCACCGGCCCTGTCCCGCACCGGGCACGTCTCGCACCGGTCCCGGCGCGCACCGGTCCCGAGGCGCACCGCGGCGGACAGCGGACCGCGCGGCGGGCAGGCTCGAGGGGATGAGCGACCAGGCGGAACGAGCGGCACGCGAGACCGGACGTCAGGCGCGGCGCGTCGCCGACAGCAGGTGGTTCGAGCTGACGGCGCGGGCCGGCTACGTCGGCAGCGGCGTCGTCCACCTGCTCATCGGCTACCTGGTCGTGCTCCTCGGCTTCGGGAACGCGTCCTCGGGCAGCGAGACCGACCAGTCCGGTGCCCTCGAGCAGCTCGCGAGGGTGCCCGGCGGCGTCGTCCTGCTCTGGGCCGTCGCCGTCGGGACCGCCGCGCTCACCCTGCGGCTCCTGCTCGAGGCCGTCGTCGGCGGCCGGTCCGACAGCGCCCGCGGGTGGGCGGCTCGGGCGAAGGACGTCGGCAAGGCGATCGTCTACGGCGTCGTGTCGTACTCCGCCGCGACGTTCGCGCTCGGCGTGGGGAAGAGCTCGAGCGGATCGAGCCGGAGCGCCGCCGCCCAGGCGCTCGCGACGCCCGGCGGGGTGTTCCTGCTGCTCGCCGCGGCAGCCGTCGCGATCGCGATCGGCGTCGGACTCGTCGTCATCGGGTGCCGCCGCTCGTTCCGGAAGCACATCGTCCGACCGCCGCGGAGCCTGGACCGACCGGTCACCGTGCTCGCCGTCGTCGGGTACGTCGGCAAGGGCCTGGCCGTGGTCGTCGTCGGCGTGCTCATCGCCGTGGCGGGCTTCCGGAGCGATCCCGGCCAGGCGACCGGGCTCGACGGGGCCTTCGATGCGGTGCGGCAGCTCCCCGCCGGGTCGGTGCTGCTCGTCGCGATCGGCGTCGCCTTCCTGGCGTACGGCGTCTGGAGCTTCTTCCGCGCCCGCTTCGCGCGCCTCTGATATGTTGGCAGCAGCTCGCCTCCTGCTGGGGGGATGAGAAGTCGGAGCCGGTGCACCTGGGGTATACCAGGTCCCGGCTCCAGCGCTGTCCGAGGGTCGTCCGCGCGTCAGGGCTCGACCTCGAACGTCTCGACGGCGCTCGCCAGGGGTACCGGTAGGGGCCGAGCATCGGTGACCGCTCGTCCGATGGCACCGAGGACCTGGTCCGGCAACCACAGCAGCGGCTCGCAGCGTGGATCGCCGTGCTCGATCCGCAGCGACGAGGGGATCACTCGTCGGCCGCGGAGCGCCTCGACGACCCGGAGATCACGGGTGTCCAGCGCTGCTGCTCGACGCTCGAGCGTCAGGACCGAGACGCCGAGGACGGCGAGTTCCCACCCGAGGCGCTCGAGGCAGACGGCTCTGGCGCGTTCCTCCCGCCGGAGATCGGTCAGCGTGCCGATGACGACGAGGTGTCGTGCGGGCAGCGCGGCGATCGCGGTCTCGACCCGTCGAACGTGCCACTCGGGGTCCCTCGGCCGTGAATGCTCGGCATTTCGCTGGCAGGCCGTGCACGCCGTCCCCGGTAGACGGGGACGCATGCACACCGACGCCGTGACCGGGCCCGTGACCGTCTTCTGCGACGAACAGGCCGTGCTCGCGGAGAGCATCGTCTGGGATCCGACCACGGAGCGGCTCCGCTGGACGGACATCACCCTCGGGCTGCTCACCACCGCCCGCGCGGACGGCACCGTCGAGTCGAGCGTCGCGCTGCCGCCGCCCCTGGCGAGCTTCCAGCCCCGAGCCACCGGCGGGTTCGTCGCAGCGCTCGGCGACACGGTCGTGCTCACCGACGAGCGCGGCGTGGTCGAGCGCGAACTGGTCCGGGTGCACCACGCGACCACCGCGATGCGGTTCAACGAGGGCAAGTGCGACCCGTTCGGCCGGTTCCTCGTCGGCAGCATGGACCTCTCGGACGAGGACCCCTCGGGGGCGCTGTACTCGATCGAGCCCGACGGCACGACGCGGGTGCTCCGCGGCGGCTTCGGCGTGACGAACGGCATCGAGTGGTCGGCCGACGGCAGCGTCATGTACGTCACGGACACGAGCACCTCGACGATCTACCGCGGCGCGTACGGCCCCGAGGGCGACCTCGGCGAGCTCGAACCGTTCGTCAGCGGCGCTGCGCACGACGGACTGGTGCGCGACGACGAGGGCTGCTTCTGGACGGCGGTCTACGGCGCCGGCCGCGTGGAGCGGTGGGACGCCGAGGGCCGGCACCTCGAGACCGTCGAGGTGCCGGCTCCGAACGTCACCTCGGTGGCCTTCGGTGGTCCGGACTGGTCGACGCTCTTCGTCGGCACCGCGCGGGAGAACAGCACCGAGGAACAGCTCGAGCAGTACCCGCACTCCGGCGCGGTCTTCGCGGTGCCCACGCGGGTGCACGGCGCTCCGGCGTCCGCGTTCGGCGGCTGAACCGCGGGTACCGTAGGAGGTCGCCGATCCCAGGAGGCCCCGTGGACGAACAGGACGAACAGGACGACCGGACCCCGCCGGCCGCTCCCGACCCCACCGGTGCGCTCGCACGGGCCGAGGACGCCGACGTGCAGGTCGAGGTCGACCGCATCGCCGTCGACGGCACCTACGTCCGCGTCAGCTCGATCGGGCACCCCGGCGACCGGGCGTTCGTCCTCGTGGCCGGTCTCGGCATCGCCGCCACCTACTACGAACGACTCGCGCCGCACCTCAACGAGAACGGCCCGGTGCACGCCCTCGACCTGCCGGGCTTCGCCGGGGTCCCGCGGTTCCGCGGTGCCGTGTCGATCGAGCGGTACGCGGACGCCGTCGAGCAGGTCATCCGCGAGCTGCGGCTCGAGGACCCGGTGCTCGTCGGGCACTCGATGGGCACCCAGGTCGTCACCGAGGTCGCCGCGCGGAACCCGCACATCCGCGACCTCGTGCTCATCAGCCCGGTCGTCGACAGCCGCGCCCGGAGCATCCCGAAGTCGGCGTTCCGGTTCCTGCGGTCCGCGCTGCACGAGCCCGCCGCCGTCCGCTGGCACGCCGTCACCGCGTACGCGCTCTGCGGGTGGCACTGGTTCCGGAAGGTGCTGCCCCGGATGATCGCGTTCCCGATCGAGGACCGCGCCGCCGAGGTGCAGGCCCGGACGCTCATCGTCCGCGGCGAGCACGACGCCCTGGTGCCGCGTGACTGGGTCCGGTCGCTCGCCCGGGTGTTCCCGCACGCGGTGCTGCGCGAGGTCGTCGACGGTGCCCACTCGGTGATGCACGCGCAGGCGGACGCGGTGGCCCGGCTCGCCGTCGCGCACGTGGACGGGCGGATCACCGACCGGGGTGTCGGGTCGCTGCAGCGCGTCCGGGACGACACGACGTCGTCCGACCTCGCCCGGCTCGGCGCGAAGGACGCCTGGCTGGTCGTGAAGTCGCGGTTCATCGAGCTGTTCGGGATGGCGAAGGGCGACGACGAGCAACTGGAGCGGGCGAAGTCCGCGCACGCGGTCGCGATGGCGGACGGTGACGGGATCCCCGTGGATCCGCACGACCGCCGCGAGGTGGTCGACGACGTCGCACCCGAGGTGCGCGACCAGCACCGGAACGACCAGCGCTGACGTGCGTCAGCGGGGACGGCGACGGCCTGGAGGCGCGACCCGGCCCCGTCAGGTCGAGCCGCGCCTCCAGGCCGTCGCGTCAGGACGCGGACATCACGGCGTGATGCGCCCCGGCAGCATGTCCCGCGTCAGACCGTGGGCGTCGGTGAGCACCTTGCGTGCATCGTCGGTCTTGTCGGAGACGTTCCAGAGCAGCACGCCGCGGACCGTGTCGTCGTCGTCCAGGTAGTAGACGACGCCGGTGGTCAGGGGTTCCTGCCAGTCCTCGACGGTCTGCAGCTCGGTCGAGACCTGGCCGACGGCCTCGTAGCCCGTGTCGAACACGTTCGAGTAGAACATCGGCGTGTGGTCGTAGGTCTCGTCCGCGTCGGCGAGGTTCCGCCCGACCTGACGGCCCTGCTCCTTCGCGTTGTCGACGTGCTCGACCCGACGCGTGCCGAGGATGCGGTCCGGGTACTCGGCGACGTCGCCCGCGGCGAACACCGACTCGTCGTCGGTCACGAGCGTCGACGACACCACGATGCCGTCGCGCACCGTGAGACCGGCGTCGGCGGCGAGCTGCGTCTGCGGCTCGATGCCGAGTCCGGCGACGACCGCGTCGGCCTCGAGGACCGACCCGTCGTCGAGCGTCAGGGACACCCCTCCGTCCGACTCGGTGCCCTGCTCGACGCGGCTCCCGGTGCGGAGTTCGACCCCGTGGTCGACGAACCGCTGCTGGAACGCCTGTGCGAGGTCGTCCGGGAACATGTGTCCACCGAGGACCTCGTCCGGCGTGACCAGGGTCACCCGGGCGCCGTTCTGCACGATGCCCGCGGCGATCTCGGTGCCGATGTAGCTGCCGCCGACGACGGCGACGTGTGCGCCGGCGTCGGCGAGCTCGCGGAGGCGGCGGTAGTCGTCGGCGCTGCGGTAGTCGAGCACGCGCGACGAGGGCGAGAGGCCCGGCAGGCTCCGCGGCTTGCCGCCGGTCGCGAGCAGTAGTCGCTCGTACCCGTGGGCCTGCCCGTCGTCGGTCGTCACGGTCTTCGCCTGGCGGTCGATCGCCGTCACCTTCGTCCCGAGCACGAACGTCGCACCGGTCTCCTCGGTGTGCAGGTCGACCTTCTCGTCCCAGCTGAACTCCGGATCGGTCCAGAGCTTCTTCGACAGTGCCGGGCGGGCGTACGGGCGGTCGGTCTCCTCGCTGACGATGCCGATCGACCCGTCGGCGTCGATCTCGCGGATCCCGCGGGCAGCGGCGTCGGCCACCATCCCGCCTCCGACGATCAGGTAGCGGAAGTCGGTCATTGTTCTCCTAGATGGTGGCGACCGAGCCGGAGTCGACCCGGTAGTTCGACCCGTTGACGAAGCTCGCCAGGTCGGAGCAGAGGAAGGCGACGACGTTCGCGACCTCCTCGGGCTCCCCGCGGCGACCGAGTTCCATGTAGGGGCGCTGCTCGTCGAGGAAGCTCGAGATCGCCTCGTCGAACGAGGTCCCCTGCTCCTTCGCGCGCTTGTCCATCATGGCGTCGGTCATCGGGGTGTGGATGAAGGCGGGGCTGACGGTGTTCACCAGCAGACCCTCGGACGCGTACGAGCGGGAGAGGCCCTTCGCGAACGACAGCACGCCGGCCTTCGCGGCGCAGTAGGGGAGTTCGTCGTCGTACGGCTGTGACGCGTCCTCGGAGACGAGGTACACGATGCGACCCCAGCCGCCGTTCCGCAGGTCGCCGATGAACTCGCGCGTGATCCGCACGGGTCCCATCAGGTCGACGTCGATGGTGTCGAGCCAGCCCTGCTCGTCGATCTCGTGGAACATCCCCTGCGCGCCCGTGATGCCGGACGACTGCACGAGGATGTCGATCTCGCCGACGGCGTCGCGCACCTTCCCGTGCAGCGCGGCGAGGGACTGGGCATCCGTCACGTCCGCGGCGAAGGCGAATAGCTTGCCGTGCGGCGCCTCGAGCTGGTCGGCGCTCGTGTCGAGCCGGCCCTGGTCGAGGTCGGTGACGACCACGGTCGCACCCTCGGCAAGGAGGATGCGAGCCGTGTTCCAGCCGATGCCGGAGTCGCCACCGAAGACCAGGGCGGTCCTGCCCTGGATCCCGAGGTCCACGGTCAGGAGGCGGTGGAGGCTTCGGCGGTCGCCGGGCTCGTCGCCGCAGCGAGGGGCGTGCGCGGGGCGCGGTTCTCGGCGGAGACCATCCAGGCGAGCTGCTCGAGGCGCTCGATGAAGCCGTGGAGCAGGTCCGCGGTCGTCGGGTCCTCGTCGTCGACCTCGTCGTGCACGTCGCGCATGGTGCCCGTGGCCTGGTACAGGCGCAGGGTCACGAGGTCGATGGCGTCGTGCGTCGAGACCTCGCCCTCCGGGAACGGGTCGAGGTGGCTCGACTGTGCCACGGTGGCCGAGCGGCCGTCAGGCACGGCGTAGAGCGCGCGCATGCGCTCCGCGGTGTCGTCGGCGAACTCACGGGCGGCGTCGACGATCTCGTCGAGCTGCAGGTGGAGGTCGCGGAAGTTGGTCCCGAGGATGTTCCAGTGGGCCTGCTTGCCCTGCACGTGCAGGTCGATGAGGTCCACGAGGACGGCCTGGAGGTTGGCGGCGAGCTTGTCCGATGCGTGCATGATCGGCTCCTTTCGCGATCGGTGACCCTTCCGGTCTACGCGGTCGCGCGGTGCGCGTTCCCAGTGCACGTGCACCCGGGCGTCCCCCGCGGGGTCCGTCTGCTCCGTCGCCGGTGTCGCTCGGCGTCCGGCACTCAGTGCTCCGGTGCGGGGTCCACCTGGTCGACGGCGTCGCGCATCCGCTCGAGGAAGGTCGCGATCACGCGGGCGTCGGAAGCGGACAGGCCCTCGGCGATCGACATCATCCGCCGGTGCATGACGCCGAGGGTGGCCCGGACCTCGTCGTCGGTCTCCGTCGTCGGGGTGATCACGAGTGCGCGACGGTCGGTGGGGTGCGGGTCGCGACGGACGTGGTTCGACTTCACGAGCCGGTCGATCAGGATCGTGGTCGATGCCGACGAGATCTTCAGGTAGGCGGCCAGGTCCTTCGGCTTGACGATCCGTCCGGCGCGCTGGGCCTGCAGCAGGTAGCGGACGGCGAGCAGGTCGGTCTCACCCATGCCCATCGAGTCACGGGTCCGCCGCCGCATGGCCGTCTCGGCCGCTCGGTACCGGCGCAGGGCGTTCAGCACGGCGACACCGCGCTGGGTGGCGTCGTCGTCGGGGAACCAGTACCCCGACGCCTCCGTGATCTCCTGCGTCGACATGTCGTTCAGGGTAACCCGTCTGGTATCTCGTCCACCTAGCGGATCCGCGTGCTGTGGACGGGTCGTGACGTCCGCACCGACGGACGGGAGGCGCGGCACCAGCCGGCACCGCGCCTCCCGTCCGTCTCCTGGTCACCGGGCGGTGACCGGGTCGGCTCAGACCGCGACGCGCTCGTCCGCCGCGTCGGCCAGGGCGCGGAGCGCGCCCTGCACGAGCTCGACGACCTCGGCGTCCTCACGCGGGTGCGTCTCGGCGAACCGGACGACCGACTGCGGGATGGCGACCTTGACGTCCTCCAGGACCTTCGCGCCGGCGATGCCCGCGGACTTCCGGGCGTCGTCGTGCGCCCACACGCCGCCGTACTGGCCGAAGGCCGAACCGATGACGGCGAGCGGCTTGCCGGACAGCGGCGAGGCGCCGAACGGACGCGAGCCCCAGTCGAGCGCGTTCTTCAGCACGGCCGGCATGGTGCCGTTGTACTCGGGGGTGACGAGCAGGACGGCGTCCGCGGCGGCGACGGCGTCACGGAAGGCGACGGCTGCGGCCGGCGGGGTGTCGCCGTCGATGTCCTCGTTGTAGAAGGGCAGGTCGACGATGCCGTCGAAGGTGGTGAGCGTGATCCCCTCGGGAGCGTGCTGCTCGGCGGCCTCGGCGAGCTTCCGGTTGATCGAGCCGGCGCGCAGGCTGCCGACGAGAGCGAGGACGTTCGTCATGGTGGTTCCCTTCTGTCCGTGACCGTTCGGCCACGGAATGGTGTCAGGGACAACCAATGCAGACCCTGGACGCTGCATTCCCGGCCCGGCCCGGACCGGCTGGGTAGGTTGGCCCGGTGAGCACCCACCGGACGCCCGCCAGCACCCCGCGGACCACCGACCCGGACTGGTGGCGCCAGGCCGTCGTGTACCAGGTGTACCCGCGGAGCTTCGCGGACACCGACGCGGACGGCCTGGGCGACATCGCGGGCATCACGAGCCGTGTGCCGTACCTGGCGTCGCTCGGCGTGGACGCGGTGTGGCTCTCGCCCTTCTACCCGTCGCCGCTCGCCGACGGTGGGTACGACGTGGCGGACTACCGTGACGTCGACCCGCGCCTCGGCACGCTCGACGACGTCGACGCGTTCATCCGCACCGCGCACGAGCACGACATCCGCGTGATCGTCGACGTCGTGCCGAACCACACCTCCGACCAGCACGACTGGTTCCGCCAGGCGCTGGCCGCCGCGCCGGGGTCGCCCGAGCGTGCGCGGTACGTGTTCCGCGACGGGGCGGGGGAGTCCGGCGAGCTGCCGCCGAGCGACTGGGTGTCGAACTTCGGTGGTAGCGCGTGGACGCGGGTGCCGGACGGGCAGTGGTACCTGCACCTGTTCGCACCGGAGCAGCCCGACCTCGACTGGTCGAACCCCGAGGTCCGCGCGGACTTCGAGCTCACGCTGCGGTCCTGGTCCGACCGCGGGGTCGACGGCTTCCGGGTCGACGTCGCGCACGGGCTCGCGAAGGACCTGTCGACGCCGTACCGGCCCTCGGACGAGAAGGCCCTGCCGCTCGACGGGTCCGACCCGCTGTACGACCGCGACGAGGTGCACGAGATCTTCGCGACCTGGCGCTCCGTGCTCGACGAGTACGACCCGCCCCGTGCTGCGATCGCCGAGGCCTGGGCCCCCGCGCCCCGTCGCGTGCTCTACGCCCGGCCGACCGAGCTCGGACAGGCGTTCAACTTCGACCTGCTCGAGGCGCCGTACGACGCCCGGACCTTCCGGACGATCATCGAGCGGAACCTCGCCATGTCGGCCGAGTCCGGGGCGTCCTCGACGTGGGTGCTGTCGAACCACGACGTCGTCCGGCACGCGACGCGCTACGGCCTGCCCGACGGCACGGACACCGACGCCTGGCTGCTCACCGACGGCACCGAGCCCGAGCTCGACCGGCAGCGCGGGGAACGGCGGGCGCGAGCGGCGACGCTGCTGATCCTGGCGCTGCCGGGGTCGACGTACCTGTACCAGGGCGAGGAGCTCGGGCTGCACGAGGCCCCGGCGATCCCGCACGAGCTGCTGCAGGACCCGAAGTGGCTCCGGACCGGGCACACGGTGAAGGGCCGGGACGGGTGCCGCGTGCCGATCCCGTGGACCCGGACCGGTCCGTCGTTCGGCTTCGGCGACGTCGCGCCGCACCTGCCGCAACCGGCGGACTTCGGCGACTCGTCGGTCGAGGCCGAGGACGGCGACCCCGCGTCGACGCTGTCGCTCTACCGGCTGGCGACCACCACCCGGCGACGGCTGCAGCGAGGCGAGGAACTGACGTGGCTCGACGCCGGTGAAGACGTCGTGGCGTTCGCCCGGCACGGCGGCTGGCGATCGGTGTCGAACCTCGGGACGGCTCCGGTGCCGATGCCGTCCGGCGAGGTGCTGCTGGCGTCCGGCCCGCTCGACGCCGGCGACGGCATGCTGCCGGGTGAGACCACGGTGTGGCTCGGGTGAGCGCAGGCATCCCTGCACAGCTGCGCTCGGAACACTCGTTCTCCCCAGAAGGGTCCGACCGCCGCTGACGAGCGTGCCCGGCTCGCGACGATCGGGGCATGACAGACACCTCGATCCCGACAACGGTCCACCCTGACGGTCGACGCTGCCACCGGCGACGCCCTCGCAGTGCCCTCGTGAGCGGCCTCGTGGCGCTGGCCGTCCTCGTGGCGCCGGCGCTCCTGCCGTCGAGCTCCTCCGCGGACGACCTCGCGTTCCCCTACGTCGACCGGTTCGACTCCGCGGCCGGCGGCACCCTGAGCGGCGACGCGCAGGTCGTCGACGGGCGACTCCGGCTCACCGACCAGACGACGCACCAGGCCGGAGCGTGGTCGACGGACGACACCTTCCGGTCGGACCTCGGCCTCGACATCGAGTTCTCCTACGCGATGTACAACGACACCGGAGCAGTGGGCGCCGACGGGCTGCTCCTCTTCCTGGCGGACGGCACTGCTCCGCAGGGCGTCGGTGCCTACGGGGCCGCGCTCGGGTACGCATGTCGGTCGAGCACCACCCAGGGCGGTGGCCCGCCGTGCGACCTGCCGGGTGTCCCGGGCGGCTTCGCGGCCGTGGCGGTCGACCACTACGGCAACTTCTCGCAGGACATCAACGAGTCCGGCCCCGGGCAACGACCGGACTCGATCGTCGTGCGGGGCTCCGGTGACGGCACCGCGGGCTACCGGTACGTCCGGGGGGTGCCGGCGCCGGGCGGCACCCTCACGCAGGGGCCCGGGACACGGCGCGTCCGGGTCAGCCTCATCCCGGGGGCGAGCGGTGAACTGTTCATGACGGTCCGGATCGAGGACGGCGGCGTGCTGCGGACCGTCCTCGACCGGGTCCCGCTCCACGGTCAGGGGCAGGCGCCGCTGCCGGACACGCTGCGACTGGGGTTCTCGGCCGCGACCGGCGACTACGCCGACGTTCACGAGATCGACGAGGTCCGGGTCACCCAGCCCGTCGACCTCGGCGTCGCGCAGGACCTCCCGGCGTCGGCGCGGCCGGGGCAGCCGTTCAGCTACACGGTCACCGCGTCCGACGCCGGTCCGAACCGGTCCGACCCCAGCGCGCTGCACGTGGACGTCCCCGACGCCCTGCGGGACGTGGCGTGGACCTGCACGGCGACCGACGGGTCCGGTTGCGGCACGAGCAGCGGCGCGGGCGACGTCGACGTCGCGCTCGACCTGGTCCGGGGCGGGTCGGCGACCGTCACCGTGACCGGCACCGTCGCGGACGCCGCCGCCGGGGCACTCGAGAGCACCGCCACGATCGAGCCGCCGGCATCACTGGCGGACGTCGACGAGTCCGACAACCGGTCCGTCGCCTCGAGTCCGGTCGACCCGGCGCCGCAGCCCGAGGCACGACTCGTCACCGACAAGACGGTGTCCCCGGCGACGGGCGTCGCACCCGGCGACGAGGTCGAGTACCGGGTGACGGCGGAGAACCGCGGGCCGGATCCCGCGCGCGCGGTCGGTGTGGTCGACGACCTGCCAGCGGCGATGCGCTTCGTCGGGTCCGAGGACGACTGCTCCGCCGAGGGGCAGCACGTGACCTGTCGATCCGACGGAGACCTGGCGGTCGGGCAGACCCGCTCGTTCCGCATCCGCGCCGTGCTCGACCCCGACTACACGGGCGACGGCTCCGACGTGGTGAACGTGGCGACCGCGACGTCCCCCACCGACCCGGACGGCGGCGACCCGTCCCCGGAGGTGTCGATCGGCGTCATCGTGCCCGGTGACGGTGACGGTGACGGTGACGGTGACGGTGACGGTGACGGCGACGGCGACTCTGCAACGTCTCCGCCGACACCGACCGCGTCCGCGAGCGCCTCGGGCTCGCCGGCTCCGGACCCGGCGGCGGCCGGCGGCGGGACCTCCGGACGGCGGAACGGGTCGGGTGCGCTCGCGTACACCGGAGTCGAGGGGATCGGGCTGCTCGCCGCCGTCGCGGCCGCCGCGGTCGGACTCGGGGTCAGCGGATGGTGGGTCGCACGGCGCCGGCGGGTGACGGACGACCCCGAGTGACGGCCGGGGCCGCCGCCCGTCGTGGGTGTTCCCGCCCGACGGGCGGCGGCTCCGGTCCGGTGGCTCCGGTCGGACGCCCGGGGCGCCGGCGGTAGACTCGACCCACGATCCGCATGCCCGAAAGAGGTCCCGTGTCCGACTCCGTGGACGACGCCGGCCAGCGCGCGCGGTACTGGCCGATCCCCGTCCTCCGGGCCGTCCCAGCCGCGGTCGTGGCCCTCGTCATCACCTTCTCGTCCAACCACGCCGCCGGCTACGGCCTGCTGCTCTTCGGCGGGTTCGTGGTCGTCGACGCCCTCGTGCTCGCATGGGCCGCGCTCCGCCGGATGCCGTTCGACGACCGGTCCCGTCCGACGACGCTGGTGCAGGCGGTCGTCTCCCTCCTGGCCGGCGTGACTGCGCTGGCGACCAACGGCGTCGGGCTCGCCGCGTTCATCGCGGTGGTCGTCGGGTGGGCGGTGCTGACGGGAGCACTCGAACTCGCACAGGGACTCCGAGCTCGCGGACGCTCGCCGTTCGCCCGGGACTGGACGACGATGGGTGGGCTCACCCTGCTGCTCGCCGTGGCGTTCCTGCTGACACCGCCGGACTACTCCCAGCAGCTCGGCGGCGTCGAACGGGTCACCGGGACGCTGGACGCACCCGTCGTCCTGGTCGGTCTCCTCGGCGCCTACCTCGCCATCGCGGCGGTCTTCCACGTGATCGCCGGACTCTCGCACAAGTGGGGCACGACGGCACCTGCCGCAGCCCCGGACGGAGCACCACACGCATGAGCACCCCCAGCCGTCGCGACCGCCTGCGCCCCGCCGAGCTCCTCGTGATCTCGGCGCTCGTCGCGGTGTTCATCGGAGCGGTCGTGCTCTTCTCGACGCGGGAGTTCGAGCTCTCGCTGGTGTTCCTGGGCATCGCCTTCATCGTGGTCGTCGTGATCCTGGCGATGCTGCAGCTCGCGGCCTCGAGCGACCAGGACGACAACGACATGCTCGGCGGTCACAAGGCGCCGGGCGAGCGGTCCGAGGGCGACGACTTCCACTGATCCGGCGTCCACGGCCAGGGGAGGCCGTCGAGGCACGGTAGGACGACACGCCCGGCCGCGCCGGTTCGGACCGGTGCTGTCACGATCGCTGGCGTGGCCGACACTGCTCAGGTGGAGGGGGTGCGTGATGGACGTGACCACGCAGACGGACGAACAGATCGTCCGAGCGCTCGCGGCCGGTGACCGGGCCGCGTTGGCGCAGGTCTTCGATCGTCACGCCGCGACGATGACGCGGTACGTGTGGGCGATCGTGGACGACCGGCACGACGTGGAAGAGGTCGTGCAGGACGCGTTCCTCCTGCTCTGGCAGCGGGCGGAGACGCTCGACCTCCCGGCGGAGAGCCTGCTGCCCTGGCTCCTCGTCGTCTGCCGCAACCTCGCGCGGAACGCGGGACGGAAGCGCTCGCGGCACCGCGCCGACGAGCTGCCCGAGATGCTCGCCGCCCCCACCGAGCACGCCGATGCGGTCGAGACGCTGCGGTGGGTGCGGTCGGAGATCGCGGCCCTGCCCGAACTCGACCGACGGATCTGCGAGCTCTGCCTGCTCGAGGGACACTCCTACGCCGAGGCGGCGGAGACCCTCGGCCTGACGGTCGGCGCGGTGACCCAACGGGTCTCCCGCAACCGACGACGACTCGGGAAGGTGGTGATGCGCGATGGACTCTGAGCCTCCCGTGGGCGACGAGCTGCAGCGCATGCTCGTCACGATGAAGCAGGACGTGCTCGAGCGTGCCACCCCGCGTCCGAAGCGCCGTCGCGGGCACACCGGGATCGTCGTCGGCGTGGTCGCCCTGCTCGCGCTGGGGACCGCATCGGGTGCGGTGGCCCTCAGCCTGTCGCACCAGGACCGCCCGGTGGCGGCACCGGTGCAGACGCAGGAGCCCGCCCCGGCTCCGTCGGCGACCACCCGGACCTCCGCACCGATCACCGGCCGGCCGACCCCGCACCCGGTGCCGACGGCGACCCCCACCACGGCGGCGGTGGCGACGATCCCGACGTCCTGTCGTGCGACCGTGCCTGAGGAGGACTACGACCGCTTCTTCGGCGACACTCCGGTCCAGGGGTCCTCCTCGATGGGCGAGGGCATCGCGGGATCGGACAGCGTGGCGGCCGGGATCGCCGAACCCGGAGCTGACATCTACTGTGTCTGGCGGGATCCGCGGGCGGACGTGTCCGGGCTCGAGATGCTCATCGGAGCAGCACGCCCCAACACTGGCGATCGGCTGCGCTCGGGCCCGATGTCGTGTGTCGACCAGGACGGGGGCGTGCTCTGCCGGACGTCGAGGCAGGCTGACCCGTACCCGGTGGACACCGTCACGACCCTGTTCGTGCGCGACGGCACCTACGTGGCCATCACGCAGACCAACTTCCCGACCAACGGCTTGCTCGACGCCGTCGTCGGGGAGATCTGGGGGGACTGACGGCCGGGAGGCGCGGGACGGATCCGCACCGCGCCTCCCGTCCGCCGGTGGGTCACGTGCTGTGGCCCTTCCGCCCTCAGGACACGCGGGCCGCGACGACGTCGCGGGCCAGTGCCCGGGTCGCACGGTTCGGCTCCGGAGCCGACCGCATGGCGAGGCCGATCCGCAGGGGCTCGACCTCGTCCTCCAGCTCCAGGACCGCGCCGTCGTACCGGACACCCGGGTCGGGGACGACACCGACGCCGAGCCCGGCGGACGCGAACCGCACGACGGCGGGCATGTCGTTCATCTCCGCCACGATCCGACGACGGAGCCCGAGACGCTCGAGTGCCGCGTCGAGGATCAGGCGGTTGCCGAACCCGTGTGCGGTGTCGACGAACGGCTCCCCGGCGAGTTCGGCGAGGGACACCGTCGGACGGGTCGCGAACGGGTGGTCCGCTGCCGTGAACACGCGGAAGGGCAGCTCGCGCAAGGGCTCGACCACGACCCCCGGCGGCACCGACGGCAGGCCCGTGTACGCCAGGTCGAGCCGCCCCGCGACCAGGTCCTGCACCAGGCCGGTGGTGCCCGAGGGCGAGGTCATCAGCTCGACCGCCACGAGCGGGTGCCGTCGCCGGAACCGCCGCAGCACCCCGGTCAGGTCCACGACGTCCATGCTCGTGAAGATGCCGAGTCGCACCCGGCCCCGCAGGTCTGCGTCGTCGACGGTCGCGAGGTCCCGCATCCGCTCCAGGGAGTCGAGCACGGAGCGGGCGTGCGGCAGCAGGTCCTCGCCGGCGGCGGTGAGCACGAGCCGACGACCCGTCCGGTCGAACAGCCGGACGCCGAGCGAGCGTTCGAGGGACGCGATGCCCGCCGAGACGGTCGACTGCGCGGCCCAGAGCCGCTCGGCCGCACGGGTCACGCTCCCCTCGGCCGCGACGGTCACGAACTGTTCCAGCAGGCGGGTCTCCACCCTGCGAGTATCGATCTGATCGATGTTGGTCATCAAGAGCACTCGTTGGACTCGATGACCAGAGGGGAGCACGATCGGGGCATGACCTCGACCAGCGATGCCGCACCGGCCAGGACGACCGGCGCCCAGCCCGTCCCCGCACCGCGCGGACGGCGCCCGCACTCCCGCCGTCGGCACGGCTTCGGCTTCTGGGCCGTGGCCTTCGCGTTCCTGTCGGTGATGGCCTTCGCGACCGTGCCGGCACCGCTCTACGTGATCTACCAGGCACGCGACGGGTTCCCGACGTTCACCACGACGGTCGTCTTCGCCGCCTACGGCGTGGGGGTCGTCGCCTCGCTCTTCCTGGCAGGACACCTCAGCGACGAGCACGGGCGGCGCCCGCTGATCCTCGTGTCCGTCGCGCTCGAACTCGTCGCGGCCGTGCTCTTCCTGCTCTGGTCGGACGTCGCCGGACTCGTCGTCGCACGGTTCGTGACGGGGCTCGGTGTCGGGCTCCTCACCGCGACGGCGACCGCGCACCTCGGTGAACTGCGGGTCCGGGCGACCGGCTCGTCCGGTTCCGCGCAGGGGGCGAGCGTCGCGGCCGGCGCCGTGAACCTCGGCGGTCTGTCGCTCGGTGCGCTCGTGGGCGGAGCACTCGCCGAGTTCGTCAGGGAACCACTCGTCGTGCCGTACGTGGTGTTCGTCGTCGCCCTGGTCGTCGCGTTCGCGGTGGTCCTCGCTGCGCCGGAGACCGTCGACCGACCCGAGCGCCCGGTGCCGTACCGGCCGCAGCGGATGGCCGCTCCCGACGGGCAGGCCGGGGTGTTCTGGGCTGCCGGGACGGCTGCCTTCGCGGCCCTGGCCGTGCAGGGACTCTTCACCTCGGTGGCGCCGACGTTCCTCGGCACCACGTTCCACGTCACCGACCGGCTCGCCGCCGGCGCCACGACCTTCGGGGTCTTCGCCGCGAGCGCGGTGTCGCAGATCGTCTTCGCGAAGCTGTCCCAGCGTCGGCAGATCCAGCTCGGCCTGGTGCTGCTCGTCGGGGGTCTCGTGGTGCTCGCGGTCGCCGCGGTCCTGCTGCGGGTCGGCGGCTTCATCGGTGGCGGGGTCGTGGCCGGCGCCGGGGTCGGGCTGATCTTCCGCGCGTCGATCGCCCGTGCGGGGTCGCTCGTGGGGCCGGAGCAGCGCGGCGGGGTCCTCGCGGCGACGTTCCTCATCGCGTACGCCGGGCTGACCGTGCCCGTCGTCGCGGTCGGGGCGGCGCTCCTCGTCGTGCCGACGCTCCCGGTGCTGCTCGGCTACGTGGTGTTCGTCGTCGTGCTCGCCCTGGTCGCCGGCCTGCGCCTGGCCGCGCGCGCCGAGTAGCGCGAGCGCCCGCCTCCCGCGCCCCCGGGTCTCCGCGCTGGGATCGAACCACGGAAACGACGTCGAACCAACCGCACGGCCTGGTTCGACGTCGTCTTCGTGGTTCGACGCGGGATGCACGGACGTCGGCGCTGCCCGGGCCAGGCGGCGTCGGCGCTGCCCGGTGCGCGTGGACGTCGGCGGTCCGCCCGGCATACTGGGGCGCATGTCCCAGCAGCGCCGACGCCCGGCCGTCACCGTCGTCGCCGCGGTCATCGCGGCCGGTCTGGTCGCGGGCGGCTTCGCGCTCACGGCGCAGCGGAACGGCGAGGACCCGGTGATCGGCGGCAGTGCGGCGTCCGTCACGCCCAGCGCGACCGCCGCCGACGGCGCGGCCCGGGACGGAACGGTGACGATCGGACGGACGGGCCCCGACCTGCCCGGCAGCGACGTGCTGGACCGCTGCGACACCGATCGCGGCGCCGTGGTCGCCCGCTACGAGACGGCCGCCCTCGGACGGGTCGAGCTGCAGTGCGGCACGTCCGGCCAGGGCTACGAGCACATCCGCGTCCGGCACGCCGCCGACTGGCAGGACGTCGTCCGGGGCCACGGCTCGCGGGACTGGGACGACGCGATGCTCACCGCGGTCCGGTCCGTGCTCGAGTCACCGCCCGCGGGGTACCCGCAGGACGCCGGGGACGGCAAGGTCTGCTACGCCGCGCCCGTCCGCTTCGACGACGGGACGCGTCCTTCGGCGGAGCCGAACGTGCGGGTCATCGTGTCGGAGACGACGGACCGGGTGATCACGGCCTTCCCGACCGACGACGGCGGCTGCTGACCGGACCGGACCAGACCAGACCAGACCAGACAGAGCAGACCGCAGCGCACCCCGACGCGCGGCACCCCGACGCGCGCGGACCCTCGCTACGCGTGCACCTCGTGCTCGTGCCGCCGGTGCGAGGCGGGCTCGAGCTGGAAGGTCGAGTGCTCGACCGGCACGTCGAAGTGCTCGGCGACGCACTGCTGCAGCGCGTCGAGGATCCGCGGTGCGTGGGCGGTCGAGAAGCAGTGGTCGTCGACGACGACGTGCGCCGTCAGGTTCGGCACGCCGGTCGCCACGAGCGTCGCGTGCAGGTCGTGCACGGCGATGACGTGGTCGAGCTCGAGGATGTGCGCGCGGACGTCGTCCAGGTCGAGCCCGGGCGGGGTCGACTCGAGCAGCACGTTCGCGGTCTCGCGGAGCAGCCGGACCGCCCGCGGCAGGATCAGCAGGCCGATCAGGATCGCGGCGATCGAGTCGGCGCGCTCCCACCCGGTGAGCGCGAGGACGACGGCGGCGGCGATGACCGCAACGGACCCGAGGGTGTCGTTGAGCACCTCGAGTCGCGCCGCCCGCGAGGTGAACCCCTCGCCCGCCGCCCGGGCCAGCACCGCGTAGGCGACGAGGTTCCCGACGAGCCCGACCGCACCGAACACGAGCAGCGGGCCGGCGTGGATCTCCGCGGGGACGAACAGCCGTTGGATCGCCGAGACGACGACGAAGACGCCGACCGCGAGCAGGATGGCGGCCTGGGCCGTGGCGCCGAGGACCTCGGCGCGCTGGTACCCCCACGTCCGCTGCGCCGTCGGTGAGCGGCGCGCGAGCCGGGTCGCGACCAGACCGATGCCGAGGCCGCCGGTGTCGACGACCATGTGCCCCGCGTCGACGAGCAGCGCGAGGGAACCGGTGACGACCGCGCCGACGACCTCGGCGAGCAGGATGCCCGCCGAGATGCAGAACGCGACGAGCAGCGCGCGCTCGGAGGCGCCGGCGTGCGAGTGCCCGTGCCCTGCGCCGTGGTCGTGTCCCATGCCTCGATCGTAGGGAACCGTGCCGACACCGTGCCAGGATCGGCAGCGTGACCCGGTCGCCCTACGAGCTGACGACGCCGGAGGACGTGCTCGCCCGGCTGCACCCGCGACTGCGCACGTACTTCGGGGCGGTGCCGTCCGGCCACGTCGGTCGCGGCGAGGGCGTGTTCGCCGTCGTCGGGACGCCACGGCGCTGGGTCTGGCCGCTCCTCGCCGTCTTCGCACGCGACGCCGTGATGTTCCCCGTCTGGGAGCGGGACGTCCCGTTCACGGTGGAGAACCGCCCGGCTCGCGTCGGCCGCGGCGCCGTGGACGGCCGGGAGGGAACGGTCGCCGTGCGCGCACACCGCACCTTCCGCTTCCGCTCCGGGAGCCGCACGATGGTGGACGCCATCGCCGCCGGCCCGCACGGACTCGTCGACCACCTCGGTCGCCGTGGGCGCGTCCGCGCCCTGCTCCGGGCGGAGGTCGACGCGGACGGGCCGGACGCGGGCGCCCTGCGCCTCGTCTCCACCCGTGTGACGGTGCGTGCGCTGGGTCGTGCGTGGAGCCTCCCGGCCGTCGTCGCGCCGCGTGTGACGCTCGAGGAACGATTCGATGACGATGCCGACGTGCAGCGCGTGTCCCTGCGGCTCTCGGCGCCGCTGATCGGCACGCTGTACCGGTACGAGGGCTCCTTCCGCTACCGGATCGAGCCGGACACCGAACGGGTCTGACAGCACGACGGGGGAGACGATGAGCGACGACAGGACCGGCGCGCCGATGGGCCGCGCCGTGATCGCGGGAGCGGGCGGCTTCGTCGGGCAGTACCTGCAGCGCGCGTTCCGCGACGAGGGCTACGAGGTCGTCACGGTCGGGCGCACCGGCGACGCGGTGTGGGGGAACACCCTGCGCATCCGCGAGCTCGTCGACGGCGCCGCGATCGTCGTGAACATGGCGGGCAAGAGCGTGAACTGCCGCTACGGGCGGCGGAACCGGGCGGAGATCATGCGCTCCCGGGTGGACACCACCCTCGAGCTGGCCGAGGCGATCCGCTCGGCCGAGCACCCGCCGCCGCTGTGGCTGAACGCCTCGACCGCGACGATCTACCGGCACGCCGACGACCGACCGCAGGACGAGGCCGCCGGTGAGCTCGGCGAGGGCTTCTCGGTCTCGGTCGCGCGGGCGTGGGAGGACGCCCTGTTCAGCGCCGACCTGCCGCACACCCGCCGGATCGCCCTGCGGATGGCGATCGTGTTCGGCGACGGCAGCGCGCTCGTCCCGCTGCTCGGGCTGGCTCGGGCGGGCCTCGGCGGGCCGCAGTTCGACGGACCCTGGTTCCCGACGCGCGCACGGCTCCGGGCCGGGACGTACCACCACGACCGGCACACGCGCGGTCGGCAGCGGTTCAGCTGGGTGCACATCGAGGACGTCCTCGGGGTGGTGCGCTTCGTGCGCGACCACGAGGAGATCGACGGGCCGGTGAACGTCTCCAGCCCGGAGCCCTCGGACAACCGGACGGTGATGGCGACCATCCGTGACGCAGTCGGGCGGCGCTTCGGTCTGCCCACGTGGCGGTGGATGCTCGAGATCGGCTCCTTCGCGATCCGGACCGAGACCGAGCTCGTGCTGAAGAGCCGGTGGGTGGTGCCGACGCGACTGCTCGAGGCCGGTTACGAGTTCCGCCACCCGGACCTGCGCGGCGCCCTCGCCGGCATCATCGCCGAGCGCCGGCAGCACCGGGGCTGACGGGCTCCGGCGCGGGCACGGGCGCTGCGTCGACGACGTCCCGGGCCGCGGCCTCGGTTCCGGCTTCGCGAGACGGCGGCGTCTGCGCAAGACGGTCCGACGTCGCCGGGACGGCCCCGGATTCCGCGGCGTCTCGCTGCACCGGCGGCGTCTCGACGAACGACGGCGCAGTCCGGGCGGTCCGCGACGACCACAGCACGGCGACCACGACCACCGCGCCGGCGACGACCTCGACGACGTCCGGCACCTCGCCGAACGCCGCCCACGAGGCGAGCACCCCGATCACGGGCACGAGCATCGAGAACGGTGCGACGGTGCTCGACGGGTACTTCCCCATCAGGCGCGACCAGATCCCGTAGCCGACCAGGCTGCCCGCCACGACGATGTACAGCAGGCCGAGGTCGGCCGGCAGCGCCGACGCCGTGAACGCCGTGCCGAACGCCTGCCCGACCCGCGCCGGCCCCTCGACGAGCAGCGACAGCGCGAACATCGGCACCGGCGGCACGACCGCCCACCACAGGGTCAGGTGGAGCGGGTTCACCGGGCCGGTCCGCCGTGTCGCGACGTTGCCGAGCGCCCACCCGAGGGCACCGCAGAGCACGAGCACCACCGGCAGCAGCGCCGCGGTCTGCGCCCGGTGCACCGCGATGACGCCGAGCGCGGCGACGGCGACGGACACCCCGACGACCTGGCGTGCGGTCAGCCGCTCGCGCAGCAGCACCCCGGCCAGCACGACCGTGAACGGGGCCGACGCCTGGATCACCAGCGACGCGAGTCCCGTCGGCATCCCCGCGGCCATGCCGAGGTACAGGAACGCGAACTGCAGGACGCCGAGGGTCGCACCGACGAGCACGATCCACCGGAACGGGACCTTCGGTCGCGGCACGAACAGGATCGTCGGCAGGGCGAGCAGCGTGAACCGCACGGCGGCGAGCAGGAACGGCGGCCAGTGGTCGAGGGCGATCGCGGTCGCCGGGAAGTTCAGCCCCCACGCCACGGCGACGACGAGGGCGAGGATGCGGTCACGGAAGAGCACGGTCCGATCGTCCCGCACCGGACGCAGTAGCACCAGCGCACGGTCCGACAGGATCGTTGTAGTGTCCCTGCATGGTCGGCTTCGACATCGCCCTGCTGCCGGTCCTCCGCGAGCTCGCCGAACGGGGGAGCGTCACCGCGGTCGCCGCCGCCACGCACCGCACGCCGAGCGCCGTGTCGCAGCAGCTCCGCACGCTCCAACGCCAGGCCGGTGTGCCGCTGGTCGAGCGGGTCGGACGGGGCGTGCGGCTCACCGCGGACGGGCGCGCGCTCGCCGGGATGGCCGCCGGGGTCGCCACCGCGCTCGCCTCGGTGGAGTCGGCGTGGTCCGAGCACCTGACCGGGGTGGGCGGGACGGTGGACCTGGCGGTGTTCCCCTCGGCGGCCGAGCTGCTCCTGCCGGGGCTCCTGACCCGGATGCGGGCGTACCCGGGCATCGTCCTCGAGCTCTCCGACGTCGACGTGAGCGAGGGGGAGTTCGTCCCGCTCACCGCCGACCACGACGTCGTGATCGGTCACCGCCCGGACGGCGCCCGCCGTG
The DNA here is from genome assembly GCF_030362975.1 of Curtobacterium subtropicum. NCBI lineage: Bacteria > Bacillati > Actinomycetota > Actinomycetes > Micrococcales > Microbacteriaceae > Curtobacterium > Curtobacterium subtropicum. Next base: position 382,966 of record NZ_JAUCMM010000003.1, read on the forward strand.
CGGACGGTGCCGCCGTCGAGACGGTCGCCCTGCTCCGGGAACCGCTCGACGTCGCCCTGCCGCTCGACCATCCGCTCGCCGACCGGGAGCGCGTCGGCATCGGCGACGTCGTCGACGAGACCTGGATCGGTGTGCCCGAGGACTACCCGATCGACCGCGTGCTCACCGCGCTGGCGGCGGCGTCCGACACCCCGCCGTCGGTCGCGTTCCGCACGATCCACCTGCCGGTCATCGAGAACCTGGTGGCGGCCGGGCACGGGATCGCGTTGGTGCCGCGGTACACGTCGGGGACGCGTGCGGCCGGGCGCTTCCGGCTCGCGACGCTCGCCGACGTGCGGGCCGGGCGACGGATCGAGGCGCTCGCCCGACCGGACCGCGCGGTCCGACCCGCGGTCCGCACCGTCCTGGAGGCGCTGGTCGCCGAAGCGCAGGCCGTCACCACCTGAGGCGGTGACGTGCGCGGCGGGGCCGCCCCGTGCCTCCCGTCCGCCCCGTCGTCGCGGTCTGCGGAGCGCGGAAGGCGGAGGGCTACACGTCGAGGCGGTCGACCAGCTCGTCGGCCAGCCCCGTGTACGTGCCCGGCGTCAGGTTCGTCAGGCGCGCCTTGGCGCCGGACGAGATGTCGAGCCCGTTCACGAACGCGACGAGCTCGGCCTGGCCGATGCGCTTGCCGCGCGTGAGCTCCTTGAGCATCGCGTACGGGTCCTCGATGGTCGACTGCCCGGCGGTGACCTCGGCACGGATGACCGTCTGGATGGCCTCGCCGAGCACCTCCCAGTTGCCGTCGAGGTCCTCGGCGAGCCGGCCCTCGTTCACCGCGATCTCACCGAGCCCGCGACGCAGGTTGTCGAGCGCGAGCAGCGAGTGCCCGAACGCGACGCCGATGTTCCGCTGCGTGGTGGAGTCGGTCAGGTCCCGCTGCAGGCGGCTCGTCACGAGGGTCTCGGACAGCGTCGAGAACAGCGCCGACGAGATCTCGAGGTTCGCCTCGGCGTTCTCGAAGCGGATCGGGTTGATCTTGTGCGGCATCGTCGACGACCCCGTGGCGCCGGCGACCGGGATCTGCGTGAAGTAGCCCATCGAGATGTAGGTCCACACGTCCGTCGCCAGGTTGTGCAGGATCCGGTTCGCGTGGCGCACGCGGTCGTACAGCTCGGCCTGCCAGTCGTGCGACTCGATCTGCGTCGTCAGCGGGTTCCACGTCAGGCCGAGGCCCTCGACGAACTCCTTCGACAGCGCGGGCCAGTCGGCCTCGGGATCGGCGGCGAGGTGCGCGGAGAACGTGCCCGTGGCGCCGGAGAACTTGCCGAGGTACTCGCCGTGCTCGATCTGGGTCAGGACGCGCTCGAGGCGGTAGACGACCACCGCGAGCTCCTTGCCCAGGGTCGTCGGCGTCGCGGGCTGACCGTGCGTGTGGGAGAGCATCGGCACGGCGCGGAGCTGCTCCGCCATCGTGCGGAGCGTCGCCAGGACGGCGCGGAAGGCGGGCAGCCAGACCTGGTCGACGGTGTCGCGGACGGTCAGCGCGTACGACAGGTTGTTGACGTCCTCGCTGGTGCAGGCGAAGTGCGTCAGCTCGGCGATGGCGTCGAGCCCGAGCGCGGACAGTCGGCGGCGGACGAAGTACTCGACGGCCTTCACGTCGTGCCGGGTCGTCGCCTCGATCTCGGCGAGCTCCGCGATCTCGTCGTGGCCGAACGTCTCGACGACCCGGCGCAGTGCGGCCTTGTCGTCGATGCTCAGCGGCGAGGTGGTGAACATCGCGTGGTCGGTCAGGAAGATGAGCCACTCGACCTCGACCACGATGCGTGCGCGGTTGAGGCCGGCCTCGGAGAGGTGCTCGCCCACCGTGTGCACGACCGGGTAGTACCGCCCGTCGAGCGGGCTGATCGGCTGCGGGGGAAGGGGGGTCATGGGGCTCCCTGACGGACTGCCGGTTCGAGTTGGCGGAAGAGCGCCCGGCAGGCCCGCTCGACGGTCGAGAGCACTCGGTCGAACTCGTGCCGGTCCGCGTAGTACGGGTCCGGTACGTCGGTCTGCTGGGGCCAGGCGTCGTCGTACCGCAGCAGGAGCGTCACCTTGGCGGCGTCGTCCATCGTCGGTGCCCACGAGCGCAGGACGCGTTCGTGGGAGCGGTCGAGTGCGACCACCAGATCGAGGTCCGGGAACCGGTCCGGGTCGAACTGGCGGGCGCGATGCCTGCTGCCATCGTATCCGCGCGCTGCGAGCGCCGCGATCGTCCGCTCGTCAGCGGGCTCACCGACGTGCCAGTCGCCGGTGCCGGCGGACTCGACGACGAAGCGGTCGGCCATGCCGGCGTCCGCGGCGATCTGCGCGAAGACGATGCCGGCCATCGGGGAGCGGCAGATGTTGCCGCTGCAGACGAACGAGACGCGGAACGGGGCGTCGGCGTCCGGGCTCATGTGCACATCATGGCGCACGGACGTGACGTCCGCGACGGCGGTCCGGCCGGGAGGCGCGGCACGGCCCCGGTCATCGGTGTCCGTCGTGCAGGTGGTCGGCTCGGTGCCGCCCGGCTCCGTCGTGCAGGTGGTCGGCTCGGTGCCGGCCGCGGTCACGGACGCGGGCGGTTCAGTGCCGGGCGCACGAACAGCCCGATCAGCCACGAGAACACGGCGAGCACGAAGGCGCCGACGATGCCCCAGCCGAAGGACTCGACCTGCAGCCCGAAGCCGATCGCGTCCGAGATGCCGGCGACGATGAGCAGCAGCACCGCGTTCACGATCAGCGAGATCAGTCCGAGCGTCAGGACGTACAGCGGGAACGCGACGATCCGGATGATCGTGCCGATGACGGCGTTCACGAGACCGAACACGAACGCCACGAGCAGGAACGTGAGCACGACGGCGGTGGTGTCCCCGTCCCCGAACGGGGTGACGGTGACGCCGCTCACGATGAGCGTGGTGAGCCAGAGCGCGACGGCGTTGACGACGAGGCGGACGAGGAATCGCATGCCGCCATGATGCCCGTCGCACCCCGGACGGGTCCCGGTAGCCTGTGCGCGTGACTGACGAGCGCGTGCACATCCGGCCCGAGGTGGCCGTCCTCCCCGCGTACAAGCAGGGTCGCCAGGCCGCGCCCGACGCGTTCAAGCTGTCGAGCAACGAGAACCCGTTCCCGCCGCTGCCCGGCGTCGTCGAGGCCGTGCAGGCGCAGACCGCCTACAACCGCTACCCGGATGCCACCGCCCTGGCCGTTCGGGCCGTGCTCGCGAACCGCGCCGGGCTGACGGTCGACGAGGTCCACGTCGCGCCGGGCAGCGTCGCGATCCTGCACGAGCTCGCGAAGGCGACGAGCGGCCCCGGCGACGAGATCGTCTACGCCTGGCGTTCCTTCGAGGCGTACCCGGGGGTCGTCACGGTCGCGGGGGCCACGAGCGTGCAGGTGCCGAACCGGCCGGACGGCGGTCACGACCTCGACGCCATGGCCGACGCGGTCACGGAGCGCACCCGCATGGTGATCGTCTGCACGCCGAACAACCCCACCGGACCGGTCGTCACCGCGGCGGAGTTCGATGCCTTCATGGCCCGGGTGCCCGCCACCGTGCTCGTGGTGCTCGACGAGGCCTACGCCGAGTTCGTCACCGAGCCCACCGCGGTCCGCGGGACGCCGCTGCTCGAGCGGTACCCGAACCTCGTCGTCCTCCGGACGTTCTCCAAGGCGTACGGACTTGCGGGCCTCCGTGTCGGCTACGCGTTCGGTCCGGCGTACGTGCTCGACGCCGTCCGTGCCTGCGCGATCCCGCTGTCGGTCACGGCGCAGGGCCAGGCTGCCGCACTCGCGAGCCTGGAGCGCGAGACCGAGCTGCTCGAGCGCGTCGCCGAGCTCGCCGGCAGCCGTGACCGGATCGTCGCCGCGCTGCGCGGCCAAGGCTGGGACGTGCCGGACGCGCAGGGCAACTTCGTCTGGCTGCCGACCGGTGCGCTGACGGCCCATGCGGCCGAGCGCTTCGAGGCCGCCGGCATCATCGTCCGGGCCTTCGGCAACGAGGGGATCCGGGTGTCGATCGGCGAGCACGAGGCTGTGGAAACGCTCCTCGAAACGGCGGGGTCGCTTGTGGAGGACCTCCAGGCGGCCCGGTAGGCCCTGGCGTTACGCTGACCGACATGTCATTCCACGCCGCGGCCCCCGCGACGGCCACCGTCCGGATCCTCGACCCCGAGGGCCGGTTCGTGGAGACCGACGAGAACGCCGAGTACGCCGCCGTCGCGCGAGCGATCCCGGACGAGACCCTGCTGGCGATGCACCGCCGCATGGTGCTCACGCGTCGGTTCGACCACGCGGGCCACAACCTCCAGCGCACCGGACAGCTCGGCCTCTGGGTCCCGAGCCACGGACAGGAGGCAGCGCAGGTCGGCTCGGTCTTCGCCCTCCGTGCGCAGGACCACGTCTTCCCGTCGTACCGCGAGCACGCGGTCACGATGCACCGCGGCGTCGAGCCGATGGAGATCATCGCGATGTACCGCGGCCAGACGCACGGCGGCTGGGACCCGGACGAGCGCGGCAACACGCACGTCTCGACGCTGGTCATCGGTTCGCAGACGCTGCACGCGACGGGCTACGCGCTCGGCCAGCAGCTCGACGGCGACGTCGGCACCGGCGACCCCGACCGCGACGCCTGCACCATCGTCTACTTCGGCGACGGCGCGACCAGCCAGGGCGACGTGAACGAGGCGTACGTCTTCGCCGCGTCGACCAAGGCTCCCGTCGTCTTCTTCCTGCAGAACAACCACTGGGCGATCTCGGTCCCCGTCGCCACGCAGTCCCCGACGCCGCTCGTCGACCGCCCGCGCGGCTTCGGCATCCCGAGCGTCCGCGTCGACGGCAACGACGTGCTGGCGTCCTACACGGCCTCCCTCGTGGCGACCGACCACGCCCGCTCCGGCCAGGGCCCGGCGTTCGTCGAGGCCGAGACCTACCGCATCGGCGCGCACACGAGCTCCGACGACCCGACCCGCTACCGCCTCGACGACGAGCTCGCCTCGTGGGTCGAGCGCGACCCGATCGCCCGCTCGGCCGCGTACCTGCGCAGCCGCGGCGTCACCGACGAGCAGCTCGCGCGCTTCGACGAGGAGGGCGAGGACATCGCCGCCGACGTCCGCCGCGCGACCGTCGCCCTGACCCCGCCGCCCGTGGGCGTCATGTTCGACAACGTGTACCGCGAGCCGCACCCGGTGACCACCGCGCAGAAGGCCTGGCTCGAGCACTACGAGGCCGGGTACGAAGGGGGCTCCCACTGATGAGCACGACCGAGCAGCTCTTCGACTACACGCTCCGCGCCCACCCCGGCGCGGGCGAGGTCCCCAGCGAGCCCGTCCAGAACCTGCCGATGGCCAAGGCGCTCAACGCCGGCCTGGCCGCCGCGATGGCCGCCGACGACAAGGTCCTGCTCATGGGCGAGGACATCGGCCGGCTCGGCGGTGTCTTCCGCATCACCGAGGGCCTGCAGGAGCGCTTCGGCGCCGAGCGCGTCCGCGACACCCCGCTCGCCGAGTCCGGGATCATCGGCACCGCGATCGGGCTCGCCCTGCGCGGCTACCGCCCGGTGGTCGAGATCCAGTTCGATGGCTTCGTCTGGCCGGGCTTCGACCAGATCACCTCGCAGCTCGCGAAGATGCAGAACCGCCTGCCCGCGCACATGTCGCTGCCGGTCGTCATCCGCATCCCCTACGGCGGCCACATCGGCGCCGTCGAGCACCACCAGGAGTCCCCGGAGGCGTACTTCGCGCACACCGCGGGCCTCCGCGTGGTCAGCCCGAGCACGCCGAACGACGCGTACTGGATGATCCAGGAGGCGATCGCGTCGAAGGACCCCGTCGTGTTCCTCGAGCCGAAGTCGCGCTACTGGCCGAAGGGCGAGGTCGACCTCGTCGACGGTCACGTCCCGATGCACACCACCCGCGTCGCCCGCACCGGCACCGAGGTCACCCTCGTCGGTCACGGTGCGATGGTCGCGACGCTCATGCAGGCCGCGGACATCGCCGAAGCCGAGGGCACGAGCTGCGAGGTCATCGACCTCCGTTCGATCTCCCCGGTCGACTGGGAGCCGCTGCTCGCCTCGGTCCGGAAGACCGGCCGCGTGGTCATCGCCCAGGAGGCCTCCGGCTTCGTCAGCGTCGGCAGCGAGATCGCCGCGACCGTTGCCGAACAGTGCTTCTACACGATGCAGGCACCGCCGATCCGGGTCTCCGGGTTCGACGTCCCCTTCCCGGTGTCGAAGCTCGAACACCTCCACCTGCCGGACGCGGACCGTGTCCTCGAGGCCGTCGACCGCGCCCTCGCCTACTGACCGAGCCGCCCGAACGTTCGAAGGAGCCGCTGTGCCCGCCGCCGAATTCCCCCTGCCCGACGTGGGCGAAGGCCTGACCGAGGCCGAGATCGTGCAGTGGCGCGTCGCGATCGGGGACGAGATCGCCGTCGACCAGGTCCTGGTCGAGATCGAGACCGCGAAGTCGCTCGTCGAGCTGCCGTCGCCGTTCGCCGGGACCGTGACCGGGTTGCTCGTGTCGGAGGGTGACACCGTCGAGGTCGGCAAGCCGATCATCCGGGTCGACTCGGACGTCCAGGTCGCCGCGTCCACCACCCAGCCTGGAGGCTCGGCTCCCGTCGCCGACAGCGTCCCGGTCTCGCCGGACCTCACCGCCACCCCGCCTGCCGCAGCCGCAGCGCCGGCTCCCGTCGCCCAGGCGCCCGTCGCCCAGACGCCGCCGGCGCCTGCGCAGCAGACCCCGCCGGCCCCGGCGGCCGCCACGGTGCCCGCGCCCACTGCCCCGGCGCGGCCCGCGGCCGGCGCACCCGCGCAGCCGGTCGCCGACCACGCGACCGTCGTCGGGTCGGACGAGTCGTCCGGCGCCGTCCTGGTCGGGTACGGCTCCGCGACCACGTCCCCGTCGCGCCGGAAGCCCGGCGCCCGCCGGGCCGCAGCGCTCGCGGCCGAGGCGAGCCGTGCCTCCAGTGCGGACGCCGTCGCCGCAGCCGAGGCCGCCGCCGACCCGGCCGAGGACAGCATCTCGGAGGCCGTCGCCGCGCAGGGCACCCGCCCGCGCAAGGTCGTCTCGACCGGCACGGTCCTGGCGAAGCCGCCGATCCGCAAGCTCGCGAAGGACCTCGACGTCGACCTGACCGAGGTCGTGCCGACCGGCCTCGCGGGCGAGGTCACCCGTGACGACGTCATCCGCCACGCCAAGCAGGCCAGCGTCTTCCGGAACATCGAGACGCCCGAGTGGGGCGACGTGCGCCGCGAGACCATCCCGGTCAAGGGCGTGCGCAAGGCCATCGCGAAGGCGATGACCACGTCGAAGTTCACGGCGCCGCACGTGTCCCTGTTCGTCGACGTCGACGCGACCCGCACGATGGAGTTCGTCAAGCGCCTGAAGTCCTCGCCGACGTTCGCCGGCGTCAAGGTCTCGCCGCTGCTCGTCTTCGCGAAGGCCGTCATCTGGGCGGTCCGTCGGAACCGGTCGGTGAACTCGACCTGGACCGACCAGGAGATCATCGTCCACCACTTCGTGAACCTCGGCATCGCCGCGGCGACCCCGCGCGGGCTCATCGTGCCGAACATCAAGGACGCGCAGGACATGTCCCTGTTCGAGCTCGCCAAGGCGCTCGAGGACCTGACGCTGACCGCCCGTGACGGCAAGACCACGCCGCAGCAGATGGCGGACGGCACCGTGACGATCACGAACATCGGTGTGTTCGGCATGGACACCGGGACCCCGATCCTCAACCCGGGCGAGGTCGCGATCATCGCGATGGGCACGATCAAGCCGAAGCCGTGGGTCGTCGACGGCGAGGTCCGCTCGCGCATGGTGACCACGATCGGCGCCTCGTTCGACCACCGGGTCGTCGACGGCGACGTGGCATCGCGCTTCGTGCACGACATCGCCTCGGTGCTCGAGGAGCCCGCGCTCCTGCTGGACTGACGCTCGAGCGTCGGTTCCGGTCCGGCCCGGTGCTGCGGGATGCCGCAGTCCCCGGCCGGATCGCGCGGACGTCGCGTGGTGTCCACCCGCTTGTCGGCGGTCAGGGTGATGATCGGAGCATGGCCCACCAGCTCCTGACCCCACAGCAGGAGATCCGGACGGATCGCCTGGTGCTGACACCGCTCACGCCCGCCGACATCGACGACGCGCACGCGGTCTTCTCCGACGCGCGGACGTGGGAGCACCTGCCCGCCGGGCGCCACACCGACCGTGCGACGACGGTCGACCTGGTGCAGCGGAAGATCGGTGGCCGAGCCCGGCACGGACTGGCCTCGTGGACCGTCCGCACCGTCGACGGCGCCTTCGTGGGGATCGGCGGCGTCGACATGACCGCTGCGGCGGTCTGGAACCTCGGCTACCGGCTCGACCCGGCGGCGTGGGGGCAGGGCTACGCGAGCGAGATCGCCGCTGCGGCTGTCGAGCAGGCGCACCGGACGGCGCCCTGCACGCCCGTCACCGGTCGGGTCCTGACGAACAACCCGGCGTCGGCCGCGGTCCTGCGGAAGGCCGGGCTGTCGATGGTCTGGCAGGGGCAGGCGTCGGTGGCGGCGCCCGAGGGGGTCCTCGGTCAGGTGTGGACCGACCGTGAGCTCACCGACGACCAGTTCGCCTGGCTCGTCCGCAACGCCTGACCCGCGCCCGCGGCGAGGTCGCGCCCGTCATCCCGCCGCGGACAACGCGTCCGCCAGCGGCCCGACGTTCGACCGGAACGACCACTGCACGGTGTTCCAGTCGTGGCCGCTCCCCGGGGCGGACCCGATCTCGACCCGGGCCCCGGCCTTCCGCGCGGCCGCTCCGAGCTCCCGGGCGTTCTCGCTGAACTCCCGGTCGGCCGACCCCGCCGTCAGCCACAACGCGTGCCCGCCGAGCCCGTTCGCCCGCATCTGCGCGATCGGCGCCGCCGCACGCCAGCGGGCGACCGAGCCGCCGAACGCCTGGTCGGCGCTGTGCCGCGGTGACTGGTCGATCGGCTGCAGCTCGCTCGACACCGCCAGCGCCGCGCCGAACTCGTCCGGGTGACCGGTGACGAACTGCATCGCGCAGGTCGCGCCCTGCGAGAACCCGGCGAGCCCCCAGGCCTTCCGGTCCTGCGTGGCCGGGAGGTTCGCGGTGATCCACGCCGGGACGTCCTGCGTGACGTAGGTCGCGACGTTCCCGAGCCGCGAGTCGACGCACATCGTGTTCCGGCCCGGCGCGGAGAGCTGGTCGACGCTCACCACGATGGGTGCGCGACCGTCGTGAGCGCGTGCGTAGGCGTCGAGCGGCTCGGCGAGGCGCCCGGCGGTGAACAGGTCACCCGGAGCGCCGGGCTGCCCCGAGAAGGCGAGGACGACCGGCAGCGGTCGGGGGTCGCGCACGAGCGCCGCGGGCGGGAGCCACACGACGGCCGGACGGGCGTCGAAGTGCGAGCGGGTGCCGGGGATCTCGACGGTGCGGACGATGCCAGCACCGGGCATCGTGTCCAGGGGTGCGGCGTCCGGGTCGTACGCCGGCCAGGGGTTGCTCTGCACGACGGTGCCGAGCGTCGGGTACTTGGCGAACTCCACGTTGATCCCGAGCGCGGGGACGAGGACCGCCGCCGGCACCAGGACGACGGCCAGCGTCCGGCGCCAGCGTCCACCCTGCACGATCGCGGTGACGGCGAGCGCGAGAGCAGCCCCCGCGAACGCCACCCACATCTGCGTGACCGGGCTCAACGCGACGCCGAACAGGTCGACGACGTGCGTCAGGAACCAGCACACGGCCAGCAGGACGAGCGCGGCAGCGGCTGCGACGACGGCTCGGAGCCGCACGCGACGCCAGGCCGCGGGGGAGCGCCAGGACTGGACCGCCGGCAGCAGCACGACGAGTGCGAGCGCGACGAACGCCGCGTCGGCGGGGACGAGCTTCGACGGCGCCTGGAGCTGTGTGGCGAGCAGCCACTCGGTCGGACTCACGAGCGGGCGTCGGCCCCGGCCCGCGCTGCACCGTCCCCGGAGCCCGCCGTCGGACCGGCCCCGGAGCGCTCCGCCGCCGCCGACACGTGCGCCTGCCGGAGTGCCCACAGGTGCTTCGGCCGGAGCCCGGGCACGTACGCCCCGGCGAGGGCCCGGCCCACGCGCGGCACCTGCAGGGCCGACGGCACGACCAGCCAGAGCGGCTCGTGCCGGGCGCCGAACTTCTCCTTGAACCGCTGCAGCGACCGGAAGCCGTACACCGGCTCGAGCACCCGGGCGAGCAGCCGCGACCCGCGCGTGACGAGGGGACCGGCGCCGGCGTGCACGGCGAGCGGTGTGCCGGACAGGCTGATCGTGCGGAGCCCGGCCTCGCGGGCGCGCAGGGCGGTCCGGGCGATGAGGAACTCCATCACACCGGGCATCCCGTCGTCGCCACGGCGCATCACGTCGAGGGTGTAGCCGACCAGGGCGCCGTGCTCGTGCACGGGCAGCCAGCTCGTCACCGCGTCGACGCGACCGTCCGCCGTGACCGCGAGCACCAGCCGCACCTCGGGGTCGTCGAGCTCGCGCAGTCCGCCGAGCGTGAAGCCCATCTCGGGCAGGCGTCGGTCCGCAGCCCAGCGGGAGCACACGGCCTCGACCTGGGCACGCCGGTCGGGGTCGAGGGCGTCGAAGGTGGTCCACTCGTCGCGGACGCCCTCGCGGTCGGCGCGGTTCGACGCCGTCCGCAGGTCCTGCCGCTTCTTCCCGCGCAGGTCGAACGTGTCGAGGTCGAGCACGCACTCCACCCCGACGGGCAGCGCCGTCCAGCCCTCCGCCACCAGCAGCTCGCGCACCGGCTCGTGCACGCTGGTGAACGCCGGTGTCCAGCCGTTCCGCTCACAGGACGCGGTGAAGGCGGCGAGCACCGCGGCACGGTCCTCGGCGGCGCAGGCGGGGTCGGAGACCGTGAGTGCCACGGTCCCGCGCACCCGGTACGCCACGGCACCACGGCCCTCCGGGTCGGTCCAGGTGGCGTTCCCCTGCCACGTGCCCATGTGGCCGAGGGAGCCCGCGTCGCCGCGACGCAGCATCCCGCGGTACTCCTCGCTGCAGTCGGTCGCGGCCCGGAAGCGCGCGCGGACGAGCCGCTCGCGCAGCAGCACGACGGCGAGCAGCACGGCGGCGGGCACCAGCCAGGCACCGAGCAGCGTCACCTGCCACTCGACGGCGTCGAGTCCGAGTCCGTGCCACTCCACGTCGCCGTCGGAGAGCGGCTCGAGCAGGAAGACGTCCGACAGCACCGCCGTCAGGGTCACGAGGACGGCCGCGGCGAGCACGACCCCCGCGCGTCGGCCGCGCTGCACGAGCCATGCCGACCCGAGCAGCAGGACACCCACGGCGACGGTCGCGCGGTCGCTCATGGCATCGGCGAACGGCGAGAGCACGCCGTCCGGGTCCGGCACGACGAGCGTCACGAGGGTCCCGGCGCCGAGCGCCGCGAGCGCGCCGACGACCACGGTGCGCGGGTTCCGCAGGGCGGGGTGCGTCGTCCGCGGGGACGCGGTGGACGGACGGGAGGCCCGGCGCACCACGACCGCACCGGCCGCGGTCCCGAACAGGGTCGCCAGAGCCCGTGCCAGGTCCGACCCGTGGCCGGCGAACAGCACGAGGGTGAGGACGACGGTCCAGAGCACGGCGCGGACGCGGTGCCGTCGCTGCTCGGGCATCGTCGCCGACGCCGCTCCGAGCAGGGCGGTGGCCACGATCGACGGGGCGAACAGCGGTTCACCCGCTGCCGCCTCGGCGTGCGCCTCGCCCGTCGCCTGGCCGACGGCGACCGCGAGCAGGGTCACGAGCACCGCGAGTGCCGGAGCGGCGACCCCGACGACGACGGTCCGGACCGATCCGAGCGCGCGCTCCGCGAGGACGACCGCGAGCACGACGGCGCCGAGCGCGAGCAGTGCGACGGGCGGGTGGTGCGGGAAGTCGGGTTCCGCGTGGGCGATCCGGGCGGAGACGACGAGCACGACCGCGGCGACGGCGGTGGCCACGGAGACCGGTGCGCGTCGGAGGTGTGCGAGGAGGGATGCGGGTGCCACGGTGTCATCCCACCGCACTCGGCGCCGCTGCCGCATCGGACCGCGGGGTGGATCCCGGTGGCCGATCGGCCATCCGCTGTCCTCCGATCGTCAACGCGAGGCCGAGGCCGGAGCGGGGACGTGCTCGACGGGCACGCGGAGGTGCAGGGCGAACCCGTCGCCGGGCTGTGGGCCGGACTCCAGGCGCCCACCGAGGAGCGACGCCCGTTCCCCGAGTCCGATGAGCCCCAGCCCGGACCCGGGGAGCTCGAGCCGGTCGGCGCGCGCGGGGCCGTTCACGAGGTCGACGAGCACCTGGTCGCCGTGCAGCCGACCGCTGATCCGGACGACGGCGCCGGGGGCGTGCTTCCGGACGTTCGTCAGGCCCTCCTGCACGAAGCGGTAGACGGCGCGCTGCACGGGCAGCGGCAGGCTCTCGGGCAGGTCGACGGCGACCTCGGTCTCGAGCCCGCTCGCCGCGACGAGCCGGGGCAGGTCGGCCAGCACGGGCTGCGGTGCCATCTCGCGGTCGGTGCCGCCGGAGGCCCGGAGCACCTGGACCATCTCGCGCAGCTCCTGCAGCGTCACGACGCACAGCTGCCGGATCGTCCGCGCGAACGCCCGCTCCTGCTCGTCGCGCCCGGCCATCTGCACGCCACCGGCCTGCACGGCGATCAGGGTGACCTGGTGCGACACCACGTCGTGCATCTCGCGGGCGAGCAGGGCACGTTCACGGGAGAGCGCGACCTCGGCGGCCCGGCGGCGTTCCTCGGCGCGCGAGGCCCCGAGCTCCGCGATCCGGTCGACCAGGACGGCCCGGGTCCGCACGAGCAGCCCGATCGCGAGCGGGCCGAGCGCGAAGATGAGGGCGTAGACGACCGACACGACGACCTCGTCGAACTGCTGGGGAGGGCCGACGACGAAGCCGCTGAACCCGACGAACTGCACGACGGCGGCCACCAGCATGAGCCACCGCCGGTCGGTGCGCTCGCCGAGCGTGAAGAGCGCGATGCTCGCCGCGACGACGCCGGAGCCGATGAACAGGCCGGGCATCGTGAGCGCGAAGGCGAGGACGGGCAGGCGTCGACGGAGGACGAGCGCGCCGGCCGCGACGAGCGACAGCGTGATCTCGGTCGTCGTGGCGCCCGCGATGTCGAGCACGGCGTCGACGACCGCGGCGGTGAGGAAGAGCGCATCGACCAGCCACCAGGGGGCGGGGTGGGCGCGCGCGCGACGGAGGCCGGCGTCGACGAGTGCGTCGAGCCTCCCGTCCGTCCGCTGCAGCAGGCGACGGAGGCGACCGGCGGTGGTCGGATCAGCCATCGAGCAGCCCGGCCTCCGCCGCGCGGAGCGCGAGCTGGACCCGCGTGGTGACGCCGAACGCGGCGAGGAGGGCGCGGACGTCCTCCTTGACGGTGCCGGTGCTGACGCCGATGCGCTGGCCGATCTCAGGGTTGCTGGCGCCCTCGGCGACGAGCCGCACCACGGTGTGCTCCCGCTCGGACAGCTCCGGCGCCGGGGTCGACGGCCGGAGGGCGAAGAGCCGGGTCCGGTCCACGCCCGGTGCCAGGACGATGCCGCCGCGGGCGAGCGCCCGGACGTACTCGGCGAGCGACTCGGGGTCGGTGTCCTTGAGCAGGAAGCCGGCGGCCCCGGACTCCATCGCCCGGGCGACCACCTGGGTGTCGGTGTCGAACGTCGTCAGCATCGCGACGGCCGGGGGCTCGGGCAGCTGCCGGAGCGCGGCGAGCACCTCGAGCCCGTTCACCCGCGGCATGCGGACGTCGAGCAGGACCACGTCGGGGGCGTGCCGGCGCACGGTCTCGACCGCGTCGACGTCACCGCTCGTGGCGACGACGTCGATGTCCGCCGCCGCGCCGAGGATGAGTTCGAACCCGTACCGGACGAGCGTCTCGTCGTCCACGATCACCACCGAGGTCACGCGCGTCATCTTGTCACGGCGTTGGCTTCTCGCATCCTGATCACTACTGTGAGGACCACTGGTCATGTCCGCGCAGGACCAGCTGGGCGGCGACCGCCCCGAGTCGACGAGCACCGGAGCACGAGGACCACATGACGAGCCGCATCACCGAGGGGGCCGAGCCGAAGCACCAGCAGCTCCGGCGCATCCTGCTCGACCTCGCGACCACCCGGCTGGCACCCGGCGCGGCGATCCCCTCGGAACGGCAGCTCATCGCCGAGTACGGGGTCTCCCGGATCACGGTCCGAGAGGCCCTCGGGCAGCTCGTCAACGAGGGCTACCTCGAGCGCGTGCGCGGCAAGGGCACCTTCGTGGCGCACCGACCCGTGCAGTCCACCCTGCACCTGGCGTCCTTCACCGAGGAGATGCGGGCGCTCGGGCACGTCCCGACGACCGTCGTGCTCGTCCGCGAGGAGCGGGTCCCACCGGCCGACACCGTGGCGGCGCTGCGGCTCGACGCCGGGGACACCGCGTACCACCTCAAGCGTCTGCGCATGGCGGACGGGGCGCCGGTGTCCGTCGACGACGCGTGGCTGTCGGCGGCGGCGTTCCCGGGGCTCCTCGACCAGGACCTGTCCGGGTCGGTGTACTCGCTCGCGGCCGACACGTACGGCACGCCCATCGACCGAGCGCAGCAGACGGTGGCGGCGAAGCCGGCGGCCGACGACGTCGCGACGCTCCTCGGGACGCGGACCGGGGCGCCGCTGCTCGAGTTCGACCGCGTGTCGTTCGCGGCGGACCGGCCGGTCGAGCACGCCCGCTCGTGGTACCGGTCGGACCGCTACCGGGTGCAGATGGAGGTCACCGCCCGCCGCCCGGCCGCGTAGCGCGGGGCGGCCTCGAGCCCGCCGTGGTCTGTTCCGCGGAAGCGACAGTCTGCGCCCGGAAGTACGTGGAGGTCTGTCGCGTTCGCGGAGGACTCCGAGCCGAGTCCGCGCGTCAGACGGTGAAGAGCGTGGCGCCCTCGGGCAGCGTCGAGCCGACCGTCGACTGCTCGACCGAGTCCGGTGTGCTGCCGAGCACGACGACCGGGCAGACGGGGGAGTAGCCGGCGGCCTCGATCACGCGCGGCGTGAACCGCACGACCGGGTCCCCGGCACGCACGGAGTCACCCTCGGACGCGAGCAGCTCGAAGCCCTCGCCGTGCAGCTTCACGGTGTCGATGCCGACGTGCACCAGGACGTCGGTCCCCGCCGAGCCCTGCAGCGCGAACGCGTGCGGGTGCAGCTTCACGATCGAGCCGTCGACCGGCGCGACCGCGGTGACCGTCCCCTCGGCACCCGTCGGGTCGACCGCGACCCCGGCGCCGACGAGCTGTCCGGCGAACACCGGGTCCGGCACGTCGGCCAGTGCGACGACCGGGCCCGCGAACGGGGTCCGGACCGCCGTCACGACTCGTCGCCGTCGATCGCGTCGTTGATGTCCTGCGCGAGGTTGTCCGCGACCGGACCGACGATGACCTGCCACCCGGTGCCACCGCCGACGACGGCCTGCGCGCCCGCGGCCTGCAGGGCGGCCTTGTCCACGAGATCGCCGTCCTCGACCTCGACGCGGAGGCGCGTGATGCAGCCCTCCACCTCGTCGATGTTCTCGGCGCCACCCAGTGCGGCGATGATGTCGGCTGCCGTGATGTCGGCCATCGTTTCCTCCTCGTTGCGGATTCCGTGCCGGGTTGACACGCATCTGGTCGCCGGTTCAGACTACGGAACTGGTCATGACCGGACAGGACCGCTCCCGGCGGTACCGCCGAGGCTACCCGGGCCGTGCACGTGACTCAACTCCCCAGTGCCCCAGCTCCACCCGATGACGAGAGGACCGCCGATGAGCACCGCTGCTGCAACGGACGTGCCGGAGAAGAAGACCCCGAAGAAGCAGTCGAGGCTCTTCGCGAACGCCCAGCGGCTCGGGCGGAGCCTGCTGCTGCCCATCGCCGTGATGCCGGCCGCCGGCATCCTCAACCGCATCGGCCAGCCGGACCTCCTCGGAGCGATCCCCGGCTTCGAGACCGGTGCAGGCGTCATCTCCGCTGCCGGGCAGGCGATCTTCACGTGGCTGCCGCTGCTCTTCGCGGTCGGCATCGCGATCGGCTGGGCGAAGAAGTCCGACGGCACCACGGCCCTCGCCGCGGTCGTCGGCTACATGGTCATGCACGAGGTGTGGAAGGTCATGTCGCCGATCGTCCTCGCGGGCGCGAAGGACGCGAACGGCGACCAGGCCACCATCAACTTCGGCGTGCTCGGCGGCATCGTGATGGGTCTCGTCGCGGCGAACCTCTGGCAGCGCTTCCACCGGACGAAGATGCCCGACTTCCTCGGGTTCTTCTCGGGCCGCCGCCTCGTCCCGATCCTGACCGCGGCCGCCGGCCTGGTCATCGCCGTGCTCATGTCCTTCGTGTACCGGTACTTCGACATCGCGCTGACCGCAGCCGGGCAGGCCGTCGCGGACAACGCCGTCCTCGGCGGCGGGGTCTTCGGGTTCGCGAACCGCATGCTCATCCCCGTCGGTCTGCACCAGCTGCTGAACTTCTTCCCGTGGTTCCAGCTCGGTAGCTTCACGAACGCGGCCGGCGACATCGTGCACGGCGACATCCCCCGCTTCCTCGCGGGCGACCCGACGGCCGGCATCTTCCAGACCGGGTTCTTCCCGATCATGATGTTCGCGCTGCCCGCCGGCGCGCTCGCGATCTGGCGGAACGCGAAGCCGCAGAACCGCAAGCTCGTCGGCGGCATCATGTTGTCCGCGGCGCTGACCTCGTTCGTCACGGGCATCACCGAGCCGCTCGAGTACTCGTTCATGTTCGTGGCGTTCCCGCTCTACGTCATCCACGCGGTGCTCACCGGCACCTCGCTCGCGCTGGTGAACGCGCTCGGGATCCACGACGGGTTCTCGTTCTCGGCGGGAGCGATCGACTACGTGCTCAACTTCGGCAAGGCGGACGGGGCGATCTGGCTCATCCCCATCGGTCTGGGCTACGCCGTCGTCTACTACGTCCTGTTCTCGTTCGTGATCAAGAAGTGGAACCTGCGGACGCCCGGGCGCGAGGACGACACGATCGCCGACAGCACGATCGACGCGGCCACCAAGGCCTGACCGGGGACCTGTCGGACTGAGGGCGCGCTGCCAGCTGGCAGCATCCTCCCTCGCAGGCTCGGTCGGCGCGCCCCGCGCAACGCTTCGCGTTGCCGCTGAGCGGGGCGCGCCAGACCGTCATGAGGTTGATTTTGACAACCGTTATCAGCAAGTCGTACGCTCGCAACATGCAGAACCGCCGCCTCCTCGCCCTGCCGCTCGTCGTCGGCGCCGCCGCGCTCGCGCTGACCGGCTGCGCCACGTCCTCCGCCTCCGGTGACGCCTCGGGTGACGGCACCGTCCGGGTCGTCGCGTCGACCAACGTCTACGGCTCGATCGCGCAGGAGATCGGCGGCAAGGACGTCGAGGTCACGAGCATCCTCGACGACCCCTCGCAGGACCCGCACTCGTTCGAGTCGAGCGCCACGACCCAGCTCGCGGTGTCGAAGGCCGACCTGCTCATCGAGAACGGGGGCGGGTACGACGACTTCATGACTACGCTGGCGAAGGCGTCGGACACCAAGGCCGACACGATCAACGTGGTGGAGCTGTCCGGGCTCGACGAGGGTGGCGACGCGGAGTTCAACGAGCACGTCTTCTACGACTACCCGACGATGGTGAAGCTCGTCGCCGACGTCGAGCAGCGCCTGACGAAGCTCGACTCCGCGCACGCCGACACCTTCGAGCGGAACGCGAAGGCCCTCACCACGAAGCTCGAGGACCTCGAGGCGCAGACCGCCGCAGCGAAGGAGAAGGTCGACGGCGAGAAGGTGTCGTACACCGAGCCCGTCCCCGGGTACCTGTTCGACGCGATGGGGCTCGACAACGTGACGCCGGAGGCCTTCTCGGAGGCGATCGAGGAGGGCGACGACGTCCCGCCGGCCGCGCTCAACGACACCCTGAAGCTGTTCACCGAGAAGCAGGTGAAGCTGCTCGCCTACAACGAGCAGACGTCCAGCGCGGAGACCGAGCAGGTCAAGAAGGCCGCCGACCAGGCCGGGATCCCGGTGGTCGGTGTCACGGAGACGCTCCCGAAGGGGGAGGATTACGTCTCGTGGCAGCAGGCGAACATCGACGAGATCACGGGGGCGCTCACGAAGTGACCGCGGTCCAGACCCCCTCGCGAACCGCTGCGGCCCCCGGCCGTGGCGGTTCCGCCGTGCTCGAACTGCGCGACGCCGCACTGTCCTACGGGTCGCGGACCCTCTGGTCGCACCTCGACCTCGACCTGGCGCCGGGGGAGTTCGTCGCCGTCCTCGGGCCGAACGGCGCCGGCAAGACCTCCTTGCTGCGCACCGTGCTCGGCCAGCAGCGGCTCACGAGCGGCACGATGTCGTTCCTCGGACAGCCCGTCCGTCGCGGACACCGCCGGATCGGCTACATCCCGCAGCAGCGCCTGATGGAGTCCGGCACGCCGCTCCGTGCCAGGGACATGATCGCGCAGGGGGTCACCGGCTCCCGGTGGGGCGTCCTGCCCGCCAGCCGCGCCGAGCGTGCGCGCATCGATCGGATCCTCGACGAGGTCGGCGCGACCGCGTTCGCCGATGCCCCGGTCGCGGAGCTGTCCGGCGGCGAGCAGCAGCGCACTCGCGTCGGACAGGCCATCGCGGCCGACCCCGCGCTGCTCCTGTGCGACGAGCCGCTCATCTCGCTCGACCTCCGCCACCAGCGCGGGGTCACCGAGCTCATCGACCGGCAGCGTCGGCAGCAGGACGCCGCCGTGCTGTTCGTCACCCACGACGTGAACCCGATCCTCGACGTCGTCGACCGCGTCCTGTACATCGCCGGCGGACGGTTCCGCATCGGCGCTCCCGACGAGGTCCTGCGCGCCGACGTGCTGAGCGACCTGTACGGCACGCCCGTCGACGTCGTCCGCACCATGGGCCGGATCGTCATCGTCGGCGCGAACGAGGCCCACGACCAGACCGGTGCGCACCACCACTGCGACCCGGACCCGCACGCCACCACCCCGGACGAAGGGCGCATCTGATGGACGTGCTGTCGACCGTCTTCTCGTTCCAGGACTACGGCGAGCTCCTCGTGCTCGTGCAGAACTCGATCTGGGCCGGCGCCGTGCTCGGCATCGTAGGCGGACTCATCGGGCCGTTCGTCGTCGCCCGGAACATGCCGTTCGCGGTGCACGGCATCTCGGAGCTGTCGTTCGCCGGGGCCAGCGCCGCCCTGCTGTTCGGCGTGAACGTCGTCACCGGGTCGCTCGTCGGCTCGGTCGTCGCCGCGCTGCTCATCGGGCTGCTCGGGTCCCGGGCGCGGGACCGGAACTCGATCATCGCCGTCCTCATGCCGTTCGGCCTCGGGCTCGGCATCCTGTGCCTCGCGCTCTACAAGGGTCGGGCGGCGAACAAGTTCGGGCTGCTCACCGGGCAGATCGTCTCGGTCGACAACCCGCAGCTGACCTCGCTGATCGTCGTCTCCGCGATCGTCGTCGTGACGCTCCTGGTGATCTGGCGCCCGCTGATGTTCTCGTCCGTCGACCCCGACGTCGCCGCCGCCGCCGGGGTGC
The DNA here is from genome assembly GCF_030362975.1 of Curtobacterium subtropicum. Taxonomy (NCBI): domain Bacteria; kingdom Bacillati; phylum Actinomycetota; class Actinomycetes; order Micrococcales; family Microbacteriaceae; genus Curtobacterium; species Curtobacterium subtropicum. The sequence continues at coordinate 402,537 of NZ_JAUCMM010000003.1, forward strand.
CGGTGCGGACGCTCGCCATCGTGTTCATGCTCGCGCTCGGACTCGCCACCGCGGTGTCGGTGCAGATCGTCGGCGCGCTGCTGGTGCTCTCGCTGCTCGTCACCCCCGCCGCCGCCGCACTCCGCCTGACCTCGCACCCCGTGGTCGTGCCCGTGCTCTCGACGGTCTTCGCGGTCGTGTCGGTCGTCGGTGGCATCCTGCTCGCACTCGGCGGGGGACTGCCGATCAGCCCCTACGTCACGACGATCTCGTTCGTGATCTGGGTGGTCTGCCGCATCGTCGGCAGCCGCAGGGACCGTCGCGGACGCGAGCGCATCGCGGACCGCGAGCAGACCGACGGGGGCGGGGCGCGCCTCCAGACCGGGAACGACGCGTCGACCGACGCGACCCGCAGGGAAGGAGTCACCGCGTGAACGCCGTGCAGAAGCCGAAGCGGAACACCTGGCAGCGCGAGGCCGTGCGCAGCGCGCTGTCCGGCACCGAGGGGTTCGTCAGCGCGCAGGCGCTCCACCAGCACCTGCGGGACGGCGGCTCCACGATCGGACTGGCCACCGTGTACCGGGCGCTCGCCGACCTGGCGACCGAGGGTGACGCGGACTCGCTGCAGCAGGACGGCGAGTCGCTGTACCGGGCCTGCACGACCGACGCGCACCACCACCACCTGATCTGCCGGAACTGCGGCCGCACGGTCGAGATCGAGGCCGACCCGGTCGAGCGGTGGGCGCAGGAGGTGGCGGCCGCGAACGGCTTCACCAACGCGAGCCACGTCGTCGACATCTTCGGCGAGTGTGCGGTCTGCACCGCGGCCCGGACCGGCGAGTAACCTCCCGCGCATGCACGTCATCCTGGTGCCCGGCTTCTGGCTCGACGCGAGCGCGTGGGACGAGGTGACGCCCGTCCTGCAGGAGGCCGGGCACTCCGTCCAGGCGATCACCCGGACGGGCGCCACGCTCGACGAGCAGGTCGCGGGCATCGTGGCGGTCCTCGACGCCGTGGCGACGCCGGACGAGCCGGTGGCGCTCGCGGGGCACTCGGGTGCCGGGCCGATGGTGCTCATGGCGGCGGACCAGCGCCCCTCGCTCGTCGCGCACCTGCTCTACGTGGACACCTTCCCCGGGCCGGACGGCGCCGTGGTGAACGACGAGCTGCCCGTGGTGGACGGTGTCGTGCCGCTGCCGTCGTGGGACGTGTGGGAGCCGGCGACCGTGCGGGGGATGACGCCGGCGCTCCGCGAGGAGTTCGAGCGCCGGGCGGTCCCGGAGCCCGCGGCCGTGCCCACCGACCCCTTCCACTACGCGGAACCCGCTCGGCACCGGATCCCGGCGACCGTGGTGTCGTGCGAGATCCCGGCGGAGGACCTGGCGGCGATGGTGGCCGAGCACCACGCGTGGACGACCGAGCTCGTCGCGGTCGAGGACCTGACGATCGTGGGGCTCGAGACCGGGCACTGGCCGATGGTCACGGCGCCGCGGGAGCTCGGCGAGCTGCTCGTGCAGGCGCTGGCGCCGCGGCCGACCGACGGGCCGTAGGCGGCGGGCGGTCGGCCGGGGCCGCCCGGGTTGCGGGCTTCGGCCAGCGGCCGTCCTGGTCGCAGGACTTGCCGTCCGCGGCCGTCCTGGTCGCACGACTTGCCGTCCGCCGGGTCGACCGACGGCATGTCCTGCGACGGGAAGTGGCCGGACCGGACCGGGCAGGGCGGGGAACGGAAGCCGGAGCGCCGGGGTCGAGCCGCGCCTCCAGGTCGGCGCCGGTGCAGCCCGACCGGGAGGCCCGGCTTGCGACACGCGCGGCCGTCCCGTAACGTTGACCCCTGGTCCGCCGCGTCCGCGTGGCAGACCCAGTTGTTCCAAGCCCTCCGACCGTCGCGTACGCCGCGGTCGCGCGGTGCTCACAGGTCCTTCGACAGGGCCCGTGGGTCTGGGCGGCGCGTACAACCCCCTCGCTGCGGTCACCTCCGGTGACGAGCGCGTGCGCGCCAGGCAAGTGACCTTGGGAGCGGCCGTCCGGTCGCTCGGTACCTCAGGAGGAAACCATGGCAGCAGTGTGCCAGGTGACCGGAGCCACCCCCGGCTTCGGACACAACATCTCGCACTCGCACCGCCGGACGAAGCGTCGCTTCGACCCGAACGTGCAGAAGAAGACGTACTACGTGCCCTCGCTTCGTCGTAACGTCACGCTCACGCTCAGCGCAAAGGGCATCAAGGTGATCGACGCACGCGGCATCGAGTCCGTCGTCAAGGATCTCCTCGCCCGTGGGGAGAAGATCTGATGGCCAAGAAGGGTCAGGACGTCCGTCCGATCATCAAGCTCCGCTCCACCGCGGGGACCGGGTTCACCTACGTGACCAAGAAGAACCGTCGCAACAACCCGGACCGCCTCGTGCTCAAGAAGTACGACCCGGTGATCCGCAAGCACGTCGACTTCCGTGAGGAGCGCTAAGCATGGCGAAGAAGAGCAAGATCGCGAAGAACAACCAGCGCGCCGAGGTCATCGCGCGCTACGCCGAGCGTCGTCTCGAGCTGAAGAAGGCCCTCGTGGACCCGAACGGCACCGACGAGTCGCGTGAGGCCGCCCGCGTCGGCCTGCAGAAGCTCCCGCGCGACGCGTCGCCGGTCCGCTACCGCAACCGCGACGCCATCGACGGTCGCCCCCGTGGCCACCTCGGTGAGTACGGCATCAGCCGTGTCCGCTTCCGCGACATGGCCCACCGTGGCGAGCTGCCGGGCATCACGAAGAGCTCCTGGTAAGCACCAGCTCCACCGAACGCCCCGTCCCTGCAGAGGGACGGGGCGTTCGTCGTCCGGGCCCCGGCGGGGTACATCGTCGCCTCATCCGTCACTCGGACCCCTCCAGACCCTCGACAACCCCGGAAATCCGGGCGAGTCGGTCGTCCGGACACCGCACGGCTGGTAGGTTCGCTGACGGTTCCGCCGGGCGTCACCGCCCCCGGGACCACCACGTCCAGGGCACCCCGCTCCGGGCGGGCGGGCGTCCCGACGTCCCACCGACACTGCAAGAAGTCCGAGGAGGACATCCATGGCTGACAAGTCACTGAACCGCACCGAGCTCGTCGCTGCCGTCGCGCAGGAGTCCGGCCAGAGCCAGGCCACCGTCAACGGCGTCGTCGACGCGCTGTTCAGCGTCGTCTCGTCGTCGGTCGCCGACGGCACCAAGGTCACGATCCCGGGCTGGATCGCCTTCGAGAAGACCCACCGCGCCGCGCGCACCGGCCGCAACCCGCAGACGGGTGACGCCATCGAGATCGCCGCGAGCGACTCGGTCAAGGTCAGCGCCGGCTCCAAGCTCAAGGCTGCCGTCAAGTAAGACCGCTCAGCAGCACCGGAAGGGACGGCTTCGGCCGTCCCTTCCGTCGTTCCCGGGGCCGGTCCGTCCGGCGGGCTCGCTCCGGTAGGTCCGCTCCTGCACAGCCGGGAGGCACGGCCACCGCCCACAGGTCGGCCCACCGGCGTGCCCCGGTCGGTCGGGCAGCGCCTAGGCTTGTCGGGTGGACCGGATCGCACGCATCGCCGGCCCCGCCGTGCTGCTGCTCGTCGGGTTCGTCTCGCTCCTCGTCGCCCTCGTGATCGGCGGCGGGGCGGATCGTGCGCTCATCGCGGACCCGGGCGCGGTCGTGCGCTTCGGTCTGCCGATCGCCCGACTCGTCGTGGACCTGTCCGCAGCGGCCACGATCGGCGGCCTGGCGCTCACCGTCGTCGGGCTGTCCCGCACCCGGCCCGAGTGGAACCGTGCGATCGACGTCGCAGCCGGGGCCGCCGCGGTCTGGACGGTCGCCGCTGCTGCCACGACCTTCTTCACCTTCCTGTCCGTCGCCGGGTCGGCCCTGAGCCTCGACGAGCAGTTCGGCCAGTCGATGGGGGTGTTCCTCACCGGCACCGACCTCGGCACCGCGTGGCTGGTCGCCGTGCTGGTCGCCGCTGCCGTGACGGTGCTCTGCTTCGCGGTCCGTGGTCGGGGCATGGTCGCCCTCACCGCCGGCGTCGCCATGGTCGGACTCGTCCCGCTCGCGCAGCAGGGGCACGCCGCCGGGACCGCGAGCCACGACTCGGCCGTCACCGCGCTCGGGCTGCACCTCGTCGGCGCCGCGCTGTGGGTCGGCGGGCTGCTGCTCGTCGTGCTCCTGCGGGGCGTGCTGCCCGGGGACCGGCTGCCGCTCGTCGTCGCCCGCTACTCGAGCATCGCGCTCGGCTGCTTCGTGCTGGTCGCCGTGTCGGGGACGGCGTCCGCGATCATCCGCGTGGGCACCCCCGCGAACCTGCTCACCCCCTACGGCGTCCTCGTGCTCGTCAAGACCGCCGCGCTCGTCGCCATCGGCGTGCTCGGTGCGGTGCAGCGTCGGAGGACGATCAGGTCGCTGACCGACGCACCGGAGCGCCGCGGTCCGTTCTGGACCCTCGTGCTGGTCGAACTCGCCGTCATGGGGCTGGCGAGCGGGTTCGCCGCGGCACTGGGGCGCACCGCGACCCCGATCGGCGAGGTCGCCCTCAGCAAGACCACGAACCCGACGCCCGCCGAGCTGCTGACCGACGACCCGCTGCCGGGCGACCCGGGGTCGTGGGGGTGGCTCACGGCCTGGAACGTCGACCTCTTCTGGCTGATGGCCGCGGTGCTCGCCGCCGCCGCGTACACCGCCGGCGTGGTCCGACTGCGTCGTCGAGGACGCTCCTGGCCGGTGCGGCGCACGGTCGCCGCCGCGATCGCGGTCGTGACGCTGGTCGTGGCGACGTCCGGCTCGCTGCACACCTACGACCGCTTCCTGGTGTCCGCCAACGTCGGTGCGCACGTGCTGCTCGGTCTCGTCGTCCCCGCGCTCCTGTGGGCTGCGGCGCCCGTGCAGCTCATCCGGGCCGCCGTGCACCCGCGCCACGACGGATCGACCGGCGTCCGCGAGTGGACGGGACTGCTCGTCGACAACGGCGTCGCGCGGTACCTGGCACAGCCCTTCCCGTCCTTCGTGCTCCTCGCAGCGGTGTGGTGGGGCCTGTACGCCACCCAGGTGCTGCGGTGGTCGGTGAGCGACCCGGCCGGACGCACCCTGGTCGACCTCGGACTCGTGCTCGTCGGGCTGCTCGCCGTCCCCACGCTCCTCACGCCCGTGGCCGCCGGTGCCCGGGCAGCGAGCACCGGTGCCGCGCTCGTGCGGGTCGTCGGCGCGGTCGTGGTGGCAGCGGGCACGGTCTCGCTCGGCATCGCGATGCAGGGGCCGCTCGGGCTGCTCCAGGCATCGTGGTTCGGCGCGATGGGCCGCGAGTGGGGGCCGACCCCGGTCGCGGACCAGGCCCGCGCCGGCGTCGTCCTCGTCGTCGCGGGGATCGCGCTGCTCGTGACGGTGGTCGTCGTGACGCTGGTCCGACTGCGCGGTGACCGTGCCACGCCCGACCGATCGTCCACGGACGGCGCCGGCGGCGGCACCCCCGCGGCTGGTCCGGCAGCCGATCCGGCGGCGGCTGATCCGGCACCGGCGGCCGACCCGGCAGCGCTGGCGGGACCGGCGGCTGCGGGGGCGGGCGACCGGTGAGCGTCGAGCTCAGCGCCGAACAGCGTGCGGTCTTCGAGTACATCGAGCACACCCGCGACCACGTCTTCATCACCGGACGCGCGGGGACGGGGAAGTCCACGCTCCTCAACCACCTGTCGTGGAACACCGAGAAGCAGGTCGTCATCTGCGCACCGACCGGCGTCGCCGCGCTGAACGTCGGCGGACAGACGATCCACTCGCTCTTCCGGCTGCCGATCGGGCTCATCGCGGACGCCGAGCTCCGGCAGGGCCCGGACACCCGGAAGCTCCTCAACACGATCGACACCCTGGTCATCGACGAGGTCTCGATGGTCAACGCCGACCTGCTCGACGCGATGGACCGCTCGCTCCGCAAGGCCCGGGGGCGCCAGTTCGAGGCGTTCGGTGGCGTGCAGGTCGTCATGTTCGGTGACCCGTACCAGCTCCCCCCGGTCCCCGGCGACGGCGACGAGCGCGCCTACTTCACCGACCACTACCGGTCGATGTGGTTCTTCGACGCGAAGGTCTGGCTCGAGGCCGAGCTGCACATCGTCGAGCTCGCGACCGTGCACCGGCAGCGCGACGACGCCTTCGCCGCGATGCTGACGGCGGTGCGGCACGGGCGGGTCACGGCCGACATCGCCGGGCAGCTCAACACCGCCGGCGCCCGTCCGGCCCCGGACGACGCCATCACGCTGGCGACCCGCAACGACACGGTCTCGCGCATCAACAAGGCGGCCCTCGATCGGCTGCCGGGCAAGGTGAAGACCGCCCGTGCGGACGTCAACGGCGACTTCGGCGGACGGAACTTCCCGGCCGACGAAGCCCTCGAGCTGAAGCCCGGCGCCCACGTGATGTTCCTGCGGAACGACCCGGACCAGCGCTGGGTGAACGGCACCCTCGGTGTCGTGACCACCATCCGGGACACCGTGTGGGTCGACGTCGACGGGGAGTCGTTCGAGGTCCAGCCGTCCGTGTGGGAGAAGTTCAAGTACTCCTACGACCCGGACAAGAAGGAACTCAAGAAGGACACCGTGGGGGAGTTCCAGCAGTTCCCCCTGCGCCTGGCCTGGGCGGTCACGATCCACAAGTCGCAGGGGTCGACGTACGACCGCGCGGTGGTCGACCTCGGCAACCGGGTGTTCAGCGCCGGGCAGACGTACGTGGCGCTCTCGCGCTTGACGTCGCTCGAGGGGCTCTACCTGACCCGCCCGCTGCGCCCGCAGGACATCATCGTGGACCTCGACGTCCGCCGGTTCATGTCCGAGGCGCCGCGGGTCGTCGCGACCGAGCTCGAGGCAGCGCCCCGCCCCGACGGCGCCTGACCCCGCCGCCGCCCGGCCCGGCCCTGCTGCCCCTGCTGCCCCGGCTGCCCCGGCTGCCGCCCCGTCGTACACTCCGCCGAGCGGGCCGGACCCGTCACGCTCGGAGGCCGGCGCCGACGGATCGTGCACGGACGGCGGATGACGCGCGGCACGTCCTGCCCGCTCGGTGGGACCACAGCGGCTCCGGTTCCGGCGGGCCGAGCCCCCGGGAGCGTCCCGACGCTCCGACTGGGACGGCGCCCCGCCCGCACGGCGACACCCCTGCCCGCACGGCGACACCCTGCCCGCGCCCGCACGACGACGCCCCTGCCCGCACGACGACGCCCCGCCCACTGGACGGTGGACGGGGCGTCGAGGACGATCAGCGGGAGCGTCAGGCGCGCTGTGCCGCCCGGATGGCCCGCACGTTCTCGTGGTCGGCCCCGAAGGCCGTGAGGAGCAGGACCACACCGACGATCGCGTGGAACAGGTTGTCCGCGAAGGTGAGTGCGAAGACGTTCGCCGAGGTTCCACCGAGCGCGAAGCCGTAGACCGCCATCACGACGAGGACGATGCCGACCAGGCGGTTGCCGTTCCGTGAACCGATGGTGGTGCCGAGGCCCGTGATGAGGAGGACGACGGCGAGCAGGATCCAGAGCAGGCACATCGCCGGGTTGACGCCGAAGGCGTTCCAGAGCATCCCGCCCTCGCGGCTGAAGAAGCCCGGGTCGCCGTCTGCGGCGAAGAAGAAGCCGAGGAAGCCCCAGAGCGCCAGGAGGGCTCCCGCCGTCAGGGCGAGGCCCCGGTTCGGCGACGCCGTGATGCTGGGTTCCTTGATGGCCACTTCGGTCTCCTCCTGGTACAGGGTGGTCGCACCGGACGTGCCGGCGACGGGAGCCGGAGCACCTGCCCGTGCCGTACGGGCGGCGCCGGCGTCGGATCCTGAGGTGGCTGACCCCTGGTTCACAGGCGCGGACCGGCGGACCAACGGTATCGTGTCGGACCCCGACCGTCCGAATCGCCCGCGCGACAGCAGCCGGACGAGGAGACCGATGAACGCCACACCGAGGAGGACCACACCGGTGACCCGCACGCCCGAACGCACCGCGCCCGAGTCGCGCGGACCGTTGGTGTCGCGGCGGTTGCGGTGGGGTCTGCTGGCGGCTCTGGGGTTCGTGATCGTGCCTCTCGTCTACGCCGTCGCCGTGCTGACGCCGGTCGGGCAGCGGGTCGAGGACGCCGCGCTGGGCGGGGTCCGGGAGTCCGACCTGTTCGGGTCGGACACTGCACTGAACGTCATCTCGGTGCCGGTCATCCTGTTGCTGGTCGTCGTGATCGCCGCCGTCGCGTTCGCCCGACGCCGGCTCGCGGTGGGACTCGGAGCGGGCGTCGTGGTGCTCGCGTCGGCAGCCACCTCGACGCTCGTGAAGCGTATCGCCGAGCGCCCGGAGATCGCCCAGTCGGAGACACCCAACTCGTACCCTTCCGGACACGCGACGATCGCACTCGCCGCGCTCTTCGCGGTGCTCCTCGTGACGCCGCGGCGCTGGCGGCCGGTCGTGACGCTCGCGGGCGCCGCCTACGCGGTCTTCGTGGCGAACCAGACCGTCGTGTACGGCTGGCACCGGGTGAGCGACATCGTCGGTGCGTGCGCGATCGCCCTGTTCTGGCTCGGACTCGTCCGTGCCGTCGGTCCGCGGGTCGACCGAGGCGAGCGCGGTGACCGGGACGGCCGTCGCGGCCCTCGTCGCGTGGTCACGGCGCTGCTCCTGCTCGCGACGGGCGTCACCTTCCTGGTCGGCGTGGTCGCCGTGGTCGCGGGGCTGACCGGTGTCGCCGACCTGCACGCCGCCGTCCTGGTCGCCGGTCGGATGGCGTCGAGCGTCAGCGTGCTCGCGGTCGTCACGGTCGTCTGGCTCGCCGACGGCCTCCACCACGCGGCCCGGACGGACGCGGACGCGCTCCCGCCGCATCGCTGAGCGCCCGGAGCCCGCAGCGCCGGACGGCGCCGGACGGACGTGGACGCGCTCCCACCGCGCCGCCGAGCGCACCGGGGCCGTCCGACACTGGCGGGAATGCCCGGGGCTGCGGTACGTTGTACCCGGCAAGTCGATGCAAACGCATCGAAAGTCGCCGCACCACCAGCGGCACCACGGCCAGCACCAGGAGGCGGGCACCATGCAGTTCGGGATCTTCACCGTCAGCGACGTCACGACGGACCCCACGACCGGCACCACACCGGACGGCACCCGGCGCGTCCGGGACATCCTGACGATCGCCGAGCACGCCGACCAGGCCGGCCTCGACGTCTTCGCCACCGGAGAGCACCACAACCCGCCCTTCGTCGCGTCGAGCCCGACGACGATGCTCGGCTACCTCGCGGGACGCACGGAGCACATCACCCTCTCGACGAGCACGACCCTCGTCACGACGAACGACCCGGTGCGCATCGCCGAGGAGTACGCGATGCTCCAGGTGATCAGCGACGGCCGCATGGACCTGATGATGGGGCGCGGCAACACCGGCCCGGTCTACCCGTGGTTCGGGCAGGACATCCGCCAGGGCGTGAACCTGGCCATCGAGAACTACGCGCTCATCCGCCAGCTGTGGGAGAACGACGTCGTGAACTGGCAGGGGAAGTTCCGCACCCCGCTGCAGGGCTTCACGTCGACCCCGCGTCCGCTCGACGGCGTCCCGCCCTTCGTCTGGCACGGGTCGATCCGCACCCCCGAGATCGCCGAGCAGGCCGCCTACTACGGCGACGGGTTCCTGCACAACAACATCTTCTGGCCGATCCAGCACACCGAGCAGATGGTGGGGCTGTACCGCCAGCGCTTCGAGCACTACGGGCACGGCGCCGCCGACCAGGCGATCGTCGGCCTCGGCGGGCAGTTCTTCGCGCGGAAGAACTCGCAGGACGCGTGGGACGAGTTCCGCCCCTACTTCGACAACGCCCCGGTGTACGGCCACGGCCCGTCGATGGAGGACTTCACCGCCCAGACGCCGCTCACCGTCGGGTCGCCGCAGCAGGTCATCGACCGCTACGCCACGATGAAGGACCACGTCGGGCACTACCAGCGTCAGATGTTCCTCATCGACCACGCCGGGCTGCCGCTCAAGACGGTGCTCGAGCAGATCGACATCCTCGCCGAGGACATCGTCCCCGAGCTCCGGAGGATCAACGAGGCGGACCGTCCGGCGCACGTGCCGTCCGACCCGCCGTCGCACGCCGACCGCGTGGCCGCCGCGCTCGCCGCGGGGACCGCGGGCAGCGACCACGTCGCAGCCGAGGACGAGTGGACCGGCGCGTCCGTCTGAGCACGTGACCCCGTGACGGCCTGGAGGCACGGTGCCAGCTGGCACCGCGCCTCCAGGCCGTGACCACGCGCGTTCCGGCCCATCGCACCCGACCTGGGATGCCGTTCCGCGCGAGAAAGGTCGGAACTTCCGATCCGCTACGCGCGGAAGAGCCTCCTACGCGCGGAAGAGTCTCCTACGCACGGAACGGCCTCTCACGCGCGAGGTGATCCCGAGCTCGGGGTCGGGGCTGCCGGGCGGGCGGGGACGAGCTTCAGGCCGACCACGCAGCCGACGATCCCGGCGATGAACAGCAGGCGCAGGAACGTGACCGGTTCGGCCCCGGTCGCCATGCCCCACAGGACCGTGAGGGCTGCACCGGTCCCGGTCCACACCGCGTAGGCCGTGCTGATCGGGATGTGCCGGAGCACGTAGCCGAACGCCACCAGACTCACGACGATCGTGACCGCGAACAGGGCCGTCGGACCCGGGACGGTGAAGCCGTCACTCGCGCCGAGCGCCGTGGCCCAGACGGTCTCGAGCGCCGCGCTGACGAACAGGACGAGCCACGCCACCTCAGCTCACCACCTTGAGGCCGACCACGCAGGCGACCAGCCCGAGCACGAGGGCGACGCGGGTGATCGACGCGGCCTCCTGGCGGCGGAGGATCGCCACGACGACCGTGAGCGACGCCCCGATGCCGACCCACACCGCGTAGGCGGTGCCGACCGGGATCGCCTTCATGGCGAACGCGAGTCCGACCATGCTGAGCACCATGCCGGCGACGAACACGATCGTCGGCACCACCCTCTTGAACCCGTTCGACGCGCTCAGCGCGGTGGCCCACACCGCCTCGAGCACCCCGGACAGGACGAGCACGACCCAAGCCACGGCGTCTCCTTCCCTCGTGATGACGTGTCGAGTCGCACGACTGTGCGACTCTTGCTGGACCGACGGTAGCACGAGTCGCACGACCGTGCGAGTATGGCGTGGTGACCACTCGCGAGGACCTCGAACGGCGCCGGCTCAGCGTCTCCGATGCCGCGTGCCGGGTCCTGGCGCGCGACGGCCTGGGCGCCCTGAGCGTCCGCGGGGTCGCCGCCGAGGCCGGCCTCCCGCCGAGCACCGTGCGCTACGTCTTCCCGACGCAGGCCGCGATGCGCGAGCACACCATCACGCTCGTGTTCGACCGGACCCGGGAGCGCATCGACGCGATCCCCGAGGGGCTCCCGGACGGCGAGACCGCGCGGCGGATCCTGCTCGAGCTGCTGCCGCTCGACGACGAGCGCGTGGTCGAGCTCGACGTGTACCTGGCGCTCGGCAACGCGGCACTCACCGACGCCGCGCTCCGGCCCGCGCTGGACCGGGTCGTCGCCGAGATGCGGGCGTGGTGCGACCAGATCGTCGCCCTCGTCGGGGTGCCCGAGGACCAGCGGGCGGACGAGGCCTGCCGGCTCCACGCGCTCGTCGACGGCCTGGCGGTGCACGTCACGCGCCTCGCACCCGGGGAGTCCGGCGAGTGGGCGATCGACCTGCTCGACCGGCACCTGACGGGCCTGCCGACCGCCTGAGCCGGGCAGGGGACCGGGGCGCCGCGCGGCTCCGAGGGAGCGGGCACGATGCTCGCCTATCCTGTCCCGGTGACGAGCGCTCCCACTCGCCCCGCCCCGACCCGCACGCTCACCGGCCCCGGCCTGGTGCTCGGTGCCGTCGTGGTGCTGCTCGGCGTGCGCGTGGTGTCGCCGAGCGTGGGGACCGCCGGGCTGCCCGACGTCGTGCAGGACTTCCTGACCCTGGCGATCAGCGTCGTGGTCGAGTCGCTGCCGTTCGTCGTGCTCGGCATCGTGCTGTCCATCGTGGTCGAGGTCTGGGTGCCGGCCGGCGTGCTCGAGCGGATCCTGCCCGAGCGGCCGCTGCCCAGGCGCGCGGTGATCTCGCTCATCGGCATGCTCTTCCCGGTGTGCGAGTGCGGGAACGTGCCGCTCGCCCGCGGACTCATGATGCGCGGGTTCACCCCGGCCGAGGCCGTGACCTTCCTGGTCGCCGCGCCGATCCTCAACCCGCTCGTCATCATCAGCACGGCGCAGGCGTTCGGGTGGTCCGGGTGGATCCTCGTCGTCCGGATCGTCGGCGGCTTCGTGCTCGCGAACCTGGTCGGGTGGATCGTCGCCGCGCACCGTCGCCCGGCCGAGCTGCTCCTGCCCGCGTTCGAGGCCCGTTGCCGCGCGGCCGTCGGGGCACCGCGCTCCCGGAACCGCTGGCGCGAGAGCGCGTCGCAGTTCGGTGGCGAGACCGCGACGATGATGCCGGCGCTGTTCGTCGGTGCCGGACTGGCGGCCGCGATCCAGGTGGCCGTGCCCCGGTCGACCCTCGTCGCGGTGGGTGCCAACCCGGTGCTGTCGGTCGCCGCGATGATGCTCCTGGCGATGACGATCTCGCTGTGCTCGAACGTCGACGCCTTCTTCGCGCTGTCCTTCGCCTCGACCTTCCTGCCGGGGTCGATCACGGCGTTCCTGCTCATCGGGCCGATCATCGACGTCAAGATGATCGCCCTGCTCCGGACGACGTTCCGTGCGCGCTTCCTGGTGCTGCTCGCCGTCGTCTGCGTCCTGTTCACCGCGGCGGTCGGGTTGGTGATGAATGTCCTCGTCTGAGAAGGCTCCCGCGTACCTCGGGCTCGGGTCGGTGCTCGCGGTGGCGCTGTGCACGCTGTGGCTCGCGCTGGTCGGACACCTCGACCTGTACATCAACCCGCGGTACGACCTGTTCACGGTCGTCCTGGCCGCGGTCGCCGTGCCGGCCTCGGTGGCGGGTCTCGTCGCGGTGGCACGAGGTCACGGGCACGCCCACGACGACGGGCACGAGCACCCGGGCGCGCACGCCCACGTCGACGAACACGGTGGCGGGGGCGCGCACGCCCACGCGGACGAGACCGCGTACGAGCACGGCTCCGACGCCGCCCGGGCCGTCCGTCGCCGGGCGCCGGGCGCCGCGCGCATCACCCGCGGCGTCGTCGGCGGCATCGCGGCGGCGGCCACGGTCGGGGTCACGGTCGCGATGCTCGTGCTGCCGCCGACGACGCTGTCCGCCCGGACCGCCCAGCAGCGGAGCGTGGACACCCCGACCCTGTCGAACGCCACCGGGACCCAGGACGTCGCCCTGCTCGGCAGCGAGGGCGTCGACACCTCGGAGTACGGCGTCAAGGACTGGGCCGCGCTCATCCGCCAGACCACGGACACGACGGCGCTGGTCGGCAAGCCGGTCGAGCTCTCCGGCTTCGTGGTGCCCGGGTCGGACGGGTCGTTCACCCTGACCCGCTTCGTGATCAGCTGCTGCGCGGTCGACGCCCAGCCGGTCGGCCTCGGCGTGGTCGTCGACGGTCCCGTGCCCGACGCCGACCAGTGGGTCCGGGTCGCTGGGAAGCTCGCCGCGAACCCGGACCAGTCCGCCGACGCACGGATCGTCATCCGCGCCGCGACCGTCCGCGACATCGACCAGCCGTCGGACCCGTACGAGTACTGATGCCCGTCACGCCCGCACCCTTCGAGTCCCACGACACCGGCCCGCTCCGCCGCCGCCCGCGCGACCGCTTCCGCCGCCGGCTGGTGGCGTCGATCACGGTGTTCGTGCTCGTCGGCGCCGTCGCAGCGGTGGTCGGCTCGCAGCAGGGACCCCGCCTCCGCGACGTCACGTACGACGCCACCGGGCTCGTGTCGCGACCGGCGCAGCGCGTGATCCTGACGGCGAACCAGGCCCTGCAGCGGGTCCCCGCCGACGCCGTGACGGTCAGCCCGTCCGCCCCGCACAGCGTCACGTCGAGCGGCAACACCATCGCGGTCGAGTTCGCCGGACCGCTCGCCTACGACCGCGCCTACGAGATCACCGTCCGCGACGTCCGGGCCCCCGGGCAGCCCGCCACCTCCGAGCTCCGCACGACGATCACGACGGGCAGCACGGACGTGCTCGCCCTCGTGCCCGGGACCTCCGGCGGGAAGGCCCGCATCGTCCGCCGCTCCCTCGACGCCGGCGGCGCGACGACCGTGTTCGAGGCCACCGGCATCACCGAGTACGCGCGGCTCGGTCGCTCGCTCGTCGTCGTCCGCGGTGCCGACGGCCGGTCGAGCGTCGAGATCGTCCCGCTCGCCGGCGGTGTGCAGGACGACAGCACGCCGGTCGAGCGGTTGACGCTGCCGAGCGCCGCCGGACGGGTCACCGCGCTGCACGTCGCCGACGACGGCGCGTCCTTCGGCTTCGAGTACGCCGACACCTCCACCGGGCAGTCTCGGAACGTGGGCCTGTACGTGGTCGACATGACCGGCACCCACCTGCCGACGGCGATCGCGGCCGACGGGAAGCCGACCGCGGGTGCCGAGCCGATGACCGTCGCGCAGTGGGCGTACGTGCCCCGCACCGAGAGCGCCCTGGTCCGCACCGGGTCCGACGACCTGGTGCTCGTCGACATGAGCGGTCGCAACGACCCGGTGCGGCTCGGCAGCGCCACCTACCTGCACGGGTTCGTCGGCAGCGGCACCACGGCCGTCGTCGAGACGGGGACCGGCATCGTCCGCCTCGACCTGACCGACGGGCAGCGGACGGCGCTGCCCGCGCCGGAGGGCAGCACCGAGGCACCGTACCTCGGCCGGATCGCCCCGCTCACCGGCGACACGTACGTGCGCGTGGTGGGCGACGTGCGGAGGGACGGCACCCTCGCCCAGCGGATCGTGCGTGTCGACGCGAGCCGTGCCTCCCGGCTGCCCGTCAGCGTGCCGGAGGACGCGAGCGTGACGGCGGTGTGCCCGTCCCCGAACGGTCAGTTCCTGGCCGTCACCACGCGGTCGGCGTCGGGGGACCTGGTGAGCGTCGTGGACGCAGCCTCCGGTGCGCTCGAGGCGAGCGTGCAGGCGTCGTCCGTCGACTGGTGCGGCGCGCTGCCCTCCGGCGACGAGATCGGCTGACCGCCGAGCCGCGACCGCCGAGCCGCGACCGCCGAGCCGCGACCGTCGAGCAGCGACCGTCGACCGCCGACGAGCGACCGGGCGTCAGCGCCGCAGCGTCTGCTTCGGGTACTCGCCGAACCGCCGCAGGTACTCACCGGAGAACCGACCCATGTGGGTGAACCCCCACCGAGCCGCGATCTCCGCGACGGCCACCGACCCGGGCTCGGCGCGGAGCAGGTCGTCGTGCGCGTGACGCAGCCGGACCTCGCGCAGGTACTGCATCGGCGTCCGGTCGAGCGTCCGCTGGAAGGACTCCTGCAGTCCGCGCACGCTCAAGCCGGCGGCGCACGCGAGGTCCGAGACCGTCAACGGCTCGTGCGCTCGAGCATGGATCGTCTCGACGGCGGAGCGGACCCGGGCGTTCCGGTGCTCGCCCCAGCCGACGGGAGCCGGTTCGCCGTGGAACCGGTAGAGGTCGAGGAGTGAGCGGACGACGTCGCGCTGGGACTCGTGCCACGCGAGCGACTCGGCGCCCCCGTCACGCAGCGCCCGCACCGACGAGGCCACCGACGCGCGCCACCGCTCGACCGCGGCGGTCGTGGGCGGTGTGAAGCGGTCGAACGCGAGGGTCCCGTCGACCAGGAAGCGCTCCGCGGCGACGTCGAGCACGAGCTCGCGGTCCAGGTGCACGAGCCGCTGGTCCCAGTCGCGGTACTCCATGTCGAAGCGCTGCTCGATGGGGAACAGCACGGGGACGCCGGGCTGCATCCGGATCGCGTTGCGTCCGGTGTCGACGGTCGCGGTGCCGGAGTCGAGCCACTGGACGACGACCTCGCCCTCGACGGCGACGTCGCCGCGCAACGAGCCGTGCATCTGCGACCGTCGGATGCTCATCCGCTCGTCGCCGACGGCGACGTAGCGGTACCAGAAGTCGTCGTCGACGTGGGCCGAGTGCCAGGCCTTGCCGGCGTACATGCCGGCGAGGTCGGCGATCGCGCCGTCGGTGTCACTGCCGGACACCGACACCAGGGAGCGGAGTCCCTCGTTCGTCGTGTCGTCCATCGATCAAGCCTCTCTCCTCCGGCGGGTGGAGCGGGCGCGTCGCGTGACCCGGACGATGTGCTCGCGTTCTGCGGACAGGCCGCGCGGTCGATCCGCGACCGGGTACCGGACGGGAGGCGCGGTGCCGGCTGGCCCCGCGCCTCCCGTCCGACGGTCAGGCCGTCAGGCCAGCGTGGCCGCGTCGATCACGAAGCGGTAGCGGACGTCCGAGGACAGCACGCGCTCGTACGCCTCGTTGATCTGGTCGGCGCTGATGAGCTCGGTCTCCGGCAGGATCCCGTGCTCGGCGCAGAAGTCCAGCATCTCCTGCGTCTCGGCGATGCCGCCGATCGCGGAGCCCGCCCAGCTCAGGCGGCGGGGGATGAGGGCGAACGCCGGGACCTCGAGCGGCTCCGACGGGGCGCCGACGTTGACGAGCGTGCCGTCGACCTCGAGCAGGCCGAGGTAGGCCTTCATGTCGAGCTTGGCCGAGACGGTGTTGATGATGAGCTCGAACGACTGCGCGAGCTCCTCGAAGGTCGCCGGGTCCTTCGTCGCGAAGTGGGCCTTCGCGCCGCAGCGGAGCGAGTCCTCCTGCTTGCTGGTCGTCTGGGACAGGACGGTGACCTCGGCGCCGAGCGCGACCGCGATCTTCACCGCCATGTGGCCGAGGCCGCCCATGCCGACGACGGCGACCTTCGAGCCCGGGCCGACCTTCCAGTGGTGCAGCGGCGAGTACGTGGTGATGCCGGCGCAGAGCAGCGGCGCGACCTTCTCGATGTCGAGCGACTCGGGGACGCGGAGGACGAAGTCCTCGTTCACGACGACGGCCTCGGAGTACCCGCCCTGGGTGATCGAGCCGTCCGCGGGGTCGACGCCCGCGTAGGTCTGGATGTTGCCCTTCAGGCAGTACTGCTCCTGGCCCGCGACGCACTGCTCGCACTCGCCGCAGGAGTTCACCATGCAGCCGACGCCGACGCGGTCGCCCACCTGGTGCTTCGTGACGGCGGAGCCGACGGCCGACACGTGGCCGACGATCTCGTGCCCGACGACCTGCGGGTACTCGATCGGGCCCCACTCGCCGCGGACGGTGTGGATGTCCGAGTGGCAGATGCCGGCGTAGGCGATGTCGATCTCGACGTCGTTCGGGCCGAGGTCACGGCGGGTGATGGTGGTCTTGACGAGCGGCTCGGTGGCCGACGGTGCCGCGTACGCGTTGACGGTGCGCATTGGTCTCCTCGTGGGGGTGTTCTCGGGCCGGGTGCGGCCCGCACTCCAGTGTGGTCCCGCGCCCTGGGGACAGGGAGGTTGCACCGGGGCACCCCTCGTGGACACGGACGGGCGTGTCGGGGCGCGGCGGTGTCGGGGCGCGGCCGCGGCGGCCGCGGGGTCCAGCCGCGTCGGCCGCGGGGCTCAGCCGTGTCGGCCGTGGGGCTGAGTCGCGTCGGCCGTGGGGCTCAGCCGCGTCGGCCGTGGGGCTCAGCCGACGAGACGCGCCAACCGCTGCCCGGCGATCGTCGCGAAGCGCATCGGGTCGCGCAACGCGTCGTCCGGCTCCCCGGTCGTCTGCGTCGCGAGCACCACGAGCGAGGCCGCCGCGTCGAAGTCGTCCAGCCGCGCCGCGATCTCCCCCGCGACCAGTACCACCCGGGCTGCCGGCGCGTGCTCCGCCGCGAGCGCCCGGACGACCGACGGCACCTTGCCCGCGGCGCTCTGCTCGTCGAAGCGCCCCTCGCCGGTGACCACCACGTCGGCGCCGTCGAGCAGTGCGGGCAGTCCGAGCACGTCCGCGACCGCCCGCGCTCCCGGTGCGAGCGTCGCACCCCAGGCGAGCAGCCCGAACCCGACCCCGCCCGCGGCGCCCGACCCCGGCGTCGCCGGGTCGACCTCGGGCAGGCTCGCCGCCCACCCGGTCAGCCGTTCCTCGAACGCCGGTGCCCTGTCGGGCGTGATGCCCTTCTGCGGTCCGAACACCGCGACCGCGCCGGACGGGCCGAGCAGCGGCGACGTCACGTCGGTCAGCACCACCACACCGCCGGTGGGCAGCGGCCGGAGCTCCGAGCGGTCGACCGCGCCCGATGCGTCGACGGTCAGCCCGAGCGCCTCGAGCACCGGTCGACCGCCGTCGGTCGACGCGCTGCCCCCGATGCCCAGCACGAGCCCGGTCGCCCCGGCGTCGAGCGCTGCGACGATCGCCTCACCGAAGCCACGGCTCGTCGCGGTCTCCGGGCGCAGGGACCCACCCAGGAGCGGCAGCCCGCTCGTCGCCGCGAGCTCCACGACGGCCCGGCCGTCGGGCAGGTGCAGCCAGTGCGTGTCGACGGGCGTGCCGTCCGGCCCGGTCACCGTCACGGGGACGTGAACGGCCGCCGGGTACGCCGCGGCGAACGCGTCGAGCGTGCCCTCTCCGCCGTCGGCCATCGGCACGGTGACGACGTCGTCCTCCGGCCGGTCGTCGAGCCACCCGGACCGCACCGCCCGCGCGGCGTCGGCCGCGGTCGCGGTGCCCTTCAGGGAGTCGGGAGCGATGACGACGCGCACCGGTCCACCGTAGCGGGACGGCCCGCGGTCAGAGGGCGAAGCGCGGGAGCGGCTCGCCCCCGGTCGCCAGGTCGGCGAGGAGTTCCCCGAGCAACGGCGCGAACTTGAACCCGTGGCCGGAGAACCCCGTCGCGACGGTGAGCGGCCCGCGCCGGTCGATGACGAAGTCCTCGTCCGGGGTGGTGTCGTAGAGGCAGCTGATGAAGGTCGGACGGGTCGCGTCGACCCCGGGCACGAACCGTGCGACGTACGCCTGCAGCCGCTCGGCCTCCGCGGGCACGGGCCGCTTGTCGCGAGCGTCGGGATCGACGACCGGCCCGGTGCCGTGGAACCCGACCTTGACCCCCTCGCCCGGCGTCAGCAGCCCGTACACGTCGTCGCCGTCGGCCCAGTGCACGAACGACGGCCAGGCTTCGTCCGGCAGGTGGCTGGGGAAGTGGGCGGGCTGCTCCTGGGTGACGCGGACGGCCGGGAGGACCGCCCCGCGCCCGGCGAGCACGTCACCCACCAGCGTGGGCGCCCACGACCCCACCGCGGCCACCACGCTGGCCGTCCGGACCGCCGTCCCGTCGCCGAGCGTCACGGTGAGGTCGTCCCCGTCGTCGACGATCGCCCGGACGCGGCTGCCGAACCGCAGCTCGACCAGGCCCGTGCGCTCCGCGAGCGTCAGGAAGAGCTCGACCGCGTCGGCCGACCGGATGCGTCCGGCCGTGGCGTGCGTCAGGACGTGCCCCTCGAACGCGATGCCCGGCCAGCGTGCGGCGGCCTCGTCCGGGGTCAGGGTCTCGTGGGGGATCCCGGCGTCCGCCAGCGCCGCGGCGATCGCGTCGACGACCTCGGGCCGGCCGTGGTCGACCGCGCCCGTCCGGTCGAGCAGCGTCGTGCCCGAGGACGTCTCGAGGGCGTCCCAGAGCGCGAGTGCGCGGGTCGTCAGCGCGACGTACTCCGGGTCGGTGTAGCCCTGCCGGAAGATCCGGGTCGCACCGTGCGACGACCCCTCGAGGTGCCCGCGACCGTGCTGCTCGACGAGCAGGACGCGCTCGCCGCGGGCGGTCAGGGCCCAGGCTGCGGCAGCACCCACCACGCCGCCGCCGATCACCACGTGCCCGTCGAACCGGCTCGCGTCCGGCTGTCTGTCGTCCATCACGGCAGCGTAGTGCGGCGCGGTGACCGGACCGCGGTGCTGAACCGGGGTTCAGCCGACCGGCACCGTCTCGCGTCGCTTCTGCCGCCACGGCGTCGCGGGTTCGTCCTCGCCGTTCCAGACCCGCACCACACCCCACCCGGCGGCGATGAGCGGCACCGCGAGCAGCGCCCCGGTCACCCCGCCGAGCACGGTGCCCGCGGTCAGCCCGACCAGGATGACGAGTCCGTGCAGGCGCAGCGTCCTGCCCATGAGCACGGGCTGCAGGAAGTTGCCCTCGATCTGGTTCACGAGCACCACGATCGCGACCACGATCACCGCCTTCACCGGGCCGAGCGCCACGAGCGTCACGAGTGCCGCGAGGGTGCCGGCGATCGGGGCGCCGATCATCGGGATGAACGAGGTCACGAACGCCACCACCGCGAGCGGGATCGTCAGCGGGACGCCGAGGACCGCGAGCCCGGTGCCGATCGCGACCGCGTCGAACGCTGCCACGGCGGCCGTTCCGCGCACGTACCCGCCGAGGGTCGTCACCACGCGGTCCCCGATCCGCCGGGCCCGGTCGTACTGCGCACCGGTGAAGGGGCGGAGCAGGAACTCCCAGATCGCCGGCCCGTCCTTGAGGAAGAAGAACAGGATGACCGCGCTGAGCACGGCCCCGGTGACGACGTTCGTGACGGCGGAGATGCCCGCGATCGCGCCCGCCCCGAACCGTGCGCTGGTGACGAAGTCGACGAGGCCGGAGACCGCGTCCTCGATCTGTCCGTCGGTCACCCGGACGGGTAGCTCGTGCAGGACGTCCTGCACCTGCTGGAGCCCGTCGACCGCCGACGCCTGCAGCGCGGGCCACTGCCCGGCGAAGGCGGCGACGAGCAACCACAGCACCCCGGCGGCCGCGGCGAGGACGCCCACGAACGCGATCGTCGTGGCGAGCACGGACGGCACCCCGTGTCGGCGGAGCCAGGCGACCAGCGGGTACAGCGCCGAGGCGACGATGAGCGCGAGCAGCACCGGGATCGTGACGAGGCTCAGCGTCGTCGCGGCCGCGACGATCCCACCGATCACCACGACGATCACGACGGTCTGCAGGCACCGGACCGCGAGCCGACCGTAGGGGTCGGTCCAGGTGCTCGGTCGGACGGTGGTGGGCGCAGGGGAGCGGCGCAGGTGCATGGTGGGTCTTCCGGGTCGGCGTGAGGCGGCCGTGACCCCGTCGGCACAGGGCAGACGCTACCGAGCGACGGCCGGTCGTCGTCCCTGCTCGGTCCACGACGACCGGTTTGCCGACTCTCAGACGGGTCGGAACACTCTGCTGCTCGACGGGACCGAAGGCACACTTCCACCGGGTTCCTCCACGACACCGCCCAGGATCTCGGCCACGACCTGCCCGACCTGACCGAGACGAGAGGCGCCGGCACCGTCGTCCGCACCAGGGGCGCTCATCGAGAACATCACCGGACCAGTCACCTGAGACAGAAGAAGCTGCGGTGATGGCAATTGGTCTGGCTTGTTCGTGGCAGGACCGGCTACTGAGACGGGCCGCCGCCTGTCGGTCGACTACTCAGAACGCCCTCCACGACCCAGCACGCCACGCCCACGACGATCAGAGCGCCACCGATCCAGGCCGCGGCGGGGCTACCGGCTTCCACGTTGCCGGCGATCACCGAACCACCAGTGAGCACGAAGAACAGCCCGACACCCCCGATGACCGCGCTGAGCATCTCGGACCGAGGTGACCCCTTCGCCCGGGTGATGCCGAGGAAATCGAGAACGCGTCTCGTGCGGCGAGCGTACGGCGTTGGGCGGCCCGTCGATCGATCGGCTAACTGTGATGTTCAGGCAGGTTGTTGAGTCTGCTGATGGGTGGTGCTCCGATGGCGGAGTGAGTCCTGTGGTGATTGTAGAAGTGGAGCCAGCCCGGGAGCGCTTGTCGGCGTTCGGTCTCTGAGCCGT